>JABDCB010000046.1 GCA_013288325.1 Bacteroidota bacterium
GAATCCGCAAAAAAGAATGATCGCCCTGCGCTCAGATCTGGATGCTTTACCCATCCAGGAAGAAAATAAAACAACTTATAAATCTACTGTTCCGGGTGTCATGCATGCATGCGGACATGATGTTCATACAGCCTCTTTGCTGGGGGCTGCAAAAATTCTGGAAGAGCTGAAGGACACTTTTGAAGGAACGGTACGTCTTATCTTTCAACCCGGAGAAGAAAAATTGCCAGGAGGCGCTTCTCTTATGATCAAAGAAGGAGTGCTGGAGCACCCGCGTCCTGACGCCATTTTTGCCCAGCATGTATTTCCTTCCATGGAGACCGGTAAAGTTGGTTTTCGAAAAGGGATGTATATGGCATCAACAGATGAGCTGTATATTACCGTACGAGGAAAAGGAGGACATGCTGCCATGCCTGCTGATTATAACAACCCTATTTTTATTGCAGCCGAAATTCTGCAACAGTTGCATAAGGAGTTTAACACAAACCCGCCTGCACCTACTGTTCTTGCTTTCGGCCGTTTTATCGCTGATGGAGCTACTAATGTAATACCAGCCGAAGTTAAAATAGAAGGAACCTTCCGTACGCTGGATGAAAAATGGAGAAAAGAGGCGAAACTGAAAATGGTTCAGATGGCAGAAGAAAAGGCCCTTCAGCTGGGAGGCAGTTGTATTTTTGATGTGCGTGATGGATATCCTTATCTCACTAATGAGGAAACAGTAACCGCCAGGGCAATAGTTTGTGCCGAAAAATATATGGGGAAGCAATCGGTTGAAGAATTACCCCTTCGGATGACGGCAGAGGATTTTGCTTTTTATTCGCATTATGTACCAGCTTGTTTTTACCGACTGGGAACCGGGAATAAATCAAAAGGAATTACGAGTGGAGTGCATACCTCAACATTTGATATTGATGAACAGGCCCTTGCCACCGGAATGGGGCTGTTGGCCTGGATAGCCTGGAATGAATTGAATTGGAAATGACCGACAAAGAGAAAGATCAACTAGGGAGAGGAGAGGTGCTGCCCCTCATGGAGGAATTCTACACCATACAAGGTGAGGGATTTCATACGGGTAAGGCTGCCTATTTTATCAGAGTTGGGGGATGTGACGTAGGTTGTCACTGGTGCGATGTAAAAGAAAGCTGGAATGCAGATTTGCACCCAGCCACTTCTGCCGACTTAATTATTGAACATGCCGCGGCGCAACCCGCTAAGGCGGTGGTCATTACAGGAGGAGAGCCGGCCATGTATCAGTTGGATTACCTCACAACCGGATTGAAGAAAAAAAACATTCTTACTTTTTTGGAGACATCCGGTGCGTACCCAATTACCGGAACCTGGGATTGGATTTGTCTTTCGCCCAAAAAGACGATGGCTCCTTTGGAAGAAAGTCTTAAAAAAGCCGATGAGCTTAAAGTAATTATATATAATAAGAATGATTTTGAGTGGGCTGCTACGCATGCTTCCAGGGTAAGGCCCGATTGTAAACTGTTTTTGCAACCTGAATGGAGTAAGTCCGCTCAGATTATGCAGGACATTGTAGATTACGTATTACTTCATCCCAACTGGAATATTTCACTGCAGACTCATAAATACATGCATATTCCATGATGGATAGAAAGCGATTGTTCAGTTTGTTTGCTCTTTTGTTTTTGTTTTTTATTAAAACAGAGGCACAAGGCCCTATGCCAGGTAAGTACAATACCATGGATGAAAAGGCGATTAAACATTTTGAGTCGGCTCTGAATAAATACAAAGGAGGGGATGATAAAGGAGCACTGGAAGATTTGGATAAGGCGGAAAAACGCGATCCTGGATTTTCAGAAGTGTATGAACTGCGGGCCAATATATTTGTCGATCACAGGGAGAATGAAAAGGCAATAGAGCAATATCAAAAATTGTTTGCGCACAATCCCCGCCCGCATTGGCAAACTTTTTTTACCTGCGCCAACATTGAGTTCCATACAGGCCACTACGAAGAAGCAAAAGCACATTATGAAAGGTTTTTGCAAGCCCCTAATATGGACCCTGATATGGAGCTGCTTACGCGACAGAACCTGGCCAGTTGCAAGTTTGCAAGTGAAGCGATAAAGCAACCGGTTAAATTCAATCCGGTAAATATGGGCCCCAATATCAATACCAACAATCATGAATATTTTCCTGCAATAACGGTGGATGGAAATAAGTTTCTATTTACAAGAAACTTCAGGGTGAATGGTCAGGCTTCTCAGGAAGATTTTTATTGCAGTGAAAAGAAAGACGGACAATGGCAAATGGCTCAACCCATAAAGGAGCTAAATACGCCTTACAATGAAGGAGCACCTTGTTTTTCGGCCGATGGAAAGATCCTGTTCTTTGCATCCTGTTCGGAAGGGCGCGGAGATAATGATTACGGCCCTACACGGAGGGGATATGGCAGCTGTGATATTTTTTATTGTGTTTGGCAAAACGGACATTGGTCTCAGCCTCAAAATGTAGGTCCTCCGGTATGTACGTCTGATTGGGAGACTCAGCCTTCTTTTTCTTCCGATGGAAAGGATCTTTATTTTGTGAGAGGACATGTAGGGAAAAATCATATGCGGGAAAATGGACATATTTATGTTTCTCATCTTAGCGATGATGGTCAATTTATGCCCCCTGTTAAACTGAATGACAATATAAATTCTCCGGGAAGCGAAGAAAGTGTGTTTATTCACCCCGATAATATGACCTTATACTTCGCCTCTAACGGACATGTAGGAATGGGCGGTCTTGATATCTATATGAGTAGGCGTCAACCAAACGGAGATTGGGGAGAAGCTGTCAATCTGGGCTATCCTATCAATACCTGTATTGATGAAAACAGCTTCCTGGTGGACCCTACTGGTAAGATTGCCTATTTCTCTTCCGAACGTCCGGGAGGATTCGGCGGGCTTGATTTTTACACGTTCGAATTACCTGAGAATTTGCGTCCTGAAAAAATCACCTATTTCAAAGGAAAAATTTATGATGCGGTGTCTAAAAAGCCACTGGAAGCAAGTTTTGAACTGATAGATCTGGAAACGCAAAAGTCACTATATACTTCACTTTCCGACAAAGGCAGCGGGGAGTTTTTTATGACCTTGCCTTCCAATAAAAATTATATGTTAAATGTATCACGCCCCGGATATCTTTCTTACTCCGGTAATTTTTTTATGAAAGATTCTATTGACAAAACAAAGCCTTATTTGATGGATGTGCCGTTACAGCCTATCGATGTGGATAAAGTGGAAATATTGAAAAATGTATTTTTTGAAACGGACAAGTATGATCTTAAGCCGGAATCAAAGGCGGAGCTGAATAAATTGGTGCTATTTCTGAACAACAACAAAACACTGAAGATAGAACTGAGGGGGCACACGGATAATAAGGGCGATAAAAAGAAAAATCTTGTTCTTTCCGACAATCGGGCCAAAGCGGTGATGGATTATCTGATTGCAAATGGCATTGTAAAAGAAAGACTTGCATTTAAGGGTTTTGGAGACACAGTTCCTGTGGTGGCGAACGATACGGATGAGCATCGTCAGTTGAACCGCCGGACAGAATATAAGATTACTGCAAAGTAAATTCCTGTTGAATTTATTGAGTTTCTGATACTTTTACCGGTGAAAGAACCGGTAAAAGCATCCTTTTTTTCGGCTGAAAATCGGTAGGTATCTTGGTCTCTAGCAGAAACGATTTTACATTTGCCCCATGAAATCAATCTACCCCATTTCAAAAATCATCCTTCTGCTTTTCCTTTTTGTAGGAAGCGAAAGAATTTCAGCCCAGACAAAAATTACCGGAAAAGTAACAGACGGCTCCAAGCATCCCCTGGCAGGTGTAAATGTCTATGTAAAGGATAGTTATGACGGAACCAGTACAGGGGCGGATGGCTCGTTTTCTTTTATGGCTGCCGATACCGGAAAGGCAACGCTTGTGGCAAGTATGATTACGTTCGAGAAAATTGAAAAGCAGGTAGTTTTACAAGGAAAAGATATAGCGATCAATCTCGTATTAAAGGAATCGTCTAATCAGCTAAAGACCGTTGTTATTTCGGCGGGTACGATGGAGGCCAGTGACGAGAAAAAAGTAACGATTCTAAAGCCATTGGATATTGTTACAACGGCAGGGGCTCAGGGTGATATAACCGGTGCTTTAAAAACGTTGCCTGGAACGCAGCAGGTGGGAGAATCGGCTGGATTATTCGTTAGAGGGGGAACCGGGAACGAAACAAAGACAATTATAGACGGTATGGTGGTGGCCAATCCCTATTTTTCAGGGGCACCGGATATTGCTGCAAGAGGGCGTTTTTCCCCGTTTTTGTTTAAAGGAACCGTATTCAGTACCGGTGGTTATTCGGCTCAATATGGACAAGCCATGTCATCTGCACTGGTTTTGGAAACACAGGACTTGCCTGAAAGTTCTTCGGCTACCGCAGCCATCTCTTCGGTGGGTGTTGGAGTAGGGATCAATAAATTATTTAAAGACAGTACAACCTCGGTGGGAGGTGATTTCAATTATACCAATCTGGGGCCTTATTATAACCTGGTACCTCAGGATGTAAAGATGACACAGACGCCCATATTTACAGGGGGCTCGCTCAACTTCCGGCAGAAAGTAGACGAAACAGGTATTCTGAAATTTTATGGGTATGTAAACACCAGCCAGCTGGGTGTGAGCCGGCCTAATCTGGATAGTACAAACGGGTATATGGATAATTTCATCCTCAAAAACCAGAATTATTATACCAATCTTACCTTCAAAGACAACCTGAATGGGAAATGGAAGTACTACCTCGGTGCTTCTTACAGTTACAATCTGGATGATATAAAGCCCGATAATTTGCATGTGCTCAACAGCAATGAACTTGCGCAGGGTAAAGTGCTTTTTACTCGAAGCATTGGAAACCTTTCATTGCTTAGGTTTGGTGGAGAATATCAGGATAATCATGATATCAGCGATATTCAAAATGGAATTTATCATTCCGTATACAATATCAGGGATGAGTATACAGCAGGGATTGTAGAAACCGATATTTTTCTGAGCTCAAAAATTGTGGCCCGTATAGGAGGCCGGTATGAGTATAGTTCCCTACAAGAGAAAAGTAATATTGCACCCCGTACTTCGCTCGCCTTCAAAACCAGCGCCAATGGTCAGATATCGCTTGCCTATGGAGATTTTTATGAACGCCCGGAAACCCGTTATTTACTTGAAAAACCCAGTCTGAATTATGAGCGGGCCACGCATTACATCGTTAATTACCAAGTGGTGCAGGAGCAACGTACATTTCGTATAGAGGCCTACTATAAGAAATACCAGGACCTTGTTACCACGCTTCCAACCAATCTGCAAAACCTTCAGGACTCTCTGCACAATAACGGGAGCGGATATGCACAAGGGATAGACATATTCTGGAGGGATAAAAAAACATTCAGGAACTGGGACTATTGGGTATCCTATTCCTATCTGGATACAAAAAGACAATATATTAATTACCCGGAAGTGGCCGAACCTATATTTGCAACTCCACATACTGCATCCCTGGTGGTTAAGCGGTTTATTCCATCCATACTTGTTAATCTGGGGGCTACTTATACTTATGCCACGGGGAGGCCTTATTACAATCCAAACAATCCTGTTTTTCTGGGCGACCGGACACCGGAATACAGTAAATTGGGCTTTACAGCCAGCTATGTCCGAAAATTCGGAAAGGCATTTTCTGTCTTTGTCATAGGCGTTGATAATGTGTTGGGCACAAATAATATATATGGATACCGTTATTCCACCGATGGTACCCGCTCGGCCCCTATTACAGCTACTGCTTCCCGAATGTATTTTATTGGTATTTTTATGAGCTTTGGAATAGATCGCACACAGGATGTATTGAATAATAATTAATTGAAATAATAACGTGTTAATCACGATCAATATGAAAAACAGCATTCTTTTTTGTCTCGGTTTTATGTTCTTTTTGCAGGTTGGCGCGCAAAATAAGCGATATGTGTCATCCATGGAAAAGAACCTGAAGATGATGGATACCTGTAAGTCGGCCCCATCTTATCAGCAAACAGCAAATGGGTTTGAACGCATAGCCAATGCTGAAAAAAAGGAGTGGCTGCCTGCTTACTATGTATCGCTTTGCAATGTGTTTATGGCTACCACCATGAAGGGAGATAAGATAGATGAGTATTGTGATATAGCCGAAAAGTATGCAAACAAAGCCGATTCGCTCAGTCCCAATAACTCGGAAGTTTATGCGTTAAGAGCATTGATTTATTCCTCCAGAATAAGTGTTAATCCGATGCTTAGGGGTGCCAAATTCGGCGGTATGTCGGGAGAGATGAGTTCAAAAGCAAAAGAACTGGACCCGAATAATCCGCGTCCTTATTTATTACAAGCTCAGGGAATGTATTATACTCCTCCTCAGTTTGGTGGAGGAAAAGATAAAGCACTTCCACTATTGGAAGAGACTGTTAAAAAATATGAGGCGTTCCATCCTGCCAGCACTATTCACCCGGATTGGGGTAAAGAGCGTGCCAAAATGCTTTTGGACGAGTGTAAGAAAAAATAAATTAGACTCAGTATTGCCTGAATTTCAGCTGGGGAATGCTTTTGGGCATTCCCTTTGCTATTGGCCCCCCGTATAAATACGTAGGAAGAATACGCGTTTTACCCGATGATATACAAAGTCCTCCTTTTTACTTTTGCCCGAATGGGGGAGTGAGGTCGAAAGTGACTTAGGTAATCCGCCCGAAAAAACAATTAAGTTTCATATTCAAAACAATTCTATATGCGTTTTATAACCTATCGTTTACTAAGCATTATTCTCTTCTTTTCTGCGGCGTCGGATTTGGTTGCTCAAAAGGAAGGTGCATTATTAGCCTTTACAGAAGTAACTGTAATCCCCATGGATAAGCAAAGGGTGCTGACGAATCAGACTGTGCTTATTCAAGGCGACAAGATTCTGGAAATCGGTAATTCCGGTACGGTGAAAATTCCGGCCAGTGCAAAGGTGGTGGCCTCCAAAGGTATGTACCTTATGCCAGGGTTAACGGATATGCATGCGCACCTTCCTACAGGCGCGGCAGATGAAATTGGTCTGACCGATTATCTGGAGATGAATGTCCTTAGAGGTGTTACTACCATCAGAAGCATGAGAGGTGCGCATAGTCACCTGGCTCTTCGTGATAGTATCAACAGCGGTCAAAAAATCGGCCCTTCGCTAATATTGGGCTCGCCGGTATTGCCACAGGATAAGGATTTGGATCCTGATAAGGCCAGGACATTAATCCGTCAATATAAGCAGGAGCATTATGATTTCGTGAAATACCTTTATTCATTACACCCGGCATTATACGATTCGGTCATGCAAATTGCCAAACAGGAGCAAATCAGGGTTGCCGGACATTGTCCAAAAGCGGGTCTGGAAGCGGCTTTAAATGCAGGACAAGCATCTGTCGAACATCTGGACCCGTTTCTGAATGCGTATAAAAGTGACAGTGTTAAATTCAGAAAGACAGTCAATAAGATGGGTAAGGCAGAAATTTTTGCCTGTCCCGATTTGCAATGGTATTACGTTACCTGGTTCCAGTTGACACTGGAGCAATTGGATGCGCATCCGGGAATGAAATGTCTGCCACCTTCTCTGGTAAACACGTGGGATTCCCTATACAAGGATGAGTACAAAGAAAATATGAAAAAGAAACAGGACTTTATTAAGCAACGAATGGATCATCGTAAGGATCTGGAGATGACGCTGAGGATGATGAAAAGCATGCAGGAAGAAGGGATCCCGATGCTTCTGAGTCCGGGAGACGGCCCCTTTTTATTGCCGGGTTATAGCTTGCTGGATGAGTGCAGGAATTTTGTGGAAGCGGGTATCAGTCCATATGAAACATTGAAAGCGGGGACTGTCAATGCTGCGGCATTTGCTCAGGCATCGTCAAGTTGGGGTGTGGTTGAAGCGGGTAAAAAGGCGGATCTCCTGTTATTAGGTGCCAATCCATTGGATAATATTGATAATCTGGATAAAATAAATGGGGTTATGACACGTGGAATCTGGTATTCGAAAGAAGACCTGGAAAGGATGGAAACAGAAATGAAAGACAGATATAACCGTCAGAAATGACCCTTCATGTATTGATATGATAATCGGGTAAATGCTTACTTTTGGATATAAACTAGTTATATGCCAGACTTAAGCATCCGCCAGAATTTTCTTGAAGCTCAGACTATACTTTCAGCATTTATTGCTGATGAAAGAAATATGCAAAAAATAGCAACAGCCGGCAATTTGATGGTAGAATCCATGGCAAACGGCGGAAAGGTCATTTCCTGTGGAAATGGCGGATCTATGTGTGATGCTATGCATTTTGCCGAAGAACTGAGCGGACGTTTTCGCAGTCACAGGCAGGCATTGCCAGCCATTTCCATTTCGGACCCTTCGCATATTTCCTGTACGGGAAATGATTACGGATATGAATATGTTTTTTCCAGATTCATTGAAGCGTTGGGCAAGCCCGGTGATATATTGTTGGGTATTTCGTCCAGTGGTAATTCGGAAAATGTATTGCATGCTATTGCTGCTGCCAAAGCAAAGGGGATGAAGGTAGTGGGCCTCACAGGCAAAGACGGAGGAAAAATGGCAGCGGGCTGTGATGTGGAAATCCGCGCTCCTCATTCCGAATTTGCAGATCGTGCACAGGAAATACATATTAAAGTTATTCATTCCCTCATTCACTATATTGAATTAAACCTCCCGCCGTCTCAGGCGCTCTGATCATTCCTGTCAGCCTCCACCTGAACAGGTATTTACTCCTCTTTTTCAGGGCGGGAAAGCTAACACATCATGTTTGTAAAAACTTTTGGCAGTGCCGTCAGTGGCATTCATGCCACAACCGTTACCGTGGAGGTTAACATTTCGGATGGAATTAATTTCCTGCTTGTCGGTCTTCCTGATAGCGCGGTGAAGGAAAGCCACCAGCGCATAGATGCTGCACTGAAAAACAACGGTTATCGGATCCCTGGCAAGGCCATAACCATCAACATGGCCCCTGCCGATATCAGAAAGGAAGGCGCCTCCTATGATCTTACCATTGCAATGGGGATTCTTGCGGCTTCCGGTAAAATAAAAGCGGAAAAGGCGGATCGTTTTATCATTATGGGTGAACTGTCCCTCGACGGTAGTATACAACCTATCAGAGGTGTATTGCCAATCGCCATTCAGGCTCAGAAGGAAGGATTTGTTGGGATGGTAATCCCTAAACAAAATGGGCAGGAGGCCGCAGTGGTGGAAGGCCTGGAAGTATATGGAGCCGATCATATACAGGATGTGATTGCATTCTTTAACGAAGAACATTCCATGGCAAGGGTTCGGGTGGAATTCGGGGCCAATGAAAATCAACGTACCGGTAGCGAACTTGATTTTACAGATGTAAAAGGACAGGAGAACATTAAAAGAGCCTTGGAAATAGCGGCTGCAGGAGGACACAATGTTATTCTTATCGGTCCGCCTGGTGCCGGGAAGACGATGCTGGCTAAACGCTTACCTACCATTCTTCCTCCAATGAGTATTCATGAAGCCCTGGAAACAACCAAAATTCATTCCGTAGCAGGTAAAATGGGAAAATATATGGGTCTTATTAATCAACGCCCCTTTCGATCACCTCACCATACCATCAGTGATGTAGCATTGGTGGGCGGTGGCAGTGTTCCCCAACCCGGTGAAATTTCTCTGGCTCATAACGGAGTTTTGTTTCTGGATGAATTACCTGAGTTTAAACGAACCGTGCTTGAGGTGATGCGTCAGCCTTTGGAAGACCGGGTCATTACAATTTCGCGAGCGAAACTCTCTGTTGAATATCCGGCCAGCTTTATGCTGGTGGCCTCTATGA
The DNA here is from genome assembly GCA_013288325.1 of Bacteroidota bacterium. GTDB lineage: Bacteria > Bacteroidota > Bacteroidia > Palsa-965 > Palsa-965 > Palsa-965. Next base: position 9,894 of record JABDCB010000046.1, read on the forward strand.
ATCCATGCCCTTGCGGATACTATAACCACCCGGAAAAAACATGTATGTGCGGCCCAGGAGTAGTACAGAAATATCTGAACCGTATTTCGGGTCCACTTCTCGATAGGATTGATATCCATGTGGAAGTAACACCGGTTCCGTTCCGGGAACTGTCTGGAAAATCACAATCCGAATCCAGTGATACAGTAAGGGAAAGAGTGATGGAAGCTAGAAAAATTCAGGAATCAAGATATGCAGAGCAGGAACGGATTCATTGTAATGCGCAAATGAGCAGCCGTCAGCTGCCTACTATTTGCCGTTTGGATGACACAGGAGTGCAACTGATCCGGAACGCCATGGAAAAATTGGGACTTTCCGCCCGGGCTTACGACCGGATTTTGAAAGTAGCCAGAACCATTGCCGATCTGGATGCATCGGAAGTTATCCTTTCCAATCATTTGGCCGAAGCAATAAATTATAGAAGCCTGGACAGAGAAGGGTGGGCGGGGTAATTTTTTGATAAACTCAAGCCAGCTTGCCTGAAAGGATTTCGTTGTAGTATTGTTCAAACACATCTGTTCTTTTGGCCAAATTAAATTCATTCTCCACTTTCTCCCTGTTCTTTTTTAAGTAACCGAAGGATTGAATATCCTTCATTCTTTTAGCAAGAGCATTTATATCATTTTCTGCCACCAGGAAACCATTCACACCATCTTCCACCAGTTCGGGAATGCCGGCATGGAGTGTAGATAAGACAGGAAGCTCCATGGCCATAGCTTCTGAAACAGCGGTGGGGATACCTTCTGTTCTTCCATGAATGGTGCGGCTGTGTTGTACAAAGCAATTCGCGTATATCATCAATTCCCTCGATTCCGTGGGTGTTAACCAATTGCGGAATTCAACGTTGTCCTGGATGCCCAATGCCGATGGCAGTCTCCTCATCTCTGCGCAAGTATTATCATCATCACCCCCGGCAAAAATCAGCTTAAACCGCTCGGGATCCGCAACGGAATCCAGAAAGAGTTTAAAAGCACGAATGGCAATTTCCTGCCCTTTACGGTAAGAGAACGAAGCAATCTGAAGAAAAATAAATTCCTTATGATTGGGGTAAACTCCTTTGCGATCAAAAAAAGCAAGATTCACTCCCGTGTGAATAATCTTATTGTGACGAAAGAAAACGTTTTTTGCCTCCAGATTTTTTCTCAGAAATGTCGTGTTACAAGTGGCGTATACAGAAGGCCGTTTAGTAAGGGCTATCAACTTGCGCACATAGGAACGCCTTGTAAGTTGCTCTGAGGCATCATATCCTAAAAAATTGATTACAAGAGGTATGTGTTGATTTGCACTATTCAGATTGTCAGTAAGTCTTAACGCTTCAATTCCAAAATTACATTGGATCACATCCGGTTTAAACGCTTCGATTATTTTATTCACTCCTTTTGCAAAATCCCTATCCCTGTTAGTTAAATACCATCCGTTTTTCTCCAGTATCCAGCGTATTTTTCGAACAATCTTGCTTTTTGAATAAGCTACCACATCTACATCCTTATACTTAAATGTGCCTGTCGGGTCAATGGCCGAACAGAGATATTTGACGGTATGTTTTTTAGCGAGATCAGTCAAATCATTTTGAATGAAGGTGGTGGTAGGGCCGCCAAAATTCTCGCTGTACATTAAAATTTTCATAAGCTGTCGGAAATCAATAATTAGGCTCTCCTTCCTGCTGTTTATGCGGCAAAAGAAAGTGGCTTACCAATATGTTTTAGTTTGAAAAAATGAGTCTGTTTGCTATTCATATTGCAGGTTTAAATTTAGCAAATATTTGAAAGGCGTGAGTCATACAGAATTGCCGGGGTTTGCCCCTATAAAGAATCTCGAGAAAGTATTTTGTTGGTTGGAAATAAGGATAAATACGTTCGGGAATATGACCTTGGTCATAGTTTAGAATCAGTGATGAAATTACCTTTATAACTGTCAGCTAATCTTCTAAACCTAAAGGATAGCGATGCACGTCATGTACAAATCAAAATGGATTTTAGCGGCTTGTTCTTTTCTTATTCTTTTTATAGTGATTCAGTCCTGTACAAAAACGAATCAGAATGATGTGAAAATTAGTTCCAACGGGGGACATAGCCATCATCATGGAGAAAATTGTATGAATTGTCATAAAGATGGTGGTCCAGGTGATGGTTGGTTTACTGCTGCCGGCAGCGCCAATGACAGCTTGAGTGGCAATCCGTATGCAAATGTAACCGTATCCCTTTATTCCCGGCGCAATGGGCAAGGAATTCTTAAACACACCCTTAACGGAGACGGGTCTGGGAATTTTTATACCACAGAAAACATTGATTTTTCAAGCGGCGTTTACCCGGCCGTAAAAGGTGTGAACGGAACACGTTATATGCAGACATCGATCACGATGGGCCAGTGTAACAGCTGCCATGGCGTTTCTACGTTTAAGCTGATGGCTTATTAACCCTCGTTTCGGCTTCCCTAAATAGCTTAACTTTGAATGTTCAATTCAAACATTAAGCATCTACGTATGATTCTGGTTCGATTTACAGGAGGTTTGGGTAATCAGTTGTTTCAATATGCGCTTGGCACTTGTCTTGCCAGCCATAATAAGACAGTGCTTAAAATTGATACCACTCTTTTAGAAGATAGGAGTCAGCCTCACGAGGTGGTTACCCACCGTGATCTGGATCTGGATCATGTTTTTGATATAGCCCTGGAGCAGGCAAGTGTGGGAGAAATTACCTTGTTCAACGGGAAATCATATAATCATATACCCGGAAAACTCTACAACAAATTTTGGTGGAATCTGCAAGGAAAAAAGAATCTGATTGTTGAGCAGGGTAGAAATTTCCATTCTGAAATTCTGAAGCTAAAGGATAATAAATGCCTGGTAGGTGCCTGGCAAAGTGAAAAGTATTTTAAGGAGAAGAAAGAACTCATCCGTGAATTGTTGGTATTCCGGGATTCGCTTGGTGGGGCAGCAAAAGAACTTGGAATAAAGATTCAATCCGGAAACTCGGTATGTATCAGTACCAGGAGAGGAGATTATGTTACGAGCCCTGTTTATAGCAAAACCCTGGGTGCCCTGCCTGCCGAATACTTTCATCGCGCAATAGCCGAGCTGCAATCCAAGCAACAGATTGATCATGTATATGTCTTTACGGATGACCCCGAATGGAGCCGTTCCAATCTGAAGTTCTCTGTTGACACGACGTTTGTAGGGGAGGAATACAATGGCCCGAGGTATGCTACAAAATTTCAGCTGATGACTCTTTGCCGGCATTTTATTATCCCCAATTCCACCTTTGGGTGGTGGGCTGCATGGTTGGGCACTCACCCCGATAAAACAGTAGTTGCGCCAGCCAAATGGTTTCTTGATCCCGCCTATGACGATTCCGATCTGGTCCCTGAAAACTGGGTTCGTATTTAAGGCCTGAAGGCCTCGATCAGCTCAGCCACCCTTTTTATTTCTGTCAGTGGAACCGATGCTTCACAGGATATTTCCAGTATAGCGGGTGCTTCTTTTAAAAATACCGGATAGTTTCCGAATCGTTCCCGTTCTAACACCAACGAATCAAAAAGACAGAAATAAGGCACCTGGTTTTGGTGCAGGTATTTCTTCAACAGCTCAGGCTGGCAATTGGAATGGACAATAAGCTTGAAATAAAGGCCTCTTCCGTCATCATAACATATTTTAAGCTCGGCGTTTTTTTCAGCGGCGGTGGCCAGCAGCGTATAGTTGGCTTTGCGTTGTGCAATTTTCTCCTGCACCAGCTTCATTACTGCATTTGCTGCCTGACGCTGGAATAGCGTCATTGCTGTAATGCGTTCCAGGTTATGTTCTGCAGGAAGGAAGCGTTGTACTAGTTTATCTTTCACACTGAAACGATATCCATAGAGTCGGGATTTCAGAAATAGTTTAGGACGTTCTTTTACTGAAAAAGATTCGGATGTAGCATTCACTTCTTTGTTGTAATAGGAAGATGATAACCCTTCAGCAATAGCACCACAGGCAGCTGTGGAGGATTTCCCCGGTCCGAAAGAGTATACAGTGCCATTTCCATAGGTGAGTGCAGATACGTTTATCCCATAGCTCTGAGCAGCATCATGTAAAAGAGGAACCCGGTTGGTTTGACAGAATTGCATGATGGCATCCGTATCGGGATGCAGGAATCCATATAAATGCACCAGGATAACGGCTTTAACATGTGCGGCTTCCAGACTTGCAAGATTATATTCCGACCAGAATGAAGAACCTGGTTTCAGATCCAGGTAATAGGGGGTTAAGCCTTCTTGGAGAACGGCCTGTTTTAACGAATCGCAAACATATAAAGGGAGTGCTACGCAGGCACCCGGTGGCAATTGATAACTGCGCAGCAAGACCCGGATAGCCTGTTCTCCACTGGCAAAGGAGAAAGGTAAATCGTCAGATACTTGCTTTGTAAATTCCAATGAAGGAAGCAAAGAAGGAAAATAATAGCTCATTCCAATGCACCGTTACGGGGTCATGTAAAAGTATTCAATTTTATGATTTTGGTGTAAGTGCAGACGGAATGCGAGGTCAGTTTTGAGTAGACTGTATTTTTTGGAGGTGGTATCGTTTGTAGTATAACATGAACTGGGCAAGCGAGGCGTAATAATCCCGTAAGGTGCTAATGGTTATAGCGGGGTTCGTGCGGTCCGGAAGAGGAGGCGACCCAAGATATTGTGACATATCCGGAAATTGGGTCTTAATTTCCAGTGTTATGGCAGAGATTGCATAAAGAAATTCCTGCTCGGATTTCATATTTGCGTTTTTATATTGTTCAGGAAGCTTAGCAATGCAATGCATAATATTTAGCGTTGGCAGCCTGCTCTTCAAATGCCATGTGCATAAATCCCTGTGCCTTTAACGAGCTTTCTGCTCCATTTACATGATCTCCGGCTTGATAAAAATCGGCTGCCATAGTATGAAATTTAGCAGCTGATTCTAAATACTGAGCTGCCAGCCGGTGGTTGGCAATTCTGGTGTCGTTGAGAAAAGAAGCATCTTTCTGTTCTGTTAGTGTCAAAGGAGTTTCAGGAGTCATCGGATTAGGTTTAGTGGTGTTAAGGGGTGGCAAATATGGTGAATGGATCTGGTTGCTCTCTTGCACTTGTTTTTAAATAGTTTACATAGTTCCCAGATTTTCGTGTAAAAAGCAGCAGCGCCCTCAATCTGTGATAGATGTAACTTTTCTAACAGGTTGTGTAAGGACAATGAATGTCAAAAATCCACCTTTGTATCAACAACCTACACGTCGTCTTTTATTATTAAATAATAACTATAACACCACCTACTATGAAAAACGAAATAACCTGGTCTATTGACCAAAGCCACAGTGAGATTGCTTTTATGGTGAGGCATTTGATGATAGCCCATATAAAAGGATCTTTCAAAACTTTCGAAGCGAATATTGTTACAACGGAAAAAGACTTTACTACGGCAGTAATTGATCTGAGCATTGATGCAAGCTCCATCTCTACTGGAGATTCTAAAAGAGACGAGCATTTGAAGGGAGAGGAGTTCTTTGATGTTAAAAATCATAAACAGCTTAATTTTTCATCCAATACGATTGGAAAAGCAGATGCAAACGGGAATCATGAATTGTGGGGCGATCTGACCATAAAGGGCGTTACCAAGCATGTCAAGTTAAGTGCTCAGTTTGGAGGAATGGCCAAAGACCCATGGGGAAATGAGAAGGTAGGTTTTACCGTAAGCGGCATTATCAAAAGAAGTGATTGGGGTCTTACCTGGAACGCAGCAGTAGAAACAGGCGGGTTTATGGTGAGTGAAGAAGTAACCATTGCCTGTGAAGTGGAATTGACCAATCAAGGCTCTAAAGCTATTACGTTGGATGGCAGTGAAAAAGAAGCCGCCAAGCCTGTCGCTTAATACAAGCTATAAAATAATGAAGAAGCCCTCGTTAAAGGGCTTCTTTTGTTTTAGTACGAATTCAGTAAATACTTGTTTTTAGGATTACTTTCCGTGGCAGTTTTTAAATTTTTTGCCACTGCCGCAAGGACAAGGATCATTACGTCCAATCTTAGGATCCTGACGAACTACCTGTTCCACTTTTTGTTTTTCCTGCTGAGGCTGCTGGGCTGCACCGGTTGATTCGGTACGGCTGGTTTGAAGCTTCTCTTTGGGTTGCTGCTGAGGTTCGTTTACCTGTTGAACTGCATTCTCCTGATCATTCGGCAGATTCGCTTTGGCCAGGAAGGAAACAATATCCTTATTGGTTCGGGCCATCATCTGTTTGAACAATTCAAAAGATTCGAACTTATAAATCAGCAGGGGATCTTTTTGTTCGTATACGGCATTCTGAACGCTCTGTTTAAGATCATCCATCTCGCGCAGGTGTTCTTTCCAGGCGTCGTCAATAAGAGCCAGGATCACTCCTTTTTCCATGCCCAATACAAGGTCTTTACCTTTTGTATCGTAGGCCTGTTTAAGATTTACAAGTACCTGCAGGTTACGTATGCCATCACTGAACGGGGTGACAATGTTTTCAAAGTTATCGCGCTGGTGTTCATACACATCTTTGATAACAGGGAAGGAACGTTCGGCAATTTGCGCCGATTTGCGGTGATAATGTTCCAATGCCTGGTGGTATACCTTTTCGGTGATATCGGCAGGCGGAAGTTTAAGGAAATCCTGCTCTTCCAGCGTAGGTTCCATGCTGAAGGCCCGGATCATTTCCAGTTTAAACCCTTCAAAATCACTCTGACCGTGATATTCGGAAACGATATTTTCGCTCACATCAAAAATCGTGTTGGCGATATCGATGGCGAGACGTTCGCCGAACAAGGCATGCCGACGTTTTTTGTAGATCACCTCGCGCTGGGCATTCATCACATCATCGTATTCGATGAGGCGTTTACGTATGCCGAAGTTATTTTCTTCCACCTTGCGTTGTGCACGCTCAATGGATTTGGTAATCATGCTGTGCTGAATCACTTCCCCTTCTTCGATTCCGAAACGGTCCATCATTTTGGCAATACGATCGGAGCCAAACAAACGCATCAGGTTATCTTCGAGAGAAACAAAGAACTGAGATGTTCCAGGGTCACCCTGACGTCCGGAACGACCACGCAGCTGACGATCCACACGTCTTGATTCGTGACGCTCTGTACCAATGATAGCAAGACCACCGGCTTCTTTCACTCCTGCACCCAGCTTGATGTCGGTACCACGACCGGCCATATTGGTAGCAATCGTCACCGTTCCCGATTTACCGGCTTCTGCAACAATGTCAGCTTCTTTCTGGTGCAATTTAGCGTTCAGTACATTGTGTTTGATGCCGCGCAGCTTAAGCATACGGCTCAGCAACTCGGAAATTTCAACCGATGTAGTACCCACCAGCACAGGACGTCCTTCTTTTACCAGTTTGTCAATTTCACCGATAACGGCATTGTATTTTTCACGTGTTGTTTTGTATACCAGGTCTTCCATATCCTTACGGGAAATGGCTCTGTTGGTAGGGATCACCACTACATCAAGTTTGTAAATGGACCAGAACTCCCCTGCTTCTGTCTCCGCTGTACCGGTCATACCGGCCAGCTTGTTGTACATACGGAAGTAATTCTGAAGCGTGATGGTTGCATACGTTTGTGTAGCATCCTCAATCTTTACATTTTCTTTTGCTTCAATAGCCTGGTGCAGACCATCGGAATATCTCCGGCCTTCCAGGATACGACCTGTTTGTTCATCCACAATTTTAATCTTGCCATCCATTACCACATACTCCACATCTTTTTCGAAAAGGGTATATGATTTCAGCAATTGATTCATGGAGTGGATGCGTTCTGCTTTTACGGCATAATCGCGGAGCACTTCTTCTTTACGGCTCACTTTGTCTTCATCGGTCGCTGTGCTGCGTTCCAGTTCGGCAATCTCCGAACCGATATCGGGGAGGACGAAAAATTTATGGTCGTCGGCATTGGAGCTTACAAGCTCAATCCCTTTTTCGGTCAGTTCTATGGTATTGTTCTTTTCATCAATCACAAAGAAAAGCTCTGCATCTACTTTATGCATTTCCTTGCTTTGATCCTGCATGTAATAGCTTTCTGTTTTCTGAAGCAGGGCTTTAACACCTGTTTCACTCAGAAATTTGATAAGGGCTTTGTTCTTTGGCAAACCGCGGTGAGCACGGAGTATAGAAAGACCGGCTTCCTTTTCTTTTTTATCGGCAAATAATTTTTTGGCGTCGGCCAGAATGGTGTTTACATAATTACGCTGAGCCGATACAAGCTTTTCAACTTTCGGTTTCAGTTCGTTAAAGAGGTGATTACCGCCTTTAGGAGTGGGACCGGAAATGATAAGCGGGGTACGGGCATCATCAATCAACACGGAATCGACCTCATCCACGATGGCGTAGTTATGACGACGCTGAACCAGATCTTCCGGAGTCCGGGCCATATTATCTCTCAGGTAGTCGAAACCGAATTCATTGTTGGTTCCGTATGTGATGTCGGCCATATAAGCCTGTTTGCGCTCGTCGGAGTTAGGTTCGTGTTTATCAATACAATCTACCGTAAGGCCATGAAATTCAAACAAAGCACCGTTCCATTCGGCATCCCGTTTGGCGAGGTAGTTATTGACTGTAACCACGTGAACTCCTTTGCCTGGAAGAGCATTGAGATAGAGGGGCAGGGTAGCCACCAGGGTTTTTCCTTCACCCGTAGCCATCTCAGCAATCTTACCCTGATGCAGTACCATACCGCCTATGAGCTGTACATCGTAATGTACCATGTCCCATTTAATTTCGGTTCCGGCAGCATCCCATGAATTTTTCCAGAACGCTTTATCGCCCTGAATGGTGATATGCGCTCTTTCAGTAGCCAGACGTCGGTCGTTATCGGAAGCAGTTACTTCGAGGGTTTCGTTTTCTTTAAAACGGCGGGCTGTTTCTTTTACAACGGCAAAAGCCTGGGGCAGGATCTCATTGAGTACTTCCTGAGTTTTTTCGGTAATCTTTTTTTCCAGAACATCGATCTTCTCATATTCCCGTTCTTTTTGTTCTATATCAATATCCGGTGCTTCGGCTAATGCTTTCAGATCGGCAATTTCTTTTTCTTCCTGCTGGATATATTCCGCAATCCGTTTTTTGAACTCAGCCGTTTTTGCCCTCAACTGATCATGGGTCAATGTATTCAGGGCAGCAAACTCCTTATTTACATCCTCCACAATGGGGTTCAGTACCTTGATGTCGCGGTCTGATTTATTGCCGAAAAGATTGGTAATGCTCTTGGTAAGAAAATCTAACATGATAGAAGGATCGGTTTTATCTATTATAATTCAAAAAAAGGAGAACAAAAGTACTTTATTTACAGGAGAATATGAAATAGCTTGCCTCCTGTAAATGAAACTTTTAAGCCTCTTCCGTGCGTTCCCGGACGGATGTTATGGTGCGTATCACCAAATACCGTACAAACCGGATGGGGGCTGACGCATTGACAGGTTTGAGGAGGCGAGGAACAAAAAAAGGAGCCATTTTGTGGCTCCCTGTAATACTAGCAGATCATTGAAAACGGATCAGTATTCATCTTCATTAAAGAAAAAGTCTTCTTTGGTAGGGTAGTCAGGCCATATTTCTTCGATGGATTCATACGCTTCTCCTTCGTCTTCAATTTCCTGAAGGTTCTCGATTACTTCCATAGGGGCTCCTGAACGAATGGCATAGTCAATCAATTCGTCTTTGGTGGCGGGCCAGGGAGCATCTTCAAGATAAGAGGCCAATTCGAGTGTCCAGTACATATTATTAAGACAATTTACTGTTAGAACGAAAAAAGAGGACGCTTGTTACAAATGAATCAAAAAAACCGGTAGTAACTTATCGTCCGGAATTCGTGCAAAAGTAGAAATTTATTGATAGCCTGAAAATTTCCTGTGAAAAAAAAGAAAAATCAGCAAAATTGATTTACATGCGTGGTTTCCAGGGAGTTTCGATTGCATGGAGCTCCTTACTCACTGCACGGGAGAGTACAAAGAGATAATCCGAAAGCCGATTCAGATATTTAACCACCAATTCGGCCACAAATTCATTTTCTGAAAGACGAAGGACAGCCCGTTCTGCCCGTCTGCAAACACAGCGGGCAATATGGCAATACGATACGGTGGTATGTCCACCTGGCAGTACAAAGGAGCGCATTTCAGGCAGGGATTCATTCAGCCTGTCCATCTCCTTTTCCAGCAGCACCACATCTTCCTCTTTTAAATCGGGGATTTTCATTTTTGATTTATCGGGGTCGGAAGCCAGGGAAGAACCAATGGTAAATAGTCGGTCCTGAATCTCTATCAGTAGCTCTTTTGCTTTTGCATCTACAGGTTGGTCGCGGATAAGACCTATCCAGGAGTTCAGCTCATCTACCGTGCCATAGGCTTCTATACGGATATGATGTTTGGGGACGCGTGTTCCGCCTATCAGTGAAGTCTGGCCTTTGTCGCCTGTCTTGGTATAAATTTTCATGCGTGCATGATTAAGGTGTTGAGGGTATCGCTTTCGATGAGCCCGTCTTTAAGCCTTACAATCCGGTGTGCATATTTGGCAATATCTTCTTCGTGGGTCACCAGGATAATGGTATTTCCCTTACGATGTATCTCTTCAAAAAGCCCCATAATCTCAACCGATGTTTTGGAGTCCAGGTTACCTGTAGGCTCATCGGCAAGGATAATGGCAGGATGGTTTACCAGGGCTCTGGCAATAGCCACCCGCTGACGTTGTCCTCCGGATAGTTCATTGGGTTTATGATCCATCCGGTTACGCAGTCCTACCTGATCCATGACTTCTTTTCCACGTGCTTCCCGTTCGGCTTTTTTAACACCAGCATACACCAGGGGCAGGATAACATTATCCAATGCGGTGGATCGGGGCAGGAGATTAAAAGTCTGAAAAACGAATCCTATCTCTTTGTTCCGGATCTGGGCCAGCTCATTATCACTCATATTGGCAACAGAATGTCCGTTCAGAATATATTCTCCCTGACTCGGAGTATCCAGACATCCGAGTACATTCATTAATGTCGATTTCCCGGAACCCGAAGGACCCATCAGGGCTACATATTCATTTTTTCCTATCTCCAGGGAGATGGATCGCAATGCATGAATTGTTTCCGTGCCGATCACATAATTTCTGGCAATCTGACTCAGTTGAATAATCGAAGACATATCGTTTAATATTGGAATAAAGATAAAGAAATCGTTCCGAACTAATAGCGGAGTACAAAATGCTGTTTTTCCTGTCCTTTTCTGAAAAAGACGAGACCCATAAAAAACAAATCGGCCGTCACGGTCACAGCCGGATGTTGCTGAATCTCTTTCCAGGCTGTTTCCATTTCATCAGACCAATGGATATCATCAAAAATAAAAATGGAGCTTTCGTGTGCCTTCTCCAGACATTGATGAAAATAATCCAGGGTAGGAGCCAGGCGGTGATTGCCATCGAAAAAAACAAGATCGGCTTTGGAAATATTTCGGAGTGCTTCCGGAAGCGCCTGCTCAAAACTTGCCTGAACAAGGGAAATGTTGGAAGCGCCCGATTTTTTGAAATGCTGTTCTGCCTTTGCTGCTATGGCTGCACATCCTTCTATGGTTGTGATATGCGCTTCGGGTTGCGCCGCATGTAGATAAAGGGTGCTGATGCCGAAGGAGGTGCCCAGTTCAAGGATTTCGGCCGGTTTGAAATGTCTACAAAGACGATAAAGCAAACGTGCATAGCGGGCCGGTTTAGAAGCTGTTTTGGCAATATCGCGTATACTTCTTTGTTTTTTATCGGTGGACGTGCTTCCCGCTCCCAGGTCATTTACTTCTATAATGTCATTGCAATGCAGTAATTC
>JABDCB010000047.1 GCA_013288325.1 Bacteroidota bacterium
AATGGTAAATTGGTGCAGACCGGAATTGTGATCGGGCAGATTCAGTAATTGTATCTGCTGACCCAAGACATCCACTAAAGAAATGGTAACGGGTGTGTTTTCAGCAAGAGAATAAACAATGGTAGTGGAACTTCCAAATGGGTTGGGGTAAGCCATGATGGAAGTAACAGGCACCGTGATGTTTTTTATTCCTGTGGTAGCCCCTGCATAATAATCTCCATCGGAGCTTACAATGCCGGAAACTAATCCTGCCCCATTGGTTACCTGCACACTGGTATAATATGTTTTGCCTACCACCAAACTTAACGGAGTGTTGGTAACAGCAGTATCCTGCAGATTGCCGGTCCAGCTAACCAGATCGGTGGCACCAGCACTGGTACCCATGGCATAGGTATACAGATTGACTCCGGAATTGGGATCGGACGATGAAGCCCATACAGCGCTTAGCTGAGTTCCTACATAGGTGGTATCCTGATCAGCGCCGGTGCCATCGTTAACCCAAATGGGATTAACAGGAGGTGTCCAGTCTACATTGATATCCTGACTCACGATGGTGGAAAAATTATTGGCCGAGTCGCGTACAATGGATTTTACTTTTCCTGCCGGCGTGGAAGGGTTTTGGTTTTGGTAACGCAGCATACAAGCGGGGCAGGTGCCCACACTGATGGCTTCGGGAGTGTTAGCCGCCCGGGAACGGTATACTTTAAAATTCTGTATTTGCCAGTCGCAATTACCGCTTCGGAAAGAGATATAACTTCCGTTGCTGATCGGAGTTGGATCCGTATAACTGCCTATGAAAACATTATTCTGAAAAACTTCCAGCTTACCGGTAGAACGATCGTAAACCACTTTCCAATCGTACCACTGCCCGGCAGCGGTGGTCATGGCCACTGAATTGACGAGGCTGAATACATTATTGGTGGTTTTATAAAATTCACATACACTCTGATCCACGCGGAACCAAACGAAGTAGTTGTTTCCGCGGTTGGCAAGTCCGGCACTGTCGCAGAAGATATGAAGACCTGCACGCCGGTTCGTACCTGTACCGCTGATCATTCCCGACCAGTTGTAGAGGTATACATTAGACAGATTCTGCGTAAGCGATGCATAGATATTCGTATTGGCATTGGTCTGATCCGTTTGTTCCAGACTCACATTGGTGGTGTTAAGCAGCCAGGTACCCACGGATGAAGTCCATTCGGGACTGATAGCCGATTGATTAAAATTATCGCTGAAAAATCCTTGTGTATTATTGGCTCTCCAGTCGGTGCCGTTCAGATCAATGACCTGATAAAAGCTTTTGAAAAGTCCGCTGCCACCTGCGTTATCGGCTTCGGTAAAAGAAGCGTTGAAACTGGCCGTTTGCCAGATTCCCGGAATATTTACGAGGGTAGTGGGGGCAGTATTGTCTGGTCCTGGAGCTATACCATTGATGCTCCAGGTGGCAGCCCATCCCGGAGAAGTACCGGTACAGGAAGAACGGAATTCAGCCGTGATGGATCCTCCACTGGAAGTAATGGTACCGGGACTCGTGGTGCCCGTGTATTTACCAATGAGGGGGGCATTGATGGAATTGCCGTCGTACAAAAACAGATAGTCGTAATTTTTGGTGGTATTAAAGCTGGAGAAATTAAGAGTTACCGTAGTGGCGGAGGTTGGACTGATGGTCCATACCGATCGTTCCAGACTGGTATAATTACCTGACGATCCACCGGAATCATAAAAATTACCTGTAGCGGTCGTATAAACAGTGGCTGTTGGAACAGTACTGTTTACCATGCGGTAATAAGTTTCCCAGTCCCAATTAGCACCCGGATCGGTATGTGTTTGGTTGGGATAATGCTGATGTCCTTTAATGGTGGTGCAGGTATTGGGAGTGCTGGTGCCGTTGTAATCGGTAGTGGCGGCCCAGGGCCAGAAAGCCAGATTTTTAGGATTGATACCATAACCGCTGTTGCAGATATCTTTTACCAGAGCAGAAGAATTGGTATACATAGCGGTGGTATACCATCCTGTTTGAGCGGCATATCCTTCGTGTTCTATACCTATTGTATAACCGTTTTCCGAACCTACATGCCAGGCTTTATTGGCCTCGAGTACCATTTGGGTAACCTGCCCATCGGAAGAACGGATTACATAGTGAGCGCTGACAACGGAAGAACAGTTTTGAAACCAGGCAATGGATGCGGCATACGAACCTTCTGTATCATGGATAACAACCGCCGTGATGGCCATGGTACGGCCTACATTGTAATTACACGTTGCTGCCGGATTCCAGAGGGCGGGGGCATAATCGGGCGATAATACTCCGGTTCCGATATTCGTATTGCTGTACTTGTGACCTTGCTTATTGCTCACTCCTTTATTACCAACAGTAACCGTTGCTGCACTCAGGATTTCGTAATTGGAACCAAAGAGAGATGGAATATCCAGCTGATAATCGGGGAAATTGAAATTGCGTTGGTATCCTTTGTCGGAGAGAAACATGGCCAGGGAATAGACAAACGACTCTCTTGCAAAATTAATAACCATATTGCTGTTATCCACCGGTAATTCGCTTACCAGTAAGGTCACTTTCAATTGTGCTTCTACCGGATCGGCCAGTGTGATATGTTGTGATAAAAGCATTCCATAAAGCATGGAAGCATAGGAAAGAATATTTTTTTCGGGATCGGAAATGATTTCCTGAACTGAATAGCCTGAAGCAGTGGATGCGATTAACAGATTGGGACTAAAAAAGCCTTTGCCATCCTGCATCATTCCCATTACACCTATTGCATGCGGAATGCCCATGCAGCTTTCAGGTCCATTGGCAGGAAGATGATGAAAGCGGGTATTGGTAAAAGCAACGGCTTCCAGCACGCCGCGTTTGATAAGCGGGTATTGTTTATACGCTTTATCGAAAGAAGCCTGGTAAGGGTTTTCCGTTATGAAGTCGTTTGGATTGATGGAGGCATGGAGTATACATGCTGTAAAAACAGCCAGGAGGGTAAAAACTTTTTTCATGGATTACTTGTTGGAGTAAGCCAAATGTAACGAAAAATCCGGCAGGAATCCGGATATCAGATACTGATAATAGTCTGGAAATAAGATCAGAAGAGGAGATGAAGGAATCCTTCTAGAAACCTACGCCGAAACCAATAGTATAAAGAAAAGGAGAAGGAAAAAGAGAACGGGCGGGGTCATAGTTGAGATCATACAGGATCATGGCAAACACCGAACTTCTGCTTCCCATTTTGCTTCTGTATCCGCCGCCTACCAGGAAAGGATAAATAGTAGAGCGATCTCCATCGGCCCATGTACCGTTCAGGAATTTGGTCTCTACATGAGCAAATACATTTTGGGTGACAAAATATCGCGCAAAAACTCCGGCACCATAGATGTTATCGGTGAAATTTTCCCCGTATACATCAATGAAGTTATAATACATATAGGTGAAGGTAACCCCTGCAGAGAGTTTATCCGTAAGGTGGTAACCTATTATGGGGTCTGCTTCGAAGAAAGAAAAGCCATGCCCGAAATTCAGTCCTACATTTCCTCCGAAATATATTTTATCCATGATGTCGGTTTTAGGGGCATCGTGGTGAACGGGTCGTGGTTTAGGTACAAAACCATCATCATCCTGTGCATTGGCAACGAGGTTAAAACCAAGCAGACCAATGAGAACAAAAAAGAGGGATATCTTGCGCATATTCATAGGGATAAAGATACAAAATTTTAGACGAAAAGGAAATGGGATATATTGCATCTGACTGGAGCGTAGGACGGAGTTTCTGCAAACTTGTTTAATTTAGAACCCACAAAAAGGCAATTTCTATGAATATTCTAATAACTGGTTGCGGGCGTGGGATAGGATATCAAACAGCATTGGCATTATCGGCGCATAAAGACGTACATGTTTTGGCTCTTTCCAGAAATAAAAAAAATCTGGAGCGCTTGCAGGAAGATGTCATAAAACAGAATAAAGAAGCCGTTTTTTCGCCCCTTCTGTTTGACATGGAGAAAGACAATTTTTTCGGATCTGGTTAACAGGATTGTGGCGAAAGCCCGAAAGATAGATGTGTTGATTAATAATGCAGCCACTATTGTAGTAAAGCCTTTTGAAGAACTGACAGAACAGGAGTTTGAACAGGTATACCGTATTAATGTTTTTAAAACGGCAGCCCTGATAAAACACTTGATTCCATTGATGGAAAGAAGGGGAGATGAAAAATCACATATTGTGAATATTTCCAGTATGGGAGGTTTTCAGGGGAGTGCCAGGTTTGCGGGGCTTTCCGCTTACAGCTCCAGCAAATCTGCTTTGAGCGGACTTACGGAATGTCTTGCAGAAGAATTTAAAACCATGCATATTGCTGTTAATTGTCTTTGCCTGGGTGCAGTGGATACCGATATGCTTCGCGAAGCATTTCCCGGATACAAGGCTTCTGTTACGGCTGCGGAGATGGGTAAGTATATAGGTTGGTTTGCCATTAACGGGCAGCACTATCACAATGGAAAAATTATCCCCGTTTCATCAGGCACACCTTAATAAAATAGACCGCAGATTATCATGATTGTCATGATTTTCTCGGATTATCAGATATCGCAAAATCATAATTAATCATGATCATCATGAAAATCAGCGGCCAATCACGTATGGACGTCAATAACCTTAAATCCTGATTCCTATGCTTCCAGTTCCATTTAAACACACGGTTACCGAACGCTTTCTGCGTTACGTGCAGATAGATACCCAGAGCGATCCGTCTTCTCCTACCTGTCCTTCCACCATGAAACAAAAGGATCTTGGTAAGGTACTGGTGGAGGAATTGCATGCCATGGGTATTACAGATGCTGAGTTGGATGAGTATGGATATGTGTATGCCACTATTCCGACGAATACAACTAAAACAGTACCTGTTATTTGTTTTTGTTCGCATATGGATACTTCTCCGGATTGTACGGGGGCGAATGTAAAACCCCAGATTCATAAGAATTACGGGGGGAAGGATATTGTCCTTCCGGCCGATAAGACACAGGTGTTGAAGACGGCAGATCATCCGGAACTGCTGCAACAGATTGGTAATGATATAATTACTGCCGACGGAACCACCTTATTGGGGGCTGATAATAAGGCAGGGGTAGCGGCTATTATGGATGCTGCACATTATATAATAAAGCATCAGGAAGTAAAGCATGGTAAAATCCGGATTCTGTTTACGCCTGATGAGGAGATAGGAAGGGGGGTAGATAAGGTGGATATGAAAAAATTGGGAGCCGATGCGGGTTATACCATTGATGGGGAAACAAGGGGTCATATAGAAGATGAAACTTTTTCGGCCGATATGGTGACCATCCAGATATATGGAGTGAGTACACATCCTGGTTTTGCAAAGGGGAAGATGCAAAGTGCGTTGAAAATAGCTTCCGAGCTGGTTTCTTCTCTGCCTAAGGACAGGATTTCTCCGGAAACAACGGAAGGAAAAGAAGGTTTTGTGCATCTCATACATATGAGTGGTACGATAGAGAAGACTACGCTGCAATTCATTATCCGTTCTTTTTCGAGACAGGGGCTTGTTGATCTGGAGCAGGAATTGAAGGAGATGACGGCTGTGGTGATGAAGAAATATGCCAGATCAACGTTTGATTTTACGGTGACGGAGCAATACAGGAATATGAAAGAGGTGCTGGAAAGCCATCCCAGTGTGGTGCAGAATGCGGTGGATGCAATTGAGCGGTCGGGTATAAGTCCGCATCTTTCCAGTATACGCGGAGGTACAGATGGATCGCGGTTATCATTTATGGGCTTGCCTTGTCCCAATATATTTGCCGGTGAGCATGCTTTTCATAGTCGCCAGGAGTGGGTATCGGTACAGGATATGGAGAAAGCAGCGGAGGTGGTGGTGAATTTGGCTATGATATGGGAGGAGCGGGCTGAGTAAAAGGCGGCAGGAGGCAGGTGCAGGAGGCAATGGGGGCGTGGGATGGAGGGATAGTTAATAGAATAAGGATTGGGCTATATAAAGGTTAGTTTAAATATTTTTTAAAAAAAAAGTTGCAGGAGTGTAAAATGTACTTACCTTTACGCCCCTTACGAATCAAGCACGTTCTTTCACAGAAATAAAAATCAAAAAAAAGTCAGAAAAGTTTTGCAGAATCAAAAAACCTTTCTACTTTTGCCTCCCCAAATAAAAGAAACGTTCTTTAAAAAGGGGTTTGAAAATTGAAATGCTGAGCCTTCGGGCAGAATATATAAGCATCCGTTCTTTGAAAATATTGAGAATATAGCTAGAAACAACAAGTCCCTCATTCCGCCATACCAGCGGATGAGAGGTAACAATTCCTTGAGACAACTCCCGATCCCCCCGGATCGGGAAAAGAATACAAACTTACAATGGAGAGTTTGATCCTGGCTCAGGATTAACGCTAGCGGCAGGCCTAATACATGCAAGTCGAGGGGTAACAGGGGTAGCAATATCTGCTGACGACCGGCGCACGGGTGCGTAACACGTTTGCAACCTTCCTTTAACTGGGGAATAGCCCCGAGAAATCGGGATTAACACCCCATAACATTACGAAGAGGCATCTTTTTGTAATTAAAGCTCCGGCGGTTAAAGATGGGCACGCGTAACATTAGCTAGTTGGTGAGGTAATGGCTCACCAAGGCTTCGATGTTTAGGGGACCTAAGAGGGTTAACCCCCACACTGGTACTGAGACACGGACCAGACTCCTACGGGAGGCAGCAGTAAGGAATATTGGACAATGGTCGCAAGACTGATCCAGCCATGCCGCGTGAAGGATGAAGGCGCTATGCGTTGTAAACTTCTTTTATACGGGAAAAAACCCTTGGATGCGTCCGAGGCTGATTGTACCGTAAGAATAAGGATCGGCTAACTTCGTGCCAGCAGCCGCGGTAATACGAAGGATCCAAGCGTTATCCGGATTTATTGGGTTTAAAGGGTGCGTAGGCGGTTTTGTAAGTCAGTGGTGAAATCTTCGGGCTTAACCCGGAAATTGCCATTGATACTGCAGAACTTGAGTACATATGAAGTGGGCGGAATATGACATGTAGTGGTGAAATACTTAGATATGTCATAGAACACCGATTGCGAAGGCAGCTCACTAAACTGTAACTGACGCTGATGCACGAAAGCGTGGGGATCAAACAGGATTAGATACCCTGGTAGTCCACGCCGTAAACGTTGATAACTAGATGTTGGCGATACACTGTCAGCGTCTAAGCGAAAGCGATAAGTTATCCACCTGGGGAGTACGACCGCAAGGTTGAAACTCAAAGGAATTGACGGGGGCCCGCACAAGCGGAGGAGCATGTGGTTTAATTCGATGATACGCGAGGAACCTTACCAGGGCTTGAAAGTTAGTGACCGGTGCCGAAAGGTACTTTTCAGCAATGACACGAAACTAGGTGCTGCATGGCTGTCGTCAGCTCGTGCCGTGAGGTGTTGGGTTAAGTCCCGCAACGAGCGCAACCCCTATCTTTAGTTGCCATCAGGTAATGCTGGGGACTCTAAAGAAACTGCCCGCGCAAGCGGTGAGGAAGGTGGGGATGACGTCAAGTCATCACGGCCCTTACGTCCTGGGCTACACACGTGCTACAATGGCGAGTACAAAGGGCAGCTACATAGCGATATGATGCTAATCTCTAAAACTCGTCTCAGTTCGGATTGAAGTCTGCAACTCGACTTCATGAAGCTGGATTCGCTAGTAATCGGGTATCAGCAATGATCCGGTGAATACGTTCCCGGGCCTTGTACACACCGCCCGTCAAGCCATGGGAGTTGGGAGTGCCTAAAGTCGATCACCGCAAGGAGTCGCCTAGGGTAAAACCAATGACTGGGGCTAAGTCGTAACAAGGTAGCCGTACCGGAAGGTGCGGCTGGAATACCTCCTTTCTGGAGAGAATTGTTCGTTCCGATTCGTAAGAATCGGAAAGGTACTTGTTGTTTCTACTATATCTCAATTATTTTATTTATTTATACCCACACGAGCTCAGAAGTGTTTTGCCACACCGAGCTATACGGATTGACGATTTACGAATTACGGCTAAGATTGAAAAATCCTAAATCGTAAATCATAAAATCGTAATTTAAAAATAGTCCCGTAGCTCAGTTGGTTAGAGCACTACACTGATAATGTAGGGGTCAGCAGTTCAAATCTGCTCGGGACTACTAGTTAGTCATATAATTACGGGGGTTTAGCTCAGCTGGCCAGAGCACCTGCCTTGCACGCAGGGGGTCATCGGTTCGACTCCGATAACCTCCACTACCAACACAAGCAGTCGAGGTTAGTGAAATTAGATTGAAACGTTCTTTTACTATTTAAATAGAGGAAAACGACCAAGTAGGGGTCGGATAATCCGAAGTAATTCGGAAATTCATCGGTTCGAATCCGGGTTTTTCAGCGAATCCTTGCTATAAATGCATGGAGACGTTCTTTGACATATTGAGAAAGAGAATACAAGAGTGTTACCAGGAAATTGGTAACAAGAAAGTAAATAAGGGCGTATGGAGGATGCCTTGGCTCTTAATGGCGAAGAAGGACGTGATTACCTGCGATAAGCATCGGGGAGGAGGAAATATCCCGTGATCCGATGATGTCCGAATGGGGCAACCCAATAGACTGAAGGTCTATTATCCGAAAGGATGCTAACCCGGAGAACTGAAACATCTAAGTACCCGGAGGAAAATAAAACAATTCAGTGATTCCCTTAGTAGTGGCGAGCGAAAAGGGAACAGCCCAAACCAATTTTGTTTCGGCAAAGTTGGGGTTGTAGGACTGCAACGTGTGTGCAAATTCAAGTGGAATCAGATGGAAATATGAACCATAGTGGGTGATAGTCCCGTACACGTAAAAATTTGTACACTAGCAGTATCCTGAGTACCGCGAGACCCGAGAAATCTTGTGGGAATCAGCCAGGACCATCTGGCAAGGCTAAATACATTTAAGAGACCGATAGCGTACTAGTACTGTGAAGGAAAGGTGAAAAGAACCGCGAACAGCGGAGTGAAATAGAACCTGAAACCATACGCTTACAAGCGGTAGGAGCCACTACGTGTGGTGACTGCGTGCCTTTTGCATAATGAACCTACGAGTTACTCCTCTCTGGCAAGGTTAAAGACTTAAGGTCTGAAGCCGAAGCGAAAGCAAGTCTGAATAGGGCGAACAGTCAGAGGGGGTAGACGCGAAACCTTGTGATCTACCCATGGCCAGGATGAAGTCTCAGTAAAATGAGATGGAGGTCCGAACTGATAAGCGTTGAAAAGCTTCCGGATGAGCTGTGGGTAGGGGTGAAAGGCTAATCAAACTGGGAAATAGCTCGTACTCCCCGAAATGTTTTTAGGAACAGCCTTGGAGTTAAGTATTATAGAGGTAGAGCTACTGATTGGGCTAGGGGGCTTCACCGCCTACCGATCCCTGACAAACTCCGAATGCTATAATATATATCCAAGAGTGAGCCCATGGGTGCTAAGGTCCGTGGGCGAAAGGGAAAGAACCCAGACCAACAGCTAAGGTCCCAAAATCTATGCTAAGTTGTTAAAACGTGGTCCGATTGCATTGACAGCTAGGATGTTTGCTTGGAAGCAGCAATTCATTTAAAGAGTGCGTAACAGCTCACTAGTCGAGCGATTGGGCGTGGATAATAATCGGGCATTAAGCATAGTACCGAAGCTTTGGATTTCGTAGCAATACGAAGTGGTAGGGGAGCATTCTGACATCAGTGAATACGAAGCGTGAGCTTTGTTGGAGAGGTCAGAAAAGCAAATGTAGGTATAAGTAACGATAAGACAGGCGAGAAACCTGTCCACCGATAGACTAAGGTTTCCTGATCAACGTTAATCGGATCAGGGTTAGTCGGGACCTAAGGCGAAGCCGAATGGCGTAGTCGATGGATAACTGGTTAATATTCCAGTACTTGTTTACAATGCGATGGGGTGACAGAGTAGTGAAAGTTCCGCGTTCTTACGGAATAGAACGTTAAAGCCAGTAGATATAGGACCTGTAGGCAAATCCGCAGGACCTGTCGAAGGTGATAGTACCGCAAGGCTTCGGCTGCGTGGATAGTGAACCTAATCAGACTCTCAAGAAAACCCTCTAAGCTTCAGTTGTAAACAACCCGTACCGCAAACCGACACAGGTAGTCAAGGAGAGAATCCTGAGGTGCTCGAGTGATCCGCGGCTAAGGAACTAGGCAAATTAACCCTGTAACTTCGGGATAAAGGGTACCCTCTTCGGAGGGTCACAGTAAAATGGCTCTGGCGACTGTTTATCAAAAACACAGGGCTTTGCAAAATCTAACGATGATGTATAAGGCCTGACACCTGCCCGGTGCTGGAAGGTTAAGAGGAGAGGTCAGACGCAAGTCAAAGCTTTGAATCGAAGCCCCAGTAAACGGCGGCCGTAACTATAACGGTCCTAAGGTAGCGAAATTCCTTGTCGGGTAAGTTCCGACCTGCACGAATGGTGTAACGATCTGAGCACTGTCTCAGCCGCGAGCTCGGTGAAATTGTAGTATCGGTGAAGATGCCGATTACCCGCAACGGGACGGAAAGACCCCGTGCACCTTTACTATAACTTAACGTTGATTTTGGATAAACAATGTGTAGGATAGGTCGGAGACTTTGAAGTGGTGTCGCTAGGCATCATGGAGTCAACCTTGAAATACGACCCTTTGTTTATTCGGAGTCTAACTCCTAACGGAGGACATCGTTTGGTGGGTAGTTTGACTGGGGTGGTCGCCTCCAAAAGAGTATCGGAGGCTTTCAAAGGTACCCTCAGTACGCTTGGCAACCGTACGTAGAGTGCAATAGCATAAGGGTGCTTGACTGTGAGACCGACAAGTCGAGCAGGGTCGAAAGACGGATATAGTGATCCGGTGGTTCCGCATGGAAGGGCCATCGCTCATAGGATAAAAGGTACGCCGGGGATAACAGGCTGATCACTCCCAAGAGCTCATATCGACGGAGTGGTTTGGCACCTCGATGTCGGCTCGTCACATCCTGGGGCTGGAGAAGGTCCCAAGGGTTGAGCTGTTCGCTCATTAAAGTGGCACGCGAGCTGGGTTCAGAACGTCGTGAGACAGTTCGGTCCCTATCTGTTGTGGGCGTTTGATATTTGAGTGGCGCTGACTCTAGTACGAGAGGACCGAGTCGGACAGACCGCTAGTGTACCTGTTGTAGTACCAACTGCACCGCAGGGTAGCTATGTCTGGATGAGATAAGCACTGAAAGCATATAAGTGCGAAACTCACCTCAAGATGAGATATCATTTAAGGGTCGTTATAGACTATGACGTTGATAGGCTACAGGTGTAAAGACAGCAATGTCAAAGCCGAGTAGTACTAATTACCCGTAAGCTTTTTGTGAAGAATCTCCTGGTAACATTTTGTATTCCCTTTCTCATATGTCAATCTTATTTTGATCCGCAAATACGGCCCTAGATTTTAGGTGACTATAACGGTGAGGTCCACCTCTTCCCATTCCGAACAGAGAAGTTAAGCTCACTTGTGCAAATGGTACTGGTATACTAACCGGGAGAGTATGTAGTCGCCACTTTTAAATGAAACCCTGACGTTTACGTCAGGGTTTTTTTTTGACCTCTCCTTAAAATATACAGGCACAGTAGTTGCAGGAGGCTTTGTTGTTTTGGATTTACCCATACCTTTGTCTGCAATGAATTGCTGGATCCGGATACTTTTTTTCCTTAGTTTGTTTTTAATCCCCCCCTTAACAGCCACTGCCGGCAATCCACGGGATACCGTCAAAGGATCCGTCATGGATACATTCCATGTAAAATACTATACCGGCGAACTTTTTAAACCGGCCGATCAGAAAGACCCATATAGCCTTAAAGGATTTGAACATTACGACCAGAGAGGATACCTCGGCAATACAGGCCAGGCGGTAACCAACTATTATGTGGATCACCCTATTGATCATCTGGGCTTCCGATATTTCAATAATGATTTTGCCTCTAATCTGATCAACAACGATAGCGTCCGGTATTTTGATACACACCACCCGTATACAAACCTTTTTTTTATTGCCGGACAGCAAAAGGAAGCCAACTTCAGCTTTACACACTCGCAGAATATAAACAAGAACCTCAATTTTACAGCTTACTTTAAACGAATCAGATCGGATGGCACCTACCTTCAGCAAGCCACCAACTTTACTACGTTTTACATTAGCAGTAACTATAAGTCGCCAGGAAGAAGATATTACCTGCTGGCCAATGTTATTTATAATGTAGATAAACCCCAGGTGAACGGTGGAATAAAAAATGACAGTACACTGGAATACAATACATACGGCACAGACAGAAAGGTAATCCCCGTCAATCTGATGGGAGCTCAACGCAGATACCGGGAAAGAGCTTATAATATGACCCAATTTTTTAACCTGGGCTTTCATCCTGCCATAACCGACTCTACGCATCCTCCGCGTTTTTGTCCAACCAGCGCCTTCTCGTTAAGTACAAAAATTTCTGATGAAGCCATCACCTATTCAGACCTGTATCCCGATTCCGGATTTTATTCGAATCAGTATTATAGCAAACTTCTTACCCACGATTCGGTTTATTTTTATCGCATCCGGAATGCATTGGGATGGAATACCTGGGAGAAAAAACGGTCCGGCGAGAACAGGAAGTTGGGGATGTATTTAAATGTGGAAAATGAACTGATCCGTATAAATCAGCTGGCCGGAGATACTGTCATTATGAACTGGATTGCTAAAGCCGGAATTTTCACGTATTCGGATACCGCCAGAAGTACAAGAATGAAGCTCACGGGAGAGTATGGACTGGCAGGATATAATTCGGGTGATTATAGAGGTGAATTATCTGCACAACAGGGATTATTTAAAAAACGGATGTATGTTGGAATAAATGGGGTAGCTTCTTTGGCACGGCCCGATTTTATGTCTGAAATATATAGTTCCAATAATTTTATTTGGAGAAATCATTTTGAAAAAGAAGGCATTTATTCAGGAAAAGCTTTTCTGCGTTCCGATAAATATTTTTTTGAACTAGGGGCTTTTGCAAGACGAGAAGATGACCCTGTATTTTATACCTCGGCAGCACTGCCTTTGCAGCTAAATTCGGCAGTTAATATGACCGGAGCTTATGCCTACAAAGAGTTAAATCTGGGGAGGTGGTGTTTTTCTAATCGCGTTACCTGGCAATCTGTTCCGGTTACCGATGCAGTTCGCTTTCCGGAATGGGTTACCGATCATTCCCTCTATTATCATCATAATATTAAGAAGATACTGTATTATCAGCTTGGGTTTGATGTATTTTATTTTTCTTCCTATTATGCCAAAATATACATGCCTGCAACAGGACAATTTTATGTGCAGGATCAGAAAGCGATCGGAAATTATCCCTACGGTGATGTGTTTCTCAATGTACAAGTAAAGACTGTTCGGGTTTTTGTTAAGTATGAACATGTAAATTCAGGCTTTCCTTCCTTTGCTTACTATGCAGCTCCACATTATCCTGTTCCTGACAGGTCGCTTAAATTCGGAGTTTCCTGGATTTTCAATAATTAAATCTCTACCGGGAAGTAATATGATTTTTCAGATTTTTTTTTATCTTCGGTGTAGATGTTCTGGCGTATTGTAGCTGAGTGTTTTGTGCAAGTCCTAATTCATGATTTTTATGGGTAATTGGCTCAATACGGCGGTTTATACAAATACAGAGCTAATCCTATTCGGGGCGGGGGCCTTTTTCTGGCTTTCCTGCTATTTGCTCGTTATCAGAGGTATTGTTCGTTATAAATTTGTTGGTATTTCGGCCGCTGTTGTAGGGGCCAATATTGCCTGGGAATTTCTATGGGCCTTTGTTTATAGGCAAGACATGGGAAACCTGATTCAAATAGGCTATTACGGATGGTTTTTTCTGGATTGTTTTATTGTCTTCAGTATGTTCCGGTATGGCGACAAACAGGTTTTACCGGAGAATAGGAAATACTTCAAGCTTTTCTTTGCTTATTCTATTGTGGGTTGGCTTGTTGTATTGTGTTTTTTTATCGGCGACAAATTCGACAACCCGATTGGAGCCAATTCGGCATATGCCATACAACTCCTTATTTCGGCATCTTGTTTGGCTATGATGCTGCGGCATCCACTCGAAAAAGGGATCTCCTATCTGGCGGCCTGGTGCCGTATGCTGGGAAGTTTATTTTGTGGCCTCATGTGTATTCTCCATTGGCCGGGTAATCATTGGATCGCCTCGATGGTGGTGATTTATATTTTCATAGACATTTTTTATCTGGTAATTGCTACCCGAAATCTGAAAGTAACAGGTATAACCTGAACAATTCCCTGACAGGAGGAAAAGAGGAGTAAACCGTATGAGTAGTGAAACGGGAAATATCCATTTGCAGAGCGAACAGGCCCGTTTGAGGGCTATCAATCTTTTTTGCTGGGTAACGGCAGCCTGTGCCACCCCCTACCTTTTTTTTCTGCGCATGACCGAGGATACAAGATCTATCCTGGTAATGTGCGGTATTATTGCTCTGTTTATTCTGAGCCCTATACTCAACCAAAAAGGATTAAAAACAATTTCCCGAACGCTTATTGTTTTTGATACAAACTTCGCCGTGCTTTATTTCAGTTCTGTTCTGGGATATAATTCGGGTATCCATCTTTATTTGTTTACATCCCCGCTCATCGTATATCTCCTGTTTGATTTTAAACAGAAAGCAAGAATTATCCTTGCTCTTTCATCCTATTTACTCACCTTTATTATTGTATACCTTCAAAGCCGTTATTCGATTTTTCCTGCCAGGCCGATGAGTGAAGATTTCACACATCTTCTTTATGGGATTAATTTTTGTTTCACCCTCTTTCTTTCTTTTGTGCTTATCATCTATTTTGCGAATAACAATGCGGCATATAATCATATACTTCAGGAGCGGAATGAATTCTTGACCGTGCACCAAAGCGCCCTTATGACTCAGATTGCAGACCGTATTACTGCGGAAGGCAAACTGAGGGAATCCCTGGCTGAGAAAAACATATTATTGTCTGAAATCCATCATCGGGTAAAGAATAATCTGGCAGTAGTTTCCGGATTGCTCGAATTGCAAAGTATGAATACCGAGGATGAAAAGGTCAGGGAGATTTTTGCAGAAAGCCGCAATCGGATAAAATCACTGGCCCATATTCATGAATCGCTCTATCAGAACGAAAATCTCGCATTGATACGTCTGGATAAGTATTTGCAACGTATACTGCCCGATATTAGCAACTCCTATGCCGGATTAGCGGGTGCCGTTAAGCTGGAAATGGACATGGAACCCATTGAGCTTGGAATTTCGGAAGCAATTCCTTGCGGTTTGCTGATGAATGAAATTATTTCCAACGCCTATAAACATGTATTCCGCCACAAGCCTAACGGGATCTTAAGCGTAGAGTTAAAGAGAGAAAAGGATGAAATATACCTGATGCTGAAAGATAATGGGCCTGGTTTTCCGGAAGAAAAAAACAAACGAACCGATACATTAGGGTTAACATTGATTGACGCATTCGTAAGACAATTAAAAGGCCGGTTAAGTATGACGAATGAATCGGGGGCCGTTTTCAGAATCTGGTTTCCTGTAAAGAAATAATGTACGAGGAACAAAAAATTATGACAAAAAGAGCGCTGATAGTTGAAGATGATATGATTCTTGCAATGATTAATCAGAAATATCTGGAAAGGATTGGGTGTGCCGTTCTGAGATCAGTATCCAACGGACTGGATGCTATTACGGCAGTTAAGGAATTGAACCCCGACTTTGTCTTGATGGATATACGGCTTGATGGAGAAATGGATGGTATTGAAGCGATGGGTTATATCCGCGAATTTTCTAATGTTCGGGTGATCTATGTTTCCGGGAATTCAGAATCTGAGATTAAACAAAGGGCAGAGAAGACAAATATGTATGCTTTCCTGATTAAACCCCTCGATTTCGGCGAGCTGAAAAAATTGATTGATAAACTCTAGGTTTTCTGCTTCTTTTTCTTGGCAGCAGGGAACAGGACGTTGTTCAGGATAAGCCTATAGCCGGCTGAATTGGGGTGCAGGCTCAGATCGGTAGGCGGTTCTTCCACATGGTGTTCATAATCTTCCGGATCATGGCCTCCGTAAAAAGTCCACATTCCTTTTCCGAATTCACCGTGAATATATCGGGCTTCATTGGCCGATTTCATTTCACCCATGATTAAGACACCCGGTTTTATATACGTCTTGTCGAAGGCAGTTGTTTGTCCGTAAAAACCTTTGATAAGCGTTTCATGATTCTGGCATAGCATGGAAGGCACAGGATCCCATTTGGCAGAGAATTCAAAAAGCGTGAAATAATCGTTTTTCTCTGTGATATGGTATTGTGTTTTTCGTTTGGTTTCGGAATCGATCTCACTAAATTCATAGATACGAGGGTCTGTAACCAATTTAAAATTCTGAAAAGCAAAACATTTGGAGTAGTCGAGCTTACTATTCTGATTAGGGTCTGCCGGATCGCCATCGAACATGGTTTCACAAATGTCAACACCTTCTGCTGCTAAAGCGATATCATAGGTGTCGGTAGCCGAACACATGCAAAAAAGAAATCCTCCGCCCGCAGTGAAATCGCGTATTTTTTTGGCTACAGCAAGCTTGAGTTGAGAAACCTTTGCAAAGCCCAGACGGGCAGCTGTGCCTTCTGCCTCTTTTACCTGATCTTTATACCATTGAGCCTGGCTAAATCCATTCCAGAATTTTCCATACTGACCGGTGAAATCTTCGTGGTGTAAATGAATCCAGTCATACATAGGCAGCTTGCCCTGAATGATTTCATCATCATAAATTTTGTCATAAGGAATCTCGGCATACTGAAGAACCATTGTAACCGCATCATCCCAGGGTTGTTTAGATTTAGGGGTATATACCGCTATTTTGGGAGCCTTCTCCAGTTTTACGACATCCATGTTTGCTTCCGGATTCGCAATTTCGGCAATGATAGCATTAGCCCGCACATCTGCAATTACTTCAAAAGAAACACCCCGGACAATACATTCGCTCTCAAACAGTTTGTCGTCGCGAAACATAAACGCTCCTCCACGGTAATACAATAACCATTGAACATCTATGTTTTTAGTCAGGGCAAAATAAGCTATCCCATAAGCCTTCAGATGATTCTTCTGAGAATCGTCCATAGGGATCAGAATGGAAGAGGCATTTGCCTTAAGAAAAGAGCAAAGAATAATAAAAAGAAGGGAGAAGCGCTTCATAAACATAAAGTTACGATTAATTGTTCAGAGCGGAAAATTAAGAAGGAGTCCCTGAATTTTAAACTCAGTTGTCTGGTTGTAATGGTTGAAACCCAATCTGTTTCCTATTCTCATTGTTTGTTTTCTTTTCTATCAGCTCGTCCAGGTATTTAAATACCACTTCCAGGTTTTTGGTATTATTATCTGTCTTTCTTTCCAGTTTTTCAAGAGCTAACCGAAGTTCTGTGTTATCGGTCAACATGGAATGAATGCGTGTAAAAACTCTCATTATCCGAATGTTAACCTGGATTGCTTTCTGACTATTTAATACACTGGACAGCATCAATACCCCATGTTCCGTAAAAACATAGGGCGATTTTCTCCGGCCTCCCCAACTTGATGTCACAGATTGTGACATCAAGTTTTGCCATTCATTATCATCAAGCCGAAACATAAAATCTACAGGAAATCGATCTACATGCCGGTTTACGGCTTGATTTAAGACCCTGGTTTCTACTTCATAAAGCTCGGCCAGATCATTGTCAAGCATTACTTTATGACCACGGATGAGATAAATCTTGCTCATCACTATTTCATCGGGGATAAGGGGAGCGATATTTTCTTCCGTCATTTTATATGCGTTTAAAAAATGGGAAGATAGTTTCCATGTGTATTCTTGTCAAATAATCTTTGTGCCATGATTTGGTTTGGAGCAAATAAAAAAGAGGCCTGAGCCTCTTTTTTAAAGAATTATATAATACATGATGGAATAACTAGCAAACAAATCAGAACGGCTCTTCTTCAATATCATTCATTCTGGAACCGCGTATTACGGTGCTTTTATTTACGGCTCCGAAATCCGCATTAGGTTCCAGTCCGCCGGCTGCATCATAGTTCGTATTTCCATCCGACTGAAAGCTATCAGCATCTGTGAATTTGGCAAGGCGATCGATAAATTTAAGGGTCACACTTCCTACCTTTCCATTCCGGTGTTTGGCAATAATAATTTCTGCTTTGCCCTGGGTGGAGTTCCCGGCTTCATCCGCTTCCAATCCGTAATATTCGGGACGATGTATAAACAATACCATATCGGCATCTTGCTCAATAGCGCCGGACTCACGCAAATCGCTCAGCTGTGGTTTTTTATCACCCCCTCTTGTTTCAACCGCACGACTGAGCTGTGAAAGTGCTATGACTGGGATATTCAGTTCCTTGGCAATACTTTTAAGTGAACGGGAAATGCTGCTGATTTCCTGCTCCCGGTTACCATTGCGGTTATCGCCACCGGCAGTCATCAACTGGAGGTAATCCACTACAATCATGCGGATACCATGCTGCTGATGAAGTCTGCGTGCTTTTGCTCTCAATTCAAAAATGGAAAGGGCAGGGGTGTCATCAATAAAGATAGGCGCTTCAGCCAATTTTCCGATTTTGGCATTCAGTTGTTCGAATTCATGATCCTCTAATTGTCCTTTACGGAGTTTTTCTGCATTGAGTTCAGATTCGCTGGAAATCAAACGACTTACAAGCTGTAAAGAAGACATTTCAAGTGAGAAAACGGCAATAGGTTTGCCAAAATCAACAGCTGCATTTCTTCCGAGTGATAAAACGAATGCTGTTTTACCCATGGCAGGGCGGGCTGCGATAATGATAAGGTCTGAATTTTGCCAACCCGATGTAATCCGGTCGAGCTCCGTAAACCCGCTTTCCACACCGGTAACACCTGTTTTTTGCCCACGTGCTACTTCAATTTGTTTGATGGCAGCCCCGATAAGGGTACTCATCTTATCGTAGTTTTTACGGATGTTAGTTTCTACTACCGAATACAAAGAGCTTTCGGCATCGTCGAGCAGGTCGAATACATCGGTGGTGTCTTCGTAAGCCTTACGGATTGTTTCGGTTGAGATCCGGATGAGCTCGCGCTGAATGTATTTTTGCGAAATGATACGGGCATGAAACTCTGCATTTGCAGCAGAAGCCACCCGGTTGGTAAGCGAAGTAATATAATAGGCACCTCCAACAATTTCCAGCTCTCCGGTTTTTTTAAGCTGATTGGTTACCGTCAGAATATCTACCGGTTCACTGTTATTAAAAAGCGTTTGGATGGCGCCGTATATCCGTCCGTTACTTTCTTTATAAAAGCTTTTAGGTTGCAGAATGTCAATGACATTGGTAAGTGCATCTTTTTCAAGCATCATGGCTCCCAGCACCGCTTCTTCCAAGTCAGTAGCCTGAGGAGGCAGTTTTCCAATTTCAAATACCTGCTGATGCAAAGAGCTGATCTTTTTCAGACCGGCACGTGTATCCTTACGTTTGTCGTCAATTTCCTTCATCTCAAAATTTTATAATGATATTCCTCAGAAAGCAGGAATCAGATGTCTGTATAAAAAGGGGAGTCAAAAATAAGTTAATTCATAAGCGCTGGATTTTCAACTTTTGAACATTTGTTAAACAAGTAATGAACAGGAAAAGAACGCGAATTTTCTGCATTAGCTTGAGTATCTGCCCTTTGCATTTGCAACTGAAAAACATGTTAAAAGCTCCCATCTCTTTTTCCTCTTCGGATTCCTAAGTTCAAGTTCTAAAGTGGTTTGATCAGCGGACAATTCATATGATACTTTGTTCTTTGAAATGAACGCGCAGAAAGCTTCTCTTACATTTCGAATGAATGGTTAATATACAAAAAAGAAAAAAACAAACATGAAAAACATACAAATATCCTTGCTTTTTATTTTGATGCCCTTGTTTTCTGTCCGGGCTCAGCATACTTTTTCAATTTGTGCAGTGGATACGCTAACCGGGGAAGTAGGGAGTGCCGGAGCCTCCTGTGTGGATAATATAATGGCTCCGGGAAGCAACGGAGCTGTTATCATATCTTCCGTACATCCCGGGAAGGGGGCTATTCATACCCAGGCTGCGTATCTGCCTGCGAACCAGATCTATGGTGATACGTTGATGAACAGGGGGTATACGTGCCGTCAGATTATTGATTCTCTGCTGAGGCATGATGCTCAAGGGGATACCACGCAAAGACAATACGGTGTGGTAGAGATTAAAGGCGGCCACGCCACTTCATTTGGCTATACCGGCCCCAGTTGTCCTACATATAAGAATCAGATTTCCGGAAAAAAACTTTTCCATACAAGGCAATACGTTGTTGGGCGCAAAGATTCTGGATTCTATGGAAGCCAGGTTTATAAGAACAAATGGCGACCTGGCTTGTAAACTTATGGCTGCCATGCAAGGCGCAAAAGTGGTAGGTGCTGACAGTCGTTGTGCGCCCAGCGGAAATTCCTCTTTGTCTTCTTTTTTAAGAGTTGCTTGTCCCCAAGATGTTTCACCACATTATACGCTTAATTTGGTAGTGCCGGAAGGTCCATATGGATTCGAACCAATAGATTCTCTTCAAAAACTGTTCAATATTGCACACCCTTCTTGTGCCAGCCCCATTGTATGCTCTGCCACAGGATGGATGCAAAATGAAAGCGAAGTTTGGAAGTCGGACGTATTTCCGAACCCTTCCGGACAAGATGTAACGATACGTATATCAGATGGTGCGGAGGGGGACTGTACATTGGAAATATTTTCTGTAGAAGGTAAACTTGTGTTGAAGAAACAACTGAGCAATATGAAAGAACTCGTAATTAGTAAACTGGAAGTTGGGAGTGGAATGTTTTTTTACAAAATAAGTAATGCTGCAGGTAAGAATTCAACAGGCCGGTTTGAAATTCTGTAATTCATATTCATCCGGTAGCAGAGAAGATCCCAGTTTTAGGATGCAAAAAAGGGAGGCTGTTCAGTCAAACAGCCTCCCTTTTATTTTTATTGATTATCTGAATTATAGAAGTTTGGTACGGATGGTATTGAGGGCATCTTTCAAACGTCCTAGATCTTTGTCTCCGATATTAGGTGCATTTGCATAGTCGTTGAATACTGCATTGAATGGTGTCAGTTCATCCAGCACTTTTTTACAATCGGCATCCTTTTCATATTGATGTAACAAATCCTGTACATTCTGAAATGCATACACATGCACATAGATTTCATGATAGAGGTCTTTGTTTTTATCGTCTTTGGGTTTGGAACCGATAGCTTCAACAGCAATATGAAGACCTTCTATCCAGCCTCCTGCAATTACGATAGCAGCAGTAGCCATACGATCATTGGAGCGCAGGTTACGTTCTGCTTTTGCAAAAGCCTGATCCAGCATATCGTTTATAGAATCACCTTTTGCGGCTCCCATTTTTTGAAGGAAGGCAGGATCAAAAGCGCTTTCGATTTTGAGCTGTTGTGCAAGTTTGGAAACCTGAGTAAGGTATTCGCTGGCATCGCCGTTTTGATTATAGGCTCCAATATAACCCAGATCTGCTCCGTAAGCACCCATACCGAATGCAGCCTGG
>JABDCB010000048.1 GCA_013288325.1 Bacteroidota bacterium
CCGTTTATTCCGGCTGGTCCTTCTGACTTTCTTTCAGCCGGTGCAACCGGATTACCATTGGCATCCAGTTCCACAATCTCATATCCCAACTTGCTCAGCCCGGGATAGATATTCTTTTTGTCTCCTACAACGAGGATCAACATCCGGTCCAGATTCAGGTATTTTACAGCCAGCTGGTCAAGATCGGCCTTGGTAAGTCCATTCAGCACGGCTGTTTGTTTCTTAACATAATCCTTATCCAGATTATAATCCAGAATACGTTTCAAAAATCTTGATTTATCACGGAAGGTTTCATACTTCAATGCCTCGCTCAATGTCATGCATTTTTTTGTGAAATCAAGCTCTTCTGTATGTATCCCTTTCTCCTTGAATTCCTTCAGTATCGATACCAGATCCATCAACGTACTGTCGGTACTATTGGCTCTGACAGGAGCTGTAATCGTAAATTCACCATCGTATTTATCTGATCCGAAACGAGACATGGCTCCATACGTAAATGCCTTTTTCTCCCGCAAATCCATATTGATCCGGCTGTTAAAAGTCCCTCCAAGACTGAAATTCATCGTGCTTGCTTTGAAATACTCTCCATCGGTATCAAATTTCAGACCTGTCAGTTCTCCCATCTGTACAACAGATTGGGGAGCCTTGTCTTTATTCACCATATAGATTTTCAATTTGCCATCAGATGCTTTCTCATCACTGTTCTGTTTAAGGGTTACCGGTTTATCTTTCCATTCTTTCAGAAAATTAAGCTTGGCAAGAATATCCGCTTTCTCTACATCACCTACTACAACAGCTTCTGCAATAGAAGGAGCATAATGGTCGGAATAGTATTTTTTTACATCTTCTAGACTTATCGATTTAACGCTTGCTTCGGTACCGATATCCGGAACTGAAAGGATATTTTTTTCACCATACAGCAATTTGTTATACACATTCGATGCAATGGCAGTGGGTTGTGTACTATTGCTGGCAATGGCTTCCAGCATTTGGTTCTTATCGGTTTCAAATTCTGTATTATCAAATTTCGGAGTACTCAGCATTTCTTCCGCAATTTTAAGGGTAGCTCCCAGGTTTTTGGTCAGGGAGCTGATGTTTAAACTGATATCGTCGCGACTCGAGCTGAAAGTCACCGTACTTCCAAGCATATCCAGTTGATCATTGATTTCTTCAGCGCTGTGTTTTAATGTCGATTCATCGAGCAAGCGAGCACAAAGGGAAGCAATTCCGGCCTTATCCAGATCTTCCTGACGATGACCTGCCTGAAGGCTGATTGTAATATTGACCAGAGGCACTTCATTATTTTTCACTCCAATAAGCTTCATGCCATTGGGAAAATTTTCTTTCCAAAAGTCAGGCACAGCCACCATAGGAGGTACTCCTGCAGGGGGCTGAATATTTCTGTTAAAATCGTCTTTGGGTTTGTTATAGACCAGATTCTTGTATTCATCACTCTCCGGCAAATCTGTTCTGCGCACTGAAGGAGTATAGTTATCAGGCTTATCGGCCAGCTCTGGTTTCCCCTGCGGGTAAATACTCAGATATACGGCTGGCTTATCTTTGATATATTTTTGATACACACGCATTAAATCTTCTTTCTTCAGGTTCTTCACTCTTTCCAGCACCACACGGGTATAATTTGCATTTCCCAGCATGGTGAAATCATGCGACAGCTGCGAAGCTTTACCCTGCACGCTGGTCATGGAATTAATCAAATCACTCTCATATGAGTTTTTAAATTTTACCAGATCAGCATCTTTAGCTCCTTGTTTTTCGAATTCTGTAAGGGCTGTCTTCACCATACTATCAATCTGAGCGAGGGTTTTACCAGGGAATGCTGTCACCTTGATCCTGACTGTACCGGCCAGTTCACGGGGATCAGGAAACACATTGGCATTACGTGCAATCTGCGTTTTTATAAATTTTTGATAAAAGACAGCGTTTTTATCTCCGCTTAGTACCGAACAAAGAGCTTCCAGCGCTGTTTCATCCGGGTCGCTTTCACAAACTGCAGGCCATGTAATATCAAGCTCGGGGTTACGTACCCTGTCTTCATAAGAAATATAACGGTCCTTATCCAGTACTGCCGGTCTTTTGGTCATAGATGCAACTTCCTTACCACGTGGAATAGGGCCAAAATATTTTTCTACCAAACTTATCACCTGCTCCGGCTTTACATCACCCGCTATGGTCAGCACAGCATTATTGGGCCCGTACCAGCGTAAAAAAAAGTTCTTCAGATCGGTCACATTAACCCGATTCAGATCTTCAATAAATCCAATGGTAGGCCAGGAATAAGGATGTCCTTCCGGAAAGAGAGCAGCTACTGTTTTTTCTTCCGCCAGTCCATAAGGCCGGTTATCATATCGTTGGTTACGTTCGTTTTTAACGGTTCCTCGCTGCACTTCAAATTTTTGCTGGGTTACCGAATCCAGAAGAAATCCCATCCTGTCGGCTTCCAGCCAAAGGGCTTTTTCAAGTTGATTGGTAGGTATGGTTTCAAAATAGTCGGTCCGGTCGGTGTTGGTATTCCCATTGAGTGTCCCTCCACCCTCGTTCACAATTTTAAAATGCTGGCTGTTACCCACATGCTCAGAGCCCTGAAACATCATATGTTCAAAAAAATGAGCGAAACCCGAACGTCCTTCCTGTTCCCGGTCGGAACCCACATGATACATAACATCCACATGTACAATAGGATCGGAATGGTCTTCATGAATAATGAGTGTCAGGCCGTTAGGTAACTGATAACGGGAATAGGGTATAATGATTTCATTTCCCTTCCGGTCTATCTTTTCTACCAGTTTGGCTTTATTACCATCACCGGCAAAGGAATTACCGGATAGCAGTATAAAGCAGAATGCGAGTGTGTAAAAGAGAATCTTTTTCATGCGGTTTTTTTTGGCCAGAACAAAAGTAGGAATCTATGGGCTATTTCAAAAAATTAAGCTCCGGAAGGCATTAAACCGGGAAGGCATCAATTTTAGCGTATTTCTCACCTTCATGTAGTATTATGAAGGCGATTCCGTACCTTTGTATCAGGTTACTTTCTTACAAAAACGAAATTTAAAAATATCCTGCTATGTATCCTGAAACAATTGTAAAACCAATGAAAGCAGAACTTGTTTCTGTTGGATTTGAAGACTTAACAACTCCTGAATCTGTAAATGCTGCCATTAAAAGTCAAGGTACTGTACTGGTAGTAGTAAACTCTGTTTGCGGATGTGCTGCCGGTGCTGCACGTCCTGGTGTTAAGCTGGCCGTTACCGATGGAAAACGCCCTACTAAACTGGCCACCGTATTTGCAGGATTTGATACTGAAGCGGTGATGGAAGCACGCAAGCATTTTGCCCCATACCCTCCATCCTCTCCGGCTATTGCCCTTTTCAAAGATGGAAAGCTGGTTCACTTTGTAGAGCGTCATCATATTGAAGGCCGTTCGGCTCAGATGATTGCAGATCACCTCAAAACAGCTTTCGAAGAATATTGTTAAGCTGACGAGTCTCTGTCTTATACTGAACCAATAAGTTCATAAAAAAGCCCTGTAACAAAACGATACAGGGTTTTTTATGTTTTAGTATATACTATCTGAATCAGGCTTCGCTCCGACCTCTGTCTACCACTTTGGGTACCTTGATATAATCAGAATCTTTCTTGGGAGCATTCAAAAGGGCCTCCTTTTGTGTAATCGTTTCTTTTGCCACATCATCCCGAAGTTGATTTACTTCTTCCGACATATAAATAAGTGGTTCTATGTGTTCTGTATTCAACTCCGAGAGTTTGTCCACAAAGTCCAGCATCCGGTTCATATCCTTGAGGATACGGTTTTTTTCTTCGCTCTCAAATTCAAGATGGGCCAAATGTGCTATCCGGTCAACGGTATCCTGATCGATCTTACTCATATTGTTTTTCTTCCCTTAATGTATGGTCTATAATTTCAAACACGCGGGTACGCAAAGATACTAAATCGTCTTCAGTAAGCCCTTTTGTGTCAACCGGCTTATGATAAACCACTTTTGACATTCCCGGTCTGCCGTTTGATTTAAAAAAACCTCCGTTCTGGAGAATCTTCCAGTTATTGATAAATGTTACAGGAACTATTGGAATCTGCTTATCTATAGCCAATTTAAAAGCTCCGTTCTTAAATGATTTCATTCGGGGAGCGGTGGTAGGAATAGTGGCTTCGGGATATAGAAAAACGCTGTTTCCTTTTTCCAGTTCTTCCCCTGCACGAAGAAAAGCCTTATGCGAATCGGAACGGCTGTTACGGAACACCGGTATGTTCATTTCCCTGAAAAACATTCCAAACAAAGGAGCATTTTTCAATTCTCCCTTGCCCATAAATACATAAAAGCCGGGCGTTTTCCGGTAAGATGCTACAATATCCAGATAGGAGGTATGATTGGCACAAAAAATACAAGGCTGAGGGAGCTGTTCCAGTGGTATTTCACTTCTCCATTTAAAACGAATCCCGGGAACAGTCATAATCCATGCAGCCCAGAACCGCTTCAGACGCAGTGCCGAAGGAAAGCTCTCTTTTTTACGAAGATACCAGCGAAAAAGAGGATACAGGATCAATAGCCCAAGCAGAAAATTGAGGAGAAAAAACAATTTCCAAAGCGGTCTGAATACAAACATTAAAATGTTTCCGATGATTCGCAATGCTTGCTCAGGCTTTGATTGTAAATTGATCCGCATCCATCCCAGCTGGAAAAGATTTTCGGAATTCTGTAAGTGCCGACCAGGAAATGCTAATCGTTTCCTGTAACTCCTCCCCACTATTATCCTTGCTTAATTTTTCACCCTTAAAATCGATCAGAGCTGAATCACCTGAGTGGTAAATATCATTTCCGTCTTTCCCTACACGGTTGATACCTGCAACATAAGCTTGATTTTCTATGGCCCTGGCCATCAGCAATGTTTTCCATGCATGACTGCGTCGCTCCGGCCAGTTAGCGGTATAAATCAACAGGTCGTATTCGGCAACAGGTACCTGCCCCTGTATATTCCATTGATTACGCGACCATACCGGAAAGCGCAAATCATAGCAAATCAAAGGGCATACGTTCCAGCCTTTCAGCTGGGTTCTCATCTTTACAGAGCCCGCATGATAGTGATTTTGCTCTCCTCCAAACCGGAACAGATGTCTTTTATCATATATCACCCAGGTACCATCGGGTTTCATCCAGATCAGCCGGTTAAAATAGTCCTTCCCTTCGGCTATGATCAGGCTTCCCATGATCACACACCCCTTCTTTACCGCCATCTCCTTGAGCCATTGCACACTTGTTCCACCCATTTCCTGGGCAAAGAGTTCCGGTTTCATACTGAATCCCGTACTGAACATTTCAGGCAAAATAATAAGATCAGTAGCCGGAGTCTGTGCTATCTTATCAGAAAACATCAGCAAGTTATCCGCCGGTTTTTCCCAGTGCAGGTTAGATTGAATATAGGTGATACGAATATCTTCCATGAGTTGAAAATGATGGTAAAGGTACATTGGAATTAACACTCCGCAATGAAAATCAGGCTAACATGGGAGGAAAATTCTACTTTTGATTCAATATATAAACGAATTAGTTTATTTGCTTGTATTGAACCACTCGTTATTTAAATACATTTCCTGTATCCTTACCGCTTTTGTATGCTGTCTGGTCCTTCCGGTTAGTGCCCAAAAACCACATTTCCGCAATTTTGAAGTAAAGGACGGACTACCCAGTTCGGAAGTATATAGTGCCATGCAGGATAGCAAAGGTTATATATGGTTTTGCACTGATGCAGGAGTAAGCCGTTATGATGGCTATTCTTTTAAGAATTTCTCCACCCAGCATGGACTCCCCGATAACACGGTATTTGGCTCCACAGAAGACTCCAAAGGCAGAATCTGGTTCCGGAGCATGTCAGGAAAGCTATCTTATTATCTGAACGACAGCATTTATGTTATTGGGGCTAATGAGCGCATTACTGCCCGTATCATGAATTCGATTATCACTTCGCTTCAGATAGATCAAAACGATACCATCTGGTGCGGAGTTTCAAACAACAACGGTTTTTACAAAATAGCCCCGCCTTACGAAGCAGCAAATTTCCAATTTATCAACCCCGGATTTTCCGGAGCATTTCTTTTGGAAGTGGATAAACGAAAAGGTATCTGGGGTGGGCTCGACTATCCTAAATTGCCCATACCGGATACATTAGAGGTATTCCGTTTATCAAAAAACGGAGACCGGAAGCGGGTCCGCGGTCCTCTTAAAATACTCCCCAACTCTAAAATATTATTCGCCAGATCTGACAAAATGATCCTGACCGGAGAGAATGAATTGACCATTTCATCGGGTGACAATTACATCCACAAATTATTCCCTACCTCGCCTATATCCTTATATGAAGACAGGGATGATGAAATAATCTGGGCGGGATTTTACAGAGACGGGGTAAGGATCTTTGACAAAACGCTTACTGTTTTAAATAAATCTCATTACCTCGAAGGCATTTCCGTGTCGGGAATCGAAAAGGATAGAGAAGGTGGTTATTGGTTTACAACCATAGGAAATGGGGTGTATTATATGGCTTCCAATGATTTCTTGTATTATGATATGAGTGAAAATCCACCTAACACCAAAGCGCTCAGTATTCTCTCGCTCGATACCGCATCCGTTCTTGCCGGGTTGAGTGACGGGAGTATTTATCAATATGGTATCGACACGAAACAAAAATTTATTCATCAATCCATCACGTCTATCTATCACCTGGGTATGGCAAAAGCAGGATTGCTCCTTGTGGGAACACGACATTCCTATCTGGCGCCTATTGCCAATAATGATAAGACAATACCGGTGTTTGAAGAAATGGGCTCACCGGCCATTAAATGCTCGGCACGAAATCAAAACGGAGATCTGTGGGCAGGTAATTATGCCAATCTCTATAAAATAGATTTAAAAACAGGGAAAACCATCGTTCAGAAAAGGGCTAAATCCAGAATCATATCTATGGTTTGTGACACAAAAGGCAGTGTATGGCTGGGATGCGTGAATGGGTTATGGGAATTTTCATCCGGTCAGTTTATTTACTGGGGTGATCGCTATCCTCTTTTAAAAAACTGCATTCAGGATATGTGTATTACAAAAGACAGCCTTTGGTGGTTCGCTACCAAAGGTGCCGGTCTAATAGTTTTTGACCATGGAAAATGTTTTCAATTAAATGCAGCCAAGGGCCTTTCCAGTAATATATGCAAGTCTATCACCAAGGATAGCAATGGTATTATATGGCTGGGAACCAATATGGGTATCAATCGCATCACTCCGCTTAGCTGGGGGAATTTTAAAATAGAAACGTTTACGCTGGATGACGGCCTGCCTACCAATGAAATAGAGCAACTGACTTTAAGCGGGCATTATATCTGGGCTGCCACCAACGAAGGTGTTTGCTTTTTTGATACGCGAATTTCCAGCGATCCTAAAATCCCTCCACCCGTTTATATCACCTCGTGCGATGTCAATTATCAAAAAAAAGACTTTTCTCTTTTAAATTCTCTCCATTACACGCAAAATTTTATTCATATCAATTTTACCGGGCTGGCTTATAAACGGGGATCGGGATTACGTTATAAATATCGCCTGGAAGGGCTTGACAGCACCTGGAACTATACCGACGCCACCTCCATTCAATATGCTCCTTTGCCCCCTGGTGATTATACTTTTAAAGTTTATGCTCTTCATGTCAACGGACTGGAAAGCATACACCCGGCAATACTCCATTTTCATATCGATAAACCATTTTGGTTAAGATTATGGTTTATTCTCACTTATAGTACACTGGGATTCTTGCTGATTTATTTTATTTACAACCAGCGACTCAAGGCGATTAAAAAGAGACTTCTGAAGGAAGAAATCATTACCCGTAAAATATCGGAAATAGAGCTGAAAGCACTTCGGGCACAAATGAACCCTCACTTTATTTTTAATTGCATTGCATCTATTCAAAATTTTATTCTTAAAAGTGATACAGAGTCGGCCAACAAATATTTATCCAAATTTTCCAGGCTTATACGTCTCGTTTTAACCAATTCAACACATGAATATATTTCTCTTGAAATAGAGCTGGAAACCCTGGGCTTATATCTGGAGCTGGAAAGCATGAGATTCAGGGAAAAGTTTTCCTATGTCTTTAGGGTACATCCGGATATTGATCCCGGAAAAATCCTTATAGCCCCCTTGATCCTTCAACCTTATGTTGAAAATGCAATCTGGCATGGACTCATGCACCTATCAGAACGCAAGGGTGAACTCCTCATCACCCTTGGCAAATCGGGTGATGTACTGAAATGTTGTATTGAAGACAATGGAATAGGAAGAAAAAAATCACTGGAATCCAAACAAGGCAGTAAACATAAATCATTCGGCCTCTCCATTACCCGGGAACGGCTCGAAAACATCAATGCAATATATAAAAGCAAACTCAGTGTGAATTTCATTGACAAGCACGATCAGCAGGGCGTAGCATCGGGAACCATTGTAGAAATATTTATACCTTTATCCATTAGAGAGAATGGAACTAATTCTTTATAAAAAATGACATGCTGAGTGCCTTGATTATTGACGATGAAGCCCATTGTGCTGAAACCCTACAGCTGCTTCTTACTAAATATTGCCCGGAAGTACATATAATCGGGGTAATAAATGATTCCCTGATTGCAGAAGCGGAAATACAAAAGCAAAAACCGGATCTCTTATTTCTGGATATAGAAATGCCTCATTATAATGGGTTTGAAATTTTAAATCAGTTAAAAGATCATCATCCTGCCGTGGTTTTCACAACCGCTTACGACCATTATGCATTACAGGCTATCAAACACCATGCATTGGATTATCTGCTAAAACCTATTGATCACGAAGAGTTGATCGCAACTGTAAAAAAGGCCGACATACATCGCAGTGCCGGCAACTCTCATCTTCATAAAATTGAAAATCTGCTTTTGGAACTTTCCCAGGAAAAGAAAATTCAAAAACTTCCTGTCCCTTCCCTGGATGGTATTCTATATATTGATACAAATAAAATCACACGCATTTCAGCCGACTCCAACTATTCACAAATTTATCTGGAGAATGGCAAAAAGCTGACTTCTTCCAAAACGCTGAAAGAATATGAGCTGCTGCTCCCCGAATCAATTTTTTTTCGGGTTCACAGTGCTCATTTGGTTAATCTGCACTTTGTAGAACGTTATATGCGGGGTGATGGAGGAACACTGATGATGAGCGATGGTATGGTCATTGAGATTTCCCGCCAAAAGAAAAAAGCGCTGTTGGAACGACTGGGAGATACCAAATAACGCTCCCTTCCTTATATCCTGCAAATAATTTCAGCTGCTTTCTCCAGCGTCTCATCCTGTTTTGCAAAACAGAACCGAAGCACTTTGAAATCAGCCGGCTGATGATAAAATACGGATACCGGAATTGATGCCAGACCATACTCCTTTACCAGCCGTACTGCAAAATCGGTATCTTTCTCTTCGCTTATCTTTTTATAACCCAACAGCTGAAAATAAGTTCCATCAGACGGCTTACAGGTAAACCGTGATCCGGCAACAAGCCGGTTAAAATAATCACGCTTTTTTTGATAAAATGCACCCAACTCCATATACTTCTCTTTTTGCTTCAGATATTCTGCCAAAGCATATTGTATAGGTGTGTTAACAGAAAAGACAAGAAACTGGTGCACCTTCCGGAATTCTTCCATCAGATTTTTTGGTGCCAGACAATAACCCATTTTCCATCCCGTGGTATGAAACGTTTTACCGAAAGAGGAAATAATAAAGCTGTGATCTGCCAGTCCCGGATAGCGTGCCACACCCTGATGTATGTTCCCATCAAACAAAATATGCTCGTACACTTCATCACTCAGAATAATAATACCGGTACCCTTCGTTAACTTTTCCAGCTTAGCCATATCATCAGCCGTCAGAATACTTCCCGTAGGATTATGCGGCGTATTGATAATGATCATCCGGGTACGGTGATTAATCAGTTTCTGAACCTCATTCCAATCTATATTATAGTCCGGAGCTTTCAACTGATAATAAACCGCCTTCCCTTCGTTCAATTCAATAGCAGGCACATAACAGTCATAAGCCGGCTCAAAAATAAGTACTTCATCATCCTCTCTTACCATTGCGGTAATAGCGGTATAGATAGCCTGGGTACCACCGGCAGTAATGGTTAT
The DNA here is from genome assembly GCA_013288325.1 of Bacteroidota bacterium. GTDB lineage: Bacteria > Bacteroidota > Bacteroidia > Palsa-965 > Palsa-965 > Palsa-965. The sequence goes on from JABDCB010000048.1 coordinate 10,219, forward strand.
CTCCGTTTCAGGATCATACTTAGTACCATATAACGCTTCGGTTTTCTCAGCAATAAGCTCCCTCAATGCCATAATCCCGGGCATAGGGGCATACTGGTTATACCCTTTTTGCATGTTCTTATACACCAGATCGGTGAGCGCAGGGTCACAGGAAAAATCAGGAAAGCCCTGACTGAGATTAATTGCCTGATATTCATTGGCAAGCCTCGACATGACGGTAAAAATAGTTGTCCCTACAGTGGGTAATTTGCTGGTAATAACAGAAGGAAATAAAGGCATCGTGTTTCTGAATGTTTATCAAATTTACCATAATATTAAGACGGCCTTATCCCTGTCAGCGTAATTAATTTACCTTTACAAAAAAAAAATCAGACATGACTATTGAAGGCAAAAAGGTGGTTTCTGTTTCCTACACATTGTATACCCCAAGCAAAATAACCGGCGAAGATACGTTGGTAGAAAAAACTGAAGCGGAAAGCCCCTTGGTATGGCTTTACGGTACCGGAAGTATGATTCCCGGATTTGAACAGAATCTGCAGGGAAAAAAGGTAGGCGACCTTTTTGATTTCGTTATCCTCGCAGCCGATGGTTACGGACTTTATGACGAAACATATGTTGCCAATGTTCCGCTCGATGCCTTCCGTGGCAAAGACGGAAATATAGAATCTTCTATCCTTAAAATCGGCAATACTATTCCGATGCAGGATAATAACGGAAACCATTTACAAGGTGTTGTGAAAGAGGTATCCTTAACCGATGTGAAAATGGATTTCAACCATCCAATGGCAGGAAAAGATTTGCATTTCACCGGTTCTGTGCTGGAAGTACGTACGCCTTCTGAAGAAGAACTGGCACACGGCCATGTACATGGTGCAGGCGGACATCACCACTAAAAATCTAAGAATTATGATTTAAGATTTATGATTGGACCAGGTGTAAAATCATAAATCTTAAATCATAATTTTTAATTCAATTTACTCTGTAATATTTGCTGAATAAAATTCCCGGTTCATACGGGCAATGTTTTCCAGTGATATTCCTTTCGGACATTCTATTTCGCAGGCTCCTGTATTGGAGCAATTACCGAATCCTTCTTTATCCATCTGCGCCACCATTTCCTTTACACGCATGGTAGCTTCAATTTTTCCCTGTGGCAATAAGGCCAGCTGAGAGACTTTGGCAGATACAAAAAGCATAGCCGAAGAATTCTTACATGTGGCTACACAAGCTCCGCAACCAATACAAGCGGCAGCATCAAAGGCCTTATCGGCATCCGGTTTGGGAATAGGAATATTGTTTGCATCCTGAGCATTCCCTGCATTCACAGAAATAAATCCACCGGAAGCAATAATGCGGTCAAACGCAGAACGATCAACAACCAGATCTTTAACAACCGGAAAAGCTTTTGCTCTCCAGGGCTCTACTACAATCGTATCTCCGTCTTTAAAAGAGCGCATATGCAACTGGCAGGTAGTAACACCCTGTTTAGGTCCATGCGGACGGCCATTGATAAACATGGAACACATTCCGCATATCCCTTCCCTGCAATCATGATCAAAAGCAATAGGTACTTCGCCCTTGGTAATCAGTTGCTCATTCAGGACATCAAACATTTCCAGGAAAGACATATCTTCAGAAATATCTTTCACCGGATAGCTCACCAGGTTTCCTGCCTCTTTGGCGCTGTTTTGTCTCCAGACTTTTAATGTAAGATTCATGCTTTTCTATTTATAGGATCGTTGACTTGGATGCACCACATCAAAATTCAGTTCTTCTTTATGGAGCTCGAAACTGCCTTGTCCTTTATATTCCCAGGCAGCCACAAAAGAAAATCCATCATCATCTCTTTTCGCTTCCCCGTCTTCTGTCTGATATTCTTCCCGGAAGTGACCTCCACAGCTTTCTTTACGTTGCAAAGCATCCATACACATCAGTTCTCCCAACTCCAGGAAATCGGATACTCTTCCGGCTTTTTCGAGCTCAGGATTTAATTCATTCGGAGTACCGGTAACACGAACATCTTTCCAAAACTCTTCGCGCAGCGCACGAATCTCTTCAATGGCTTCTTTCAATCCTTTTTCATTCCGGGCCATACCGCATTTATCCCACATAATTTTACCCAGCTTCTTATGGAAATGATCCACACTGTGGGTTCCTTTAATGGCAAACAAACGGTCTATGGTAGCCTGTACGTTCTTCTCGGCTTCTTCAAATGCCGGATGACTGGTAGGAATAGCCTTGGTTCTTATTTCATTGGAAAGATAGGATCCGATGGTGTAAGGAATTATGAAATATCCATCGGCCAGACCCTGCATAAGCGCCGAAGCACCTAATCGGTTGGCACCATGATCGGAAAAATTCGCTTCTCCCAACGCATACATACCCGGAACTGTTGTCATCAGATTATAATCAACCCACAAACCACCCATCGTATAATGTACAGCCGGATAAATGCGCATCGGCAACTGATAAGGATCTTCTCCTGTAATCTGTTTATACATATCAAACAGATTTCCGTATTTCTCTTTCACCACATCCATACCATGCTTCCTGATTTCTTCAGCGCTGGCATTATCGATACCCAGTTTCAGAATCTGTTGTTTACCATATCGTTCAATGGCAGCAGCAAAATCCAGATAAACAGCCATTTTGGAAGTACCTACTCCAAAGCCTGCGTCACAACGTTCTTTGGCAGCACGTGATGCCACATCTCTCGGAACCAGGTTACCGAAGGCAGGATATCTTCTTTCCAGATAATAATCCCTTTCTTCTTCCGGAATATCAAATGCTTTTCTTTTATCGTCTTTTTGTTTAGGCACCCATATACGACCGTCATTACGGAGTGATTCCGACATGAGGGTGAGCTTGCTCTGATGATCGCCCGAAACAGGAATACAGGTAGGGTGAATCTGAGTAAAGCAGGGGTTGCCGAAATAGGCTCCTTTTTTATGTGCTTTCCAGGCCGCTGTGGCATTGCTGCCCATAGCATTGGTAGAAAGATAGAACACGTTTCCATAACCACCGGAACAAATCAGTACGGCATGTCCGAAATGACGTTCCAGCTTACCGCTGATCAGATCACGTGCTATAATACCCCTGGCTTTGCCATCGATAAGCACCACTTCCAGCATTTCATGACGGGCACACATCTCCACATTACCCAATCCTATCTGACGTTCCAGAGAGCTATAAGCTCCCAGCAATAATTGCTGACCGGTTTGTCCGGCTGCATAAAATGTACGTTGTACCTGTGTACCACCAAATGAACGATTGCTCAACAGTCCTCCATATTCACGGGCCAGCGGAACTCCCTGTGCAACACATTGGTCAATAATATTGGCGCTTACCTCTGCTAAACGGTATACGTTTGCTTCACGGGAACGGTAATCCCCTCCTTTTACGGTATCATAAAACAGACGGTAAACACTGTCCCCGTCATTCTGATAGTTTTTGGCCGCATTGATCCCTCCCTGAGCGGCAATAGAATGCGCCCTGCGGGGTGAATCCTGAAAACAGAAACATTTTACTTTATAGCCCAGCTCGGCAAGAGTAGATGCAGCAGAAGCTCCGGCTAATCCGGAACCTACTACAATAATTTCAATGCTTCGTTTATTCGCCGGATTAACAAGCGGTACCGACGAACGATACTGGGTCCATTTTTCTGCCAACGAACCGGCAGGGATTTTTGAATCTACTTTTGACATCGAATAAATTGCGTTTCTATGAAATTATTTGATCCAGCCTGCATACATAAAGATGGGCATTAATGCGAAAATGAACGGCACTACAATGGAAAACACAAAGCCCGCCTTTTTAACAAAAGGAGTATATTTCTTGTGGTTCCAGCCCAACGTTTGAAAAGCTGCCTGTACACCATGCATCAAGTGGTAGGAAAGAGAAACCATACCGGCACAATAGATCAAAACCACCCAAAGATGACTGAATGAAGATTTCATCTGATCAAAAAGGGTATGCTGGTCCAAACCGGTAAACCGGGTTTTGAGCCAGAAATGATCCAGGTGTATAATCAGAAACATCAGAATAAGTGTTCCCAGCAATCCCATCCAGCGCGAATACCATTTGCTGTTGGCAGCTCCATTATTCATCGCATATTTAACTGGACGGGCCTTGTTATTATGCAAGGTCAGCACCAGGGCCTGAACAATATGGACTACAATGCCTATAAAAAGCACATATTCCATAATCCGGATAAACAGATTGGTAGCCATAAATTCGGCTGCTGCATTAAAGGTAACCCCTCCGTCATTGAAAAAGATGCAGGCATTGATCCCGCAATGTACTATCAGGAATGTTACCAGAAAAAGACCTGTAATACCCATGATCAGTTTCTTACCGATGGAGGACTGCAGGAAATGATGTGAATCGCTGCTCATAATATATGGAATGGATGGTATGTACCGTTGAAGGGCATTCTGAAAATCAATTTATTTCAGCCCCGCAAATGTATACTCTGTTGCCATTTCTATCAAGAATAAACTGACAATTTTTTATGCACCGCTTCCACTATCAATAATTATTCTAAATAACAATACTTGCGTAATTTTGTATTTTTGATTGTTCAAAAAACCTCCTAATGAAATATATGCCTGTTTCTTCCCGGCTTTTCATCGAAAACCGGAAGCGTTTTGTAAAAAAGCTCAAAACCAATTCCCTTGCTATTTTCAATTCCAATGATATCATGCCAACCAGTGCCGATGGCACGATGGCTTTTATACAGAACACGGATTTGTTTTATCTCAGCGGAATTGATCAGGAAGAAAGTATCCTGCTGTTATTTCCCGATGCACCCAATCCTATTCACAGGGAAATTCTGTTTTTGAAAGAAACCAACGAACATATTGCCATCTGGGAAGGTCATAAGTATACAAAAGCCGAAGCCATTGCCACCTCAGGCATTCAAACCGTATACTGGCTCTCTATGTTTCCGGTCATCCTCAACACCCTGATGGGCGAAACCGAAAAGGTATATCTCAACACCAATGAACATTCAAGGGCTGTAGTGGAAGTAGAAACCAGGGAAGCCCGGTTTGTGAAATGGTGTAAAGAAAAATATCCTTTGCATAGCTACCGCCGCTCCGCACCTATTATGCAGGAGTTGCGTGCCATCAAATCAAAAGCAGAAGTGGATCTGATCCAGCATGCTTGTAATATCACCGAAAAAGGATTCAGACGTGTGCTCAAGTTTGTGAAACCCGGAGTATGGGAATACGAAATTGAAGCGGAGCTGATCCATGAATTTATCCGCAACCGTTCGCGTGGATTTGCCTACGGACCTATTATTGCATCTGGCGCCAATGCTTGTGTACTGCATTATACACAAAACAATCAGCAGTGCAAAGACGGCGATGTTATATTGCTGGATGTAGCTGCTGAATATGGAAACTATGCTTCCGATCTCACCCGTTGTGTTCCGGTAAACGGCACATTTACAAAACGCCAAAGGGCGGTATACGATTCTGTACTGCGTGTCATGAAAGGAGCCACAGCCCTGTTAAAAACGGGCAATAAACTGGAAACCTATCATGCCGAGGTGGGCGAACTAATGGAAGAAGAGCTTATCAAACTGAAATTACTTAAGCTGGCCGATGTCCGGAAACAGGATCCTGCCAATCCGCTTTACAAGAAATATTTCATGCATGGGACCTCCCATTATCTCGGTCTGGATGTGCATGATGTAGGAAGCCGGCACCGCACTTTTGAAGAAGGCATGGTTTACACCTGCGAACCCGGCATCTATATCCCGGCTGAAAATCTGGGTATACGACTCGAAAATGATATCTTGATAACCGGCCGTGGGCCTGTTGATCTGATGCAAAAAATACCACTGGAAGCTGAAGCCATTGAAGAACTGATGCATTCCTGATTGTAAAAAATCATTTTACCGTAGCTCATGATGGGATACGCCTCTTTCAGGCAGATTAAAATCCGTTATTCCGATACAGGACATGGACGTGTGCTTGTTCTGCTTCATGGCTTTCCCGAAACCATGGAGATTTGGGATGAATTCTCTGTTAAGCTGGCAAGGCATTTCCGGATTATTGCCATCGATCTTCCCGGTCATGGCGAAACACCACCCATCGGTTACCAGCATAGTATGGAGCTCATGGCCGAAGCGGTAAAAGCCGTTATGGATCACCTTCATCTGCGTCGTTATGTGATTGTAGGCCATTCCATGGGTGGATATGTAGCACTGGCATTTGCCGAATTATTTCACGATCAGGTATCGGGTTTATGCATGTTTCACTCCACTCCTTTTTCCGACAGCCCTGAAAAAAAAGCCGACCGTGATAAGGCCATCCATCTGGTAAAGGAAGATACCCGCCACTATGTTAATGAAATAATACCGGGTTTATTTGCTCCCGAACACCGTCCTGTTTTTAAAGAAGATATACGGGAGCTCAAACGTATTGCACAAGGTATTTCCCGCCAGGGAATCATCAATGCCCTGCATGGCATGAAAGACCGTCCCAAGCGCGACTGGGTGCTGCAATATGCCGATTATCCAGTTTTATTTATTCTGGGAAAAAAAGATACCGTGGTCCCTTTTCAGAAAGTGATGGATCAGACCACACAGGTAAAACAAGCTGATGTGCTGGTATTGGAAGATTCAGGCCACATGGGGTTTATCGAAGAAAAAAACCGCTGTCAGGATGCCTTGCTTAAGTTTGCCAGGAAATGTTTTCGCCAATCCCCGTAAAAAAAACAGCCTCCCTGTAACCCACAGGAAGGCTGCTTAACAATGCACGTACCGCTTAAAGTATTCCATTCAGCACGTGATACACAATAAACCCAAACGTAATTACGAGAAGTGCCAGCATGCTGAGCTTATTAGAACCATCCTGGTTACTCCGCTTTCTTTTTACAACGTGGTTTTTCATGGTGCTATAGTTTACCGGGTGAATACTAAGTAGCATTTTATCCATGTTATAGTAGTTTGCTGGAAGTTCTTTTACCAGGTTTCCCGACCGGGCCGGCACCATCCCCACAGTACCGGCCGGTCAGTATTCCTGTATTTAAGCTAAGCTGAGCTACGATGAAAACTATATGGAATTGGAAGGTCTTGTTGTCTTTTTTAAGGTTTCCCGACCGGGCTGGTACCATCCCCATAATACCAGCCGGCCAGTACTCCTTTATTCGAAAACTTATGCTGTTTTAATCTGTAACAATATTACGACAGGAAATACCCGGATAAAAGAGAGAATACGTACCCGGCAGGAGGTTTTTAATAAGTGGTAGAAAAGGGAGGATATTTGGCAAAAGAAGTCAGAAGAAAGAAGTCAGAATTCAGCAGGGAGAAGTTAAATCTATGATTTAAGGTTTTGTCCCAGAACCCTTCTGACTTCCTTCTTCTGATTTCTTTCTTCTGACTTCTGACTTCTCTGTTAAAGATTGTGTATCCGTTCCAAAAAACTATCCTTCTTTCGTCTGGAAATTTCAATCTTAGATCCATCGCTCATAATGGCATATCCTCCATCCTCTTTTAATACCCGGCTCACATGGTTTACATTCACCAGATGGTGGTTGTGAATGCGGAAAAAATCGTTGGGGGGAAGCAAATCTTCATAATGTTTCAACCCCATGGTAACAACCATTTTGCGTTTGTCGGTCAGAAAAAAGACCGTGTAATTTCCATCGGCTTCGCAACGTATAATTTCCTTTATATTCACAATTTCATAGGCGTTGCCGGTAGGCAATGTAATACGGGAATATTGTTCATCTCCCTTTCTGAAATTCTGCAATAAGAACTTCAGATTCTCAACCGGTGAAAGGTCTTTGTCCTTTTCCACAATCCGTTGCACCGCCGCCTTCAGTTCTTCGCTATCTATAGGCTTTAGCAAATAATCCAGTGCGCTGTACTTAATGGCATTAATAGCATACTTATCCGAAGCCGTGGTAAAGATCACTTCGAACGATAAATCGCTTAACGCCTTAAGCAGATCAAACCCCGAACCATCCGGCATCTCGATATCCAGGAAAACGAGTCTCGGTTTCATTTTCCGAATCAGTTCCACCCCCGACTCTACCGAATCAGCCGATCCGATAAGCTGAACATCGGTACAGTGTTTCTTCACCAGACTTTCCAGTAACTCCCGGCTTTTTTTCTCATCTTCAATGATGACGGCTTGAATCATAATGCAATGGGTTAAAAAATTTAATATTCAAATGTATACTTTCTTGTCATGTTGCTTACGATACCGGGATATAGATATCTACCTGGGTTCCGCAAGGTAGTCCTTCTGCATCCATCAGATCCTGAATTTTAATACTCAGGCTCGATTTATGGAGATAGTTCAATAGCTCCAACCTATCCTGTGTAATTTTCATCCCAAACGATTTATGTGTTTTTCGTATGGATGATTCTTTCATCTCCGTTGCTTTTTTTCTGCCTACCCCGTTATCCCGGATCGTACACAAAATAAAGCCTTTTCCCTGCGATACTTTGATCTCCAGTCGCCCCATCTCTTTCTTTGGAAGCAAGCCATGCAAAATTGCATTTTCCGCATAAGGCTGGATAAGCATGGTAGGGATTTCGTAGTATTCCAGATCCAGATCAGGGTCCACAATTATTTCATATTCAAATTTGCCTTCAAACCGCAATGCTTCCAGCTGCAGATACAGCCTTAAGGAGTCTATCTCTTCCTTTATCGTGGTAGTGGCTTTTTCCGAATTATTAAGGATGGTACGGATGAGTTTGGCAAATGTATTCAGGTATTTGCTGGCCGATTCTTCTTCATGATGTACAATAAAATGCTGGATGGAATTAAGTGAGTTAAAGATAAAATGCGGGTTCATCTGAGAACGTAATGCTTTCAGTTCATGTTTGGCCACACGGGCTTTCATCTGCTCGTCGGTCTTGATCCGTTCAATGCGGTAACGGATCACCAAAATGGTAATGCCCGCCAGGGCAATACTAAGTATGGTAGAGAACCACCAGCGTTTCCAATAAGGAGCAAGAATAGTAAAGCTGAAGATAGCCGGTGTTGTATTCCATATATTCTCATTATTACAACTCAATACTTTGAAGGTATACTTACCGGGAGGCAAATTGGAATATGTAGCCGTATTGCTCGATGTAACCGGAGACCATTCCTTATCAAAGCCTTCAAGCCGGCTGATATACTTTACCTTCTTGGGATTGGTGAGGCAAATACCGATATAGCTAAATGAGAAATTATTTCTGTCGTATGACAGTTCGGCATGCTGGGGTAATACCGTATCGGAATAGAATAAACGGATATGCGTAATGCTTGTTTTGGCCAGGGCCGTATTAGCCCTGTATTCTTTCGGGCTGTATCGGATCAATCCGTTTACGGTACCAAACCAGATGGTTCCGTCGGGCTCTTTACTAACAGCACTGCCATTACACTCTACACCATTGAACCCTTCTTCTTTTCCATAGTGCACTATTTTTTTGTGCCCCGTATGTTTAAACGTACCCAGATCAATCTTATTCAACGCCTGATTGGTACCTACCCAGATGGTTTCTTCTTCATCATCAAATACCATAAGATATACCAGATCTGAACTCAGTCCATCTGTTTCGCTAAACCGGATCAGCTGCTTTCCTTTTGAATACCGTTTGGCCGGATCATACATATAAACCCCGTCAAAGGTCCCGAAATAATAAATGCCTTCCTTGTCCTGAAGCATAGCCAGATACGTTTCTCCACTCATCCCCAACTCCTTATTGACGGATATAAACTGTTGTCCATCGTAACGAAACAACCCTCCCTGATAAGTACCTATCCAGAGATCGCCTTTATGATCTTCCATAAAATAGTAGACCGTAAAATCTTTGTTTCCCCCTGGCAAAGGGATCCAGCTCAACACTCCATTTTTTAGACGACTCACTCCTTTATTTTGCCCAAACCAGATAACCCCTTTGCTATCCTGATAGATAATATTTAACGTATCAGACAGTAAACGATTTTGTTTGGCAGGGATTTTAAAAACGGGTCTTTTGCCAGGGTTTGTTACCGGCCCGCAAGTACAATACCCATGATCCGATCCTATGTAGATGGTGCCGTCTTTGGTTTCAATAACAGAGGTGAGATTATTACTGGGCAATCCGTCTGATTGGCTGTAAGTGTATATATGCTGATCTTTATAAATATTAAGTCCGCCGCCGCTGGTGGCTACCCACAAATTCCCGTTCCGATCTCTGGTTACCTGCTCAATAAAAGGGGTGCTCAATCCTTCTGTAACACCATATGTTACAAAATCGGCAGAGCGGTAACGAAACAGTCCTGAATAGGTTCCGATCCATATATTTTTTTCAAAGTCCCGGTAAAGACAGCTGGTCCTGTTGGCATTTACATCACGCCCCAGGCTTATGCTTTTGAAATTAACTCCATCATATTTCCACAAACCCACTTCAGTACTGATCCATATATTACCCTGCAAGTCCTGTATAAAGGCAATGATATTGATACCGTTTAAAGCTGAAATGGAATACACGCTTTTCCGGTCGGCACTCATATGCGTTATCCCTTTATCGGTTCCTATCCAGTAGTTCCCCGACCCATCCTGATAGATACAATTTACCCGGTCGTCGGTCAATCCATTTTTATGATTAAAAACTGCATGTTTGTTTCCACCCTCATCCGCCATCACAATCCCGTTGTCGGTACCTATCCATATTTCATGATGATTATCCATCATAATAACCCTCACGGCAGGGCTAACAGAATCCAGCAGATGTGCCGGCCTCTGAAACTGGTTACTGCTGAATACATTGAGCCCTTTATCGGTATCGATCCAGATACTACCCATGGA
>JABDCB010000049.1 GCA_013288325.1 Bacteroidota bacterium
TTTTTGATGAAACAGGGTATTGCCGCGATACAGAGAGAGGTAATAAACACCTGCGGCCTCAGATGAAAGATCAATGACCATTGTGTTTTCCAATCCTTCCCGTTTACGGATCAATTGACCCAATGCGTTAACTATCTCATAGGAGGCGGTTTGGTAATGATCAGATTCTAACTGAAGAGTATAGATACCATTGGAAGAAGGGTTAGGGTAGAGATGAACGCTATTATCCTGTGTCAGAACAGTAATTCCCGTGGGCCAGGAGGTGGCATAAGCGGTGTCTACACATCCGAAATTGTTTTGTACAATAAGCAAAGACATGGTATTACTGCCTGTAAACGTATGGGTGGCGGGGTTTACAGTGGATGATCCTCCTCCTCCGAATTCCCAGCTGTAACTGGTTACAGTTCCTGCTGTGGTACTGGTAAATAAATAAGTGGAGCCGCTTACCTGAGTGGAAGTATACGTTGCATGAGGGGAAGGATTGACATGTATCACCTGTGTTTTAGACCCCGATCCGCTTCCGGTATGAGCCGTGAGCGTAACGGTATAGGTGCCGGCAGTGGTGTATTCATGATAAGCACTCCATGGCCATGGCCCTCCATTGGATGTAGTATCACTTGTACCTGAAGCGGGATCACCGAAATTCCAGAAGCCGGAAATACTTCCCGGTGTGGTATTTAAAAAATAAACAGGATAGTTCAGAATATTGGGTTCCTCTTGTGAGGAAGTGCAGGTAATGGTGTCGGATGTATTAAAAGAAACCGAGATTTGTGCCCTGGTTTTTCCGGATGAAAAGAAGAGAAATAAAAAAAAAGTAAAGAAGCTTTTTATTGATAATAACCGATAGTGAGTTTTCATACAGTATATGTTTAGTTCAACTACATACACGAATAAAAAACACCAGAGGTTGGGTATTGCTTATGGATGTGCTATAGCAAATACCACATCTCCATCTGTTATTGTTACGTTGGAGGATCCAGATGACAATAGACAGGATATTTTGGCATGAATTTTTTGTGTAGCCTGCCCATTTTCGTTGAACTGATAATTATCGACGGAGAGAATCTGAAAAGAGCTTCCCGATGGCTGGGTTATATTGGAAGTAGAATAGTCAATGCCATTGGCATCGGTCCATTCTACGATTATCGTGCCCAGGTTATTCATATTAGCCACCGGAGAAGAAGATATGGTATAGTTGATGGCACTGTGCCGTGTAGGGGCGCAGGCAACATTATAGTTGAAGATTGCCGAATATCCTGTTGCATCGGTTTCCGTTGCGGTTATTTTATAGACCCCATTGGTGGGGTATGAATGTCCGGTAGGAGGGCCCGCGCTGGTTGTTCCATCTCCATAATTCCACAAATAGTTGATAGGGTGGACACCCTGACTCATATCAGTAATAACGCAAGTATCGCCTGTGGTGACAGCTCTGAACCGGGCCACAAAAGCATTGCCGCAAGGCCCTATTGGCCAGTTGTTGGTAATGGTGCACACGGAACCGGTGGTGTCGGTTATATTAAGCGTTACCGGATATATTCCGGGTTGTGCAAAGGTATGATTGGGGTTATGAAGGGTAGAGGTACCCCCATCTCCAAACGACCAATGGTAGTTTAAAGCAACGCCATTGACAATGGTATCGCTGAACTGTACATTATTGGCAACAGCCCCTCCATTACCTCCCGCTGCATAGGGATAATAACCGTTATAAAGTGCGGTATCTGCTATTGCAAAATTGCGCTGGACAGCATTACGTATAGTGATTCGTATAGATCCGGGACAATTGCCAATTGAACAACTCCTGTTTTTAAGATATCCGGTATAGCTGGTAACGGAAGGGCTATCCAGCACAAAAGAGCTGAACATATAATAATTATTTATTCCAGCCTGAATGGATTGATGCTGCCCCTGTATGGTACCGTTGAAATAAAACACAGGAGTAGCGGTAGAGACGGGTGCAACAGGAAGATCTTTGCGGCAAGCGGAGAGCAGCAGCAAGCAGCTCCAGTAGAACAATTTGTTTGTCTTCATGATCAGTGCTTAAAAAGTTGATACCGCAAAAGAACCTGCATGCTGTTGTTTTTGAAAGCAGGCACATTTGGGAAATAGCTTTGGTTTATTAAATTCATCAAACCATAGTTGAAGTAGGCTCCGCAACTGAACCGTTTCCAGAAGTCCCATTCCACACCGGCCGTCAGGCCTATGTCATACAGCTGATAACCTTCCGTATACCCATGATCTTTATGAACGTTGGTAGTAAGTGTAGTAGTATAACTGGATTGAACCGTGGAAATATTATCGGTAGAGGTGAGCAGGTAATACATGTTTGCGCCGAGAATCAGATGTATCTGTTTAAAGGCCTGATAACGCGCAAAGACCGGTAATACGAGGTAATGCAATTTTTCGGCCGTAATCTGCGTACTGGTCGATTTTACTCCAAAGCTGAAGGTGTCGGAAGTAATTACTTGCAGGTTTCGGGTGGAACCATGTATGGCAGTATACTGGAGTCCTATGCCTGCTTCCCATTTGGGAGCTATGGAGCGGGTGAGAAAGATACCTCCCAAAGGCTGGATGTTAGACCCCAGCAGGTAGTTCATCCCTGCTCCCAGATAAAAATTCCAGGCCGGACCACCTTGCTCTTCAGCAGGAGGAACAACATGATTAGTGGCTATGCTATCCACTGTTTTTTGGGATGAGTCCTGCTTTACCATAGTGGATGGTTTAATGGAATCAATAGCGGTAAGTGTTGGTTTGTTTGCATCAGCCGGAGAAAGAGCCGTGGTGGCAGAATCTGAACCCGGAGCGGGTGAATCGTTTTGTTGTACGGAAGAAACATGCTTATCAGAAACTGAATTGACAGTACTCTCAGCAGGCTTAGAAATAGTGCTGGCCGGAGGAGTAGGGGTGTTAGCATTTGTGCCGGTATTATTATCTGCCGAAGACCCGGATAATGAACGATTACCGGATGATGTTATGGCAGCTGAGATACCTGTAGAGGTATTGCGTTTGTTGACGGCTGAGGAGGAAGTTGCAGCTTTGTCGGATGCGTTCGCAGAAAAATATTTTTCCGGAACAGATTCTTTAACAGGAACGGAAGATACCGGTGAGGCAACACCTCCTTTGGCAGGATCAGCAGCAGAGATAACAGATGAAGGATGAGATACAGCGGGGGGTGGAGCAGATGACTGCTGAATAGTGGAAACAGATGGGTTAGGAGAACCAGATGGAGTGTTGTTAATAGGAGGTGTTGTCGGGATGGCAAGAGCGGCCGATTTGTTTGTGCCGGAAAAGAGCCATAGCCCTGTAGCAATAGCCAGGGCAAGACCCAGAGACCCTAAGGAAATAAAAAAGAACCAGCGACGTTTTTTTCGCTGCTCATCGGCTTCGATAAGTTTCAGCGCCTGATCCCATTTCGCTTCTTCAAAATCCACACGGTGGCTTTGAAGTTTACGGGCAAGGAGATCATCCATTTTTTCCGACTCATTCATGAGGCTACAACTCTTAAAGGTTTACTGATATCCTTAAGTCTTTCCCGTAGTTTATTCCGGGCAAAATTCACATGCCATTTAGATGTTCCTTCACTCATGGTAAGCATGGAGGCTATTTCCTTATGGGTAAATCCGTCTACTGCAAACAGGTTAAAAACACGTCCGCTCACAGGAGGCAGCTCCCGTATAAGCTGAAGAATATATTCAGGATCGGTTTTGCGTATATAGTCGTTGATCAGCTCATCATCGTATTCAACCGGATTTTCTGAAAAATCAGTGATCCGAACCTGCTCCTTTTCTTTTTTATTTTTCCGGTATTCATCTATGATGGTATTGATCATAATGCGTTTGATCCACAAAGGGAACGGTACTTCAACCCTTCTTTTCTCCAGATTATTCAGAATTTTCAGGAAACCTAAGTTTAGTAATGCATCGGCATCATCCCTGTTGGGGGTATACCGCATACAGATGGATACCAAAAAGCCATAGCTTGCCTTATAAAGCTTGTATTGAGCCCTACGATCCTTACGGATGCAATCTTTTAAGAGAGCTTCATCAATTTCATTCATTCCAGGCGAAGCCGCAATGGCGGGTATAAAAGAGAACACGAAGAAAAGGGAGGAAAGGTTGGGTAGGGGAGCAGATTATTTACTTTTTTCAATTCGTCCTCCTTTATAGTAGTACTTCGTATAATAGGTTTCCTTTAAATCGTCAATCATTACACCTTTCTTCGTCGTTGCATGTACGAATTTACCATTTGTAAGATACACCCCGACATGGGAAACGCTTTCTGATTCGATCCTAAAAAAAACCAGGTCTCCTTCTTTCAGCTGATCGGGAGAAACAGGATCGCATTGAGTGAAAAGATCTCTGGATGAGCCTTTTAGCTCTTTATTATAGACGTTTTTGTAAAGAGTTTCTGTAAATGCAGAGCAATCGATTCCGAGTTTGGTTTTGCCTCCATATAGATATGGGGTTCCGATCCAGTCATCAATAAAGGAATAAAGCGTGATATTGTTTATCAGAAGAATATCGGTGCCGAGGGCGCTGGCATATTTTTGTTGCAGCAGGAGCGTTTTGTCCGGAGCGGGACTGATTTCTGTGTGGTTGATTTTAGGCCGCCCTGTGCAGGAAGCAAGCAGGATAAGAATAGAAAGACCGAAAGAAGTTAAAATGGCATTGAATGGCCTTGTGGTATACATGTTATATCCTCTTATACAAACTTAAAGTTAGGGAGGAAGTAAGCGATGAAAGGCGTGATGGGCTGATACATTTCAAAAAGGGAATGTTTATAACCTTGACGGCATAAAATAAAGCTTCAGGGTAGCGCCTGAAGCTTTATAATTAACATGGCAAAAAAAGTAGAATGAAAAAGCCCTTTTTCTTTGTACTTATTTTGTTTCACAAATATGCTCAAAGAGCAAATCCGGGTGGTTACAGCAATGTTTTATTAATATTAAATCGAGGATCGAATATTATCTTTTGCGCTCTACAAGCATGGTAATCAGTCCGGTAACTGTTAATGTAACCCCTGTTACAATACAAGCAAAACGGGCCGTTTGTTCGTAAAAAGGAACCGTATTGGGGGTCCCGTTTGAAATATTACCATTGGTATAGGTTACTTCACTGCCGGTTGTGACTCCAACAACAGTGAATAAAACCCCTCCAGCAAAGATGACCCCTCCATATTTGGCTCTTCCTCCACCCGAGTTAAAATGGTGCTGAGCATGCATGTTCATATTCAATGCACATACAAGTAGCCCGAGTAACACTAACTTTTTCATCGCCATTGGTTTGGTTACTTATAGTTCCATGACATTTAACGGTTTCCCGAAAAAAGAACAGATTTTCAGAATCAAATGCATATTAACAGAGTCGGAATAATTACATGAAGGTAAAAATTTCCCTTGAAACTTGTATGCTATCCGGTCTATTATCTTTTGCAAATCAACTGTGTTTTAGGTAATTGCCTTTATTCAGTGTGCTAATATATCCTTCTTTTTCCGAATTCAAACCGCTAGCCCCCTCATTTTTTAACAAGAGATAGTTCATTACCTGTGTTATTAGAAAGTGTTTAGTGCTTCAGAACAGATAAAGAATAAAGCCGGAACCTTTATTGAAGGGGCTAATTAGTCGGTATGCCAAGCAGTTTTTTTTGAATTAAGCAGATTTTTCTACCTTTGAAAGTTGTTAATCATCATTGCAAAAAAATCACCTCTTAATAATTAATGGAGTAATTCTGAGGGTTTTAGAGCATCCTGGGTATTGATTAAATGAAAAAAACTGCATTCATTATTATGGCCTACATATTTCTCACTGCTTTTCAGCAGCGGGAAGATGCTGCGGCTATGAATGCAAAGTACAAGACAATTTACCTCTACAGTTTTACAAAATATATTGAATGGCCTCCTGATTATAAGGATGGCAACTTTGTTATTGGTGTATGTGGTACGCAAACATCACTCCTGGCTGAGTTAAACAGGATGGCTTCCACTAAAACGGCGGGCTCTCAAAAAATTGAAATCAGATCGATTACTAATATTGAGGCAGCCGGTAAATGTCATATCCTCTTTCTTCCTACAGAGAACATGGTTCAGTTTGGTGATGTCGCTTCCAAGTTGAAGGGGCATGGTACATTACTGGTAACTGAAAAAGAGGGGATGCTTAAAAAAGGATCGGCTGTAAATTTTATCGTTGTAGACAGCAAAATAAAATTCCAGCTCAGTAAACTGAACGCAGAGAAACAAAAGCTTAAAATAAGTCACGAACTGGAAGCATTAGCAGTAAGCAGTAATGATTAAACGGCTGACATATCTTTTGGTTGGTATCTTCCTGCTAGCAGGCAGGCCGGATCTGCATGCTCAGAATGCAGACTTAATTGCGGCCCATGATTTTGCCAATCAGAATAAGGTGGACAGTGCTAAGGCACGTATTGATAAGGCTATGTCCGACCCGAAAGTTCAGAAAGATGCACAAGCCTGGTATGTTAGAGGGTTTATCTATAAAATGTATTACAAAGCCAAAGAATCTGAAAACAGATCATCTCCAGCAAGAATTGAGGCGGTAAGGTCGTTCCGGAAATCGATGCAGCTGGATACATCCAAACAATTGCTGAATGATGATAAGGAAAACCTCAAGTATCTGGCTGTACGCTATCATAATGATGCAGCCAAAGCATTGGATACATCCAATTATGAAACCCCGATCTATAATTTCCAACAGTATAAAGATATTATGAATGAAATAGAGCCTTCTATGAGTACAAAAGGCAAGGAAATAGAATTTACCATGGCATTGGCTACTGTTTATACTAATCTTTACCTGGCCAGTCCAAGAGTAAGGAATAAATATCTGGATATGGCCAAAGGCGCATATAACAGAGTTCTTACGGTGGATCCTGATAATGTAAGTGCCAATTACAACATGGGTATTCTGTATTACAATCAGGCTGTTTATCTGATTAAGGTTACTGATTTTGATATAGACCTTACCACGATGGATGGGCTTCAGGAAAATCAGATTAAGTTATTCAAGCAATCTCTTCCGCTTATAGAGAAGGCATATCAGCTGGATCCTCAGAAAGAAGAAGCAGTGCAGGCTCTTTCCGGAATTTATTTCGGTTTGAATGATTATCAGAAATCCCAGCTTTTTATGGAAAAGCTGGAGCAAATGAAGAAACAGAAGAAAGATAAGTAACCCTTTTAACGGTACCATCTCACGCCAGTATGAAGTTCAGATTCTCAATAGGACGTAAGATCGGTTTGGGTTTCGCAGTGCTTATTGTACTTACCCTGATAGGTTTCGGGGCTACTCTCCTTACACTTAAGAAAAGCAGTCAGATTAACAGGGAAATCAACCAGATGTATACTCCGTCTGTGAGTGCCCTGCAATCATTGAATAACCTGGTGGTTAGTTCAAAAATGCTTATTGAAAACTGGCTGCATACTCCCAAAGACGGTGAAGATAAAGGCAAACTGAAAAAATTGCTTCAACGGGAATACCCGGAACTGAAAGAAAATATCCTGAGTCTGGCTTATAACCGTCGTAAAGAAAGCAATCTTCCGGAATGGGGAGATGAGGAGAAGTCAGAGATTATGACCATATTCAGCCTTACCGACAAACTCTGGGATGCTCACCGGGAAGTAATGACCCAGTTAAATTCTTTTGACAGCTACCAGGATGCCATGGTGGTGCTGACAAATAAGAATGAAGTGGAGGATGTGGATGGAAGCATCAATGTAAAGACACGTATTATTCTTACCCGCTTGGATTCGCTTATATCACATCAGCAGCAAACGGAGAATGATAAGAGTGAAGAAATGAGAAGCTCGTTTCAGAATCTGCAAAGTGTGGTGATGGCGCTAGGTATTGCGCTTCCTTTGGGAGGTATTTTAATTGCACTTTTTACGGTACAAACCATTGTCCGGCCTATTCGGGATATCCGGAAAATTATTCTGGATATGGGGATTGGAGTCATGCCCCGTGATAAGATTAAGAACAGAAACGATGAAATAGGGGAGATGGCGGTGGCACTGAACGGGCTTATTGATGGTTTGAAATCGACAATAGAGTTTGCCGATGAGGTAGGTGCCGGAAATTTCGATTCGTATTATAAACCGCTGAGTACGGAGGATGGCCTGGGTCATGCTTTGCTGAAGATGCGTACAGATTTGGCCGAAAATGAACGGATATTGGAAGCCAAGGTAATTGAGCGAACGGAGGAGGTAGTACGGCAGAAAGAGGAAATACAAACACAAAGCGGTAAACTGGAAATACTCTATAAGCATGTAACAGACAGTATTCGCTATGCCAAACGGCTTCAGGATGCTATTCTTCCACCCAATGCACTGGTTAAACAAATACTCCCGGAATCATTCATTCTTTTTAAACCTAAAGATATTGTAAGCGGTGACTTTTATTGGCTCAATCAAAAGGGCGACCGTATTCTGGTAGCTGCTGTAGATTGTACGGGGCATGGAGTACCGGGGGCTTTCATGTCTATTGTAGGAAATAATATGCTCAATCAGGTAGTAAAGGATTTTGATATCAAGGATGCCGGCGATGTATTGAATAAGCTAAATACACTGGCTGCCGCTACCATAAGTCAAAAGTCAGAAGATGGGGCGGTGAGGGATGGTATGGATCTTAGTCTCTGCATTATTGACAGAGCAAAGATGACCATGGATTTTGCAGGCGCCAATAATCCGCTTTATTATTTTCATAACGGAGAATACAGAGAAGTAAAACCGGATAAGATACCCATTGGATACTATTCTGAAGAAGCAAAAACATTTTCCAATAATCACCTTAAGTTTGAAAAAGGGGATACCTGCTATATTTTTTCCGATGGTTTTGCTGATCAGTTTGGCGGACCCAAAGGCAAGAAATTTATGGTTAATCAATTCCGGAACCTGTTGATTCGTATCCATAAATTACCCATGGATGAACAAAAGGCAATTCTGAATCAGACCATTGAAATGTGGAGAGGGGGGCTTGAACAGGTCGATGATATCCTTGTGATTGGGTTCCGTTTTTAAGCATTCGTCTTATCCATCCCTAATACGCCCTAAATCATTATTTTTTTACTAAATTGCTTCTTCTTTTAAGTTGTATTCATCTCAATTTCAAATAGTTTATTGGATGACCAGTCGGTTCAATCACTCTCCCCGATGAATGAATTCAGTTGATATATTAATTAACACAATTTAAATCGAATGAGGCTCCATTCCTATCGTATCCTTTTCCTGCTTTTTACTGTTTTCCCTTTTTGTACCATCGGTGCACAGAGTGCCCCTCCACAAGGGTTTAACTATCAAGCTGTGGCACGTGATGCCTCTGGTGTTGAAATGGCCAATCATACCTTTAATGCCGTAAAGGTTGATATCCTGGATGGGACAAGCACTGTTGTTTATTCGGAAACGTTTACGAGTGTAACAACAAATGCTTTTGGCTTGATGAACTTTGTCATAGGGCCCGGAACACCCATTACTACTGGTATTTTTTCTGCGATAAACTGGGGTTCATCCGTTCATTCGCTGCGCGTTTCTGTTGATGACGGAGCCGGATTTGTTGTAATGGGGACCCCCCAGCTTTGGTCTGTTCCTTATGCTTTATATGCTACCAATAGTCCTGTAGGCCCTGCGGGTGCTACCGGCCCTACAGGTCCTACCGGAATTAATGGAGCAACAGGTCCAACCGGTATTGGTCTTACAGGCCCTACTGGTGCGCGGGGTACAACCGGAACAACCGGTCCTACCGGAGTAACAGGTCCTACAGGGATAGGTCTAACCGGTGCTACCGGTGCAACGGGAGTCACTGGTATTCCAGGACCAACAGGTATTGGTCTTACCGGCCCCACAGGCCCAACAGGGGCTACCGGAACGGTTTCAAATGCCTGGGCATTGATTGGTAATGCAGGAACTAACCGCAATGTGAATTTTATTGGTACGAGCGATAATCAGCCGGCGATATTCAAGGCAAACGGGAATGAAGGATTGAGAATTGACTCGACAGGAAATGTAGGGATAGGACATAAAACATTTTCAGCCCGCTTGTCTTTATTCGGAAATGCATCGTATACCAAACCGTTGCTGGGTATCTATGATAGTGTGGGAAGGAATACCACCTTGTTACAGATGATTGCGAGCGGGGGAGGAAACGGTATTGATATCTTACAAAACAAGGGAGGTCTTGGATTAAACCTGTTGAGTAGTACTACCAATGCATCAGCAGCACATATTGAATTGACAAGCGCTTCAAACCCGGATAATGCTATAGAAGGTGTTACCAGTGGAGGAGGAAATGCGGTGATGGCGACCACTACCGGCACAGGTAGTGCAGGTGTGTTTCAAATTAATAGCCCCACGAGTGCGGCACCTGCGCTCACTGCAGGAACAAACGGTACAGGGCATGCAGCAGATTTTACGGGTACGGTAAATATTATCGGATCAACAAACAAACTGAACAGATCTCAAACCGGTGGGGCTAATGTGGTGCCTATTGCATACGGAAATGTGACATCCGCCGGGGTGATTAATCCTGGCAGTTCCCCCAATTTTACGGTTGCACATACAGGTACGGGATCTTATACAATCACCATTACGGGCGAGGCATTTGCCTATGATAAATATACTACCATTGCTACATTAAATGTGACAGGTTTGTTTGGTTTTGTTACCGTTAATGCATCGGGTACCAATTTGCTTATTCAGACAGCCAGCATTGCCGGATTGGCTGCGGATGAACCATTCACATTCCTTGTTTTCAAACCATAAGTACTGATTTTTTAAAATCAGATAACATGCATTTTTACCTCGTTTTGCTCGCATGAAAAAAGGAATAAGGAAACATCTGGCTTTAACAGCAACGCTTCTGCTGGTGTTCCTGTGTTTTTATTCCGGAGCTCAGATCAGTTCTCTTGCACCGGTGTTGGTAGGATCTGCAGGGGGCTACGCTACTTCACCAACCATGAGTTTGTCCTATTCGGTTGGAGAGCCTGTTATTACTACAGCAAGCACATCCACGCTTATTCTCACCCAGGGTTTTCAGCAACCATCTTCCGACTCTGTCCTGGGGTTGCAATTCAGATTGTCTAAAACAGATCTTACCTGCAGCGGATCAAATGATGGCACAGCGGTAGCAACTGTAACAACAGGCAGACTTCCCATTACTTTTTTGTGGAACACAACCCCTCCTCAAACCAGTCAGATAGCCAAAGGGCTTAGCCCGGGAGTGTATGTATGTCAGGTAACAGATGGATCCGGATTGACGATGTTGGATTCGGTAACCATCCTGAATAGTAACGCCATCTGCGGTATACATGTGTATTCCGGTTTTACACCCAACGGAGACAATAAAAATGATACCTGGATTATTGATTATATCGACTTATACCAGCCCAACACCGTTACTGTATATAACCGCTGGGGCGATAAGGTTTGGACAACAACTAATTATAATAATGTAAGCAATGTATGGAAGGGTACAGACTATCAGGCAAAAGAGGTACCCGATGGCACGTATTATTATGTGATAGAAGTAGGCTCTCAGGTTCAAAAAGGCTGGGTAGAGGTGACCAGATAAAAAAAACAGCAACAGGATCCGGAATAAGATGAAGAAAATCAAAGGGCTGTGCATCGGTTTGTTCCTGGCAACGATTGCTGCTGCACAACAGGATCCCCAGTATAGTATGTATATGTTTAATCAGCTGGGCATTAATCCTGCCTATGCCGGAACCCGCGACGCTCTCAGCGCCAATCTGTTTTACCGCAATCAATGGACCGGTTTTGAAGGAGCGCCGGTAACAGAAGTTTTTAATGTGCACGCTCCTTTAAGGAATGAACATGTGGGGGTAGGTTTACAGATAGCCGAAGATCAGTTGGGGCCCACCAAAACAACTTCCGTTATGGCCACTTATTCCTACAAACTAAAACTGAAGAGAGGGAAGCTTAGTTTCGGTTTGTCGGGAGGCTTAATGGATCAGGTGATTAATTACAGTCTGATAGATTATCAGGATAAATCAGACGCTTTTGCCAATATGGGAACAGTAGGGAAGATGATGCCAAGTTTT
Organism: Bacteroidota bacterium; assembly: GCA_013288325.1. Classification (GTDB taxonomy): domain Bacteria; phylum Bacteroidota; class Bacteroidia; order Palsa-965; family Palsa-965; genus Palsa-965. The sequence continues at coordinate 12,055 of JABDCB010000049.1, forward strand.
GATTTTGGGGTTTATTATTATACCAAAAGTTTCTACATAGGTTATTCAGCAACACATATCAATAGCCCCCAGTATGCTATATCAACTACTGATACTGCCGGAAAAGCGGTAAAAGCCTTGATTATGTCGCATCATTTTTTTACCATAGGGAAGGCCTGGGTGATTAATGATAACCTTGTTTTCAGGCCTTCGTTGCTGTTTAAAGTGGTTGCAGGAGCGCCAGGTAGCCTGGATCTGGACGCCAGCTTCCTCATTAAAAAGACACTCTGGTTAGGGCTCACGGTACGGAGCTCGGGTTCATTGGCCGTAATAGCGCAATATACCATTCATGATAAAATACGGATTGGTTATGCGTATGATATTAATTATGCCGGTATCGGGCTTTATGCCCGTTCTTCCAATGAATTGTTTTTGGGTTATGATCTGAATGTTTTTAAAGCAAAAACACTTTCAACAAGATATTTTTAATTGATTTACCGCCACTTCCGGTGTCATTTTATGAATCGTTTTATAAAGACTGTTCTGTTTTTTTCTTTATTTCTTTTCTCTTTCTCTTCTTCCGGACAGATAAAAAGGGCGGATGAGTATTTCAATAATCTGGAATATGTTAAAGCCATACCTTTTTATGAAAAAGCGTTGAGAAAAAAGCTGGAACCTGCTCCTGCTGCTCATCTGGCCTATTGTTATAAGATACTTAAAAACTACGAGCTGGCAGAAATCTGGTATGCCAAGGCTGTCAGCTTTTCGGATACGGACCCCATAAATTATTTTTATTATGGACAGGTTCTGAAAAACAATAATAAACCTGATGATGCACGGGTGCAGTTCGAAATCTATGTTAAAAAGGTTCCGGAGGATAAGGTTGCTACTACACAGATCAATTCCTGTAAAGAATGGAAGAACTGGCTTCGGCAAACTCCGAAGTATTCAATCAAAAATGAAACACAGCTCAATTCTCCCGAAGCGGATTTTTCTCCCTGCTATTTTAATAAGGGTATCGCATTTGTTTCGGACCGGGGGACAGTAGATTTATTGGGATCTGATTACAATCAGTCTACCAATACAGACTTTTTATCGGTTTATTATGCTGCTTTTAAAAATAACAAAGGTGATTCCACCTCTTTTAAGCAGATTCAGAAGATGCCGAGAAATCTAAATAACAACACACATAATGGCCCTGTTTCTGTTAGCGGGGATCAGAAACTGATGGCTTTTAACCGGGTTGATAAAAAGAAACATGTTGCCAGCAAGCATTTTACCAATCATCCCAAGATTTATTTTGCTCCCCTCAGCGATGAAACGATGGGACATATAGAGGCCTTTCCATTCAATAGTGATGATTACTCGGTTGCTCATCCTGCCTTGTCGCCGGATGGAACTACGGTTTACTTTACTTCCGATATGCCAGGGGGCTTTGGAGGAAAGGACCTTTATGTAAGCCATAAGACAGGAGACTCCTGGTCCAAACCAGAAAACCTGGGATCGGAAATTAACACGTCGGGAGATGAAGAGTTTCCTTATATGCGTAAGGATGGCACCTTGTTCTTTTCTTCAGATGGTCATGCCGGCTTTGGAGGTATGGATATTTTTTCTGCTGTTTTAAGGAATGGAAAATGGGTGGAAATAACCAATCAGGGAGCTCCTCTTAATGGTACTACGGATGATTTCGGTATTGTATTCGATGATAATATTAGCAGGGGGTATTTCACTTCCGACCGGCCGGGTGGAAAAGGGAATGATGATATTTATAGTTTTCAGGTAACAAATAAATTTCTGCGTATTGCCGGTAAGATCATGTTCAGCAAGGATAATACAGATCCGGCTCAGTTTGCCACAGTAAGCATTCTGACAGATGAAGGACAAGTATTGAAAATAATTAAGACGGATAAAAATGGTTTTTTTCAGTTTGAAAACCTGCCGACGGATCAATGGTATGCTATAAAGCTTGATGAAAATGACCCTGTGCTCAAAGGCAAGACCAGAGCCTATATGACAGATGAACAGGGAAAAACAATTCGGGTAACAGTAGTGGATGTGAAAGGGAAAAGCACCAAGAAATTTATTTACACCAATCTGCCTGCCGATCCGAATGCTCCACCCGAATTATTAACGGCTGATGATATGATTAATCTGGCAGGTAATATACTTTCCGGAACCAATCCTGCGGTACCAGTGGCGAATCAGGTTGTGTTTCTGAAAAATGAAAAAGGAGAAGTCGTGCAAAAAACAGTTACGAATGCATTCGGAGCCTTTGCTTTTAGAGATTTACCTCCCGATCAGAATTACGCGATTGTGATGGATGAGAATGATTCCCCCCTTGCCACGAATACAAAAATTACGATTACCAATAAAAGTGGAAAGGAAATAGGAACAACAATGGTTGGACCTAAAGGCTCATTCCGGTATCGCATCATTTCAAGCGATAAAAATGTCATGTCCGCTATTACCGTTGCAGATGTTGATTTAAGGGTTGATCTGAAAGGTGCGCTGTTTGCAGGCGAGGGCAATAAAAATGCGATTGTAAATACCAATATATCTATAGTGGATGAGAAAGGGAATGTGGTTCAGAAAACAAGAACAGATGCCAAAGGAAATTTTCAGTTTACCAGCCTTCCTTCCGATCAGAATTATTCTGTCGTAGTTGGTGACGGAAATGATCCTCACCTGGCGAATTTGGATAAGATATTTCTTACGGATGCCAATGGAAAAGTTGTTAAAGAGGTGAAGAAGAACAAGACAGGCGGTTACCATTTTGATGTGTTACCGGAGGATCAGAGTTTAATGGGCACCGTGTATGTGGATGACCCCTGGCTTAAAGTATTGCAACTGAAACAGAATGCTCAGAATGATATGAACGGGCAAAAAAACGGAAGTATAACCATTATCGAAAATATTTATTATGCTTTTGGAGACTGGAAGATACTGCCGGATGCCGAAAATATCCTGGCTAAAGTGGTACAGGTGATGAAGAATGATCCCGGACTTATGGTGGAGGTAGACTCCCATACGGATTCGCGTTCCTCTGCCGATTTTAATATGACGCTTTCTAACAAACGGGCCAGGACTGCAGTAGATTATATTGTGGCACATGGTATTAAACCCAACAGGATAAAAGGGGTTGGTTTTGGAGAAACACGTTTGCTTAATAAATGTGCCGATGGGGTGGAATGTTCGGATGAAGAGCATGCCATTAACCGGAGGACAGAGTTTAAGATTACAAGAAATAAATAGCAGGATGGGTTATTTTTTCTTTTCTTCCTCTATATCTTTCAACACTTTATCGGCCTTAGCTTTGTAAGCTCCCTGCTTTTTGCTCATCTCCTGAAGTAAAACCTTTGCATCCTCTTCCTTTTTATCCTTTATCAATGCAAGCGCTTTGTACCAGCGGGCCGCTTCGGCAAAGCTGTTGTCGGAAGAGAGGAGTACCTTATCAAAACAGGAAATAGCTTGTTTGGTGTCGGGTGTGGGGAGACTCAATTGTGAAACTCCGGCATAAAACAAAGCGCTGTTGTTTGCAGGCTCGGCGGCAATAACCGTGTTTAATTTCTGAATGGCGGTAATGAAGTCTTTTTGTCTGTATGCTGCCATGGCTTCATCAAAAAGCGTATTGCTTTTAGTGGCTCCGTTTGTATTGCTGAGTGTAAGGGTAGTTGCATACGAGCCTCCTACGGAATAAGATTGGCTGGTATTAGCCGGAGCTTTCACTGCCGGAACTACTGTTTGTTTGGTTGCAGTAGTCGTCCATTCATAATTGCCGGAAGTGACAGGACTTGTAGGTTGTACGGATGTGCCTGTACCGGATACAATCTCGTTTTTTTGATAAGTTTTACGGGTGGAATCGGTATTGGCGATCGTCTGATCTGTGAGTTTAAAATAGCCGCTGGCTGTATCTTTTGCAGGAGCTACTTTTTTAGCAGCGTAATCTTTATCTCGTAACTCATATCCGCCGGAATTATCGGCCGGATATTTTCTGGCTTTTTGAGCAGGAGCAGCCGAATTAGCTGCTTTGTTAGCATCCCGTTGATTTGTCACGTAATGATCTGCTTCTTCATCTTTTCCTGTCTGCCCTGAAGTAACAGGGGCAGGAGTAGCATGGTAAGCAGATAGCGAGTCGGCACGTACCGTGTTTACATTATACATAGGTTTGGCCGTTATTTCCCGCTGTTTGGTCAGCACTTCCTTCTGCTCTGCTTTTTTATCGCTTACAGATTCCGACGAAGGTGCTATGTCATCGGCCAGTACACCCTGGGATTGTTTGTCACCCGATTTTTTTGTCGTTTCATTATTTTTCTCTTTCCCTTTTTCCAGGGCCCGGTATGGACCAACGTCATCCGCTTTACCTGCAGGCGCTCCGGCCGATGGGCTTTCCTTTGAAACCATAGGTGCAGCAGGCTGGATCAAAGAAATGCGATTGCTGTTGCTTTCGCCTTTTTCGGTCGATGTTTGTGTCAATGCGCTCACCACCCTATCTTCTTCCTTGGGAGGAGGGGGGGGGGGGTGAATTCTGCTTTTGCGTCGGGATCCTGCGCAGGGAAGGGTTCGAAATTTCGGGAGAAAGTCTCATCTTCCGAAGTCTCGGCATTGCTTCCATCTACTTTTTTCTCATCAATAACCTGTTTTGATTGAGCCGTCTCCGGCAAATTGTGATCAGGCAGGAAAAAACGCATAAAGACAAAGCTGCCGATCAGGAGGATCATAATAGCAGCAATGGCAAGACGGGCATTGAAATTCAAACGAATGATACGGCCTTGTTTTTCGGATCCGGCATCCTTGTTTTCAGCAGGTAAGGTGAAGGCGCTTACTTTGCTTCTGTCCTTGACTAATTCCAGACCCTCCATCGCTTCGGAACAAAAAGCACAGTCAAGCAGATGTCTTTCCACGGCATGACACTGAGCCGGGGTAAGCTTCCCGTCTATATAGTCAAACATAGCCTCTTTGGTAAGGCATGCTGTCTGAGGGTTAAATAATATGTTTAAGGGACCATTCATGCTGGTTTCTCCATATAAATTTTCAAATTGCGTTTCCCGTTCTGGATATAGCTTTTTACATCCTTCAGAGAATATCCTGTCATATCAACAATTTCCTTGTAACTTTTTTCTTTCAGATAAAATAAATCAACACAAACCTTCTGTTCCTCATTTAGTTGCTGAATGCCGGTTTCCAGTTTGGTAAGCTCCCTTTCTTTTTCCAGTACAGGGTTATGATGCAGGTCATGCATGGATTCCATATCCGGTTTATGATCATTTTTAAAGGCTTTCTGGTTTTTTAGAAGGCTTTGGCTGCTGCGTAGATGCATCAGACAATGGTTTTTGGCAACGGAAAACAGCCAGCCTTTAAAATTTTCCACCTCATGTTTCAGCAGGTCGCTGAGAAGGCGTTCAAAAATATGGCTTTGCAGATCTTTAGCCAGATCCTCATCTTTCATATATTTCATGCATACCCCGAAAACAAGGTGCATATACCGGCTGAAAAGTTCCCCCACGCAGATATTTTCGCCCGACTCCTTATACTTAGCTACCAGTTCGGCATCTGAAAGGTTACGGATATGTGAGGAGAGGAGGACCACTCTGGTAAAGGTAATAAATTAAGAAATCGAGATGTCCCATTTAAGCAATGAACGATCGTCCCCGGCCGAAACAAGACAGGATGGGGTATCCGACCATAAAAGGGTGTTGACAGAATTAACATGCCCTCCTTGTTTTTCCTGATTAATGCGGAGCTTAAGCTCAAAGGATGAAGAATCCCAGATCTTCACTGTTTTATCCCTGCTGGCTGTAGCAAACAGTTGTCCGTCAGGAGAGAAACAGATGGCATAGATGGCATAATTATGAGCTGGAATGGAATGACTCAGCTCGTAGTTTTCTTTCATATCCCATACTTTCAGATAAGCATCCTTGCCGCCTGTAAGCAGCATTTTTCCTTCGGGGTGAAACCGAACGGCATTGGCCGAAAGATCGTGAGCGGTAAAAGAAAGGAGTTCTTTATAGTCCCTCAGGTCAATCAGATGAATCTTTCCATCCCCGGAAGCAATTGCGATGGCTTTTTGATCCGCTCTGATGTCCATTTGCCGGAGTTTGGTAGCAGCCAGCCTTTTTATTCTGATCAAACTTAGATCCTGTATGGAACAGATGGCAAAATTGCCGTCCCCTCCTACCGAATAGAAGGATTGCTGAAGCCAGCTGTAGCGAATATCAAAAATCTGGGCCGTGTGATGTTGCAGAATTTTCACCTCCTCTTTACGTTCCATATCAATAATATGAATAGAACCCGCTGATGTACCTGCAAGCAAAAGATGAAGCTCGGGGATGTAACACATGCTATAAACGGGAGCTGGAAACCGCGCCATAAAAGGATAATGGCTCCCATCCTTCAGGTTCCAGGCGGTAATCAACTTATCCGCTCCGCCTGACAATAGGGTACCTGGCCAGGGAGCTTTTTCAAGGGCATAAACAGCCCCTTGGTGTCCTTTCAGCGCAGAAGTTCGTTGAGCAGCTATTTGCATGGCCTGAAATTACGCAAATGTGTGGGTATCCTGGTAAAACAAATGCACCTTTGTAAAATACTTATTGTCAATATCTTATATTTGTACCGGATAAGTTAACGCGGGCGTATACGGACATAATGGCAGATAAAAAGCGTGGTATACGGTTTGACAGGAATACTCGTCTGATCATTAACTGAAAAGGATCAAGCATTATAAAAAATCAAATAAATATGAAAACCAACACAATTGTTTTAGGATCTGTTTTTTTGCTTCTGTTCATACTTTTTGTGAATGGTTGCAATACAAGAAATAGCCTTGTTGAAAAGGATGTAGAAGTAACACAGGCCTGGCATCAGGTAGAAAACCAGTATCAACGCAGAATGGATCTGATTCCAAATCTGGTTGCAGTAGTTAAGAATTACGCCGATTTTGAAAAATCGACGCTTGAAGGTGTCATTGCAGCGCGTGCTAAGGCTACCCAGATAACAATAGATCCAAGTAAACTGGATGAGGCATCCATACAAAAGTTTCAGCAAGCTCAGAGTGCTGTAAGTTCTTCATTAGGGCGATTGATTGCTGTAGCCGAAAGCTATCCCAATCTAAAAGCCAATGAAAATTTTATGGGGCTTCAGACTCAGCTAGAAGGAACCGAAAACAGAATAACCACTGCGCGTAACGATTATAATGATATAGTAGGTAAGTATAACAAGTCGATTCGTCTTTTTCCTGCCAATATCTGGGCGGGTATGTTCGGCTTTCATGAGAGACAGTTTTTTGAAATGAAAGACGGTGCCGATACAGCCCCTGATGTAAATACGATGTTTAAGAAATAATAATATGGCTGAAAAAAAAGCAAAAGAATTTTTTAGTGAAGCGGAGAAGTTGGCAATCCGTGATGCCATTGTAGCAGCAGAGAAGAACACTTCCGGAGAAATCAGGGTGCACATGGAAAACCATTGCAAGGGCGATTCCGTGAAACATGCTGAAAAGATATTTGCCCGTTTGGGCATGCAAAAAACAGCTGAGCGAAATGGTGTTCTTTTTTATCTGGCTGTACTGGATCGGACATTTGTTATTTACGGTGACGTAGGGATACATGATAAGGTGGATGATCATTTCTGGGATTCCATCCGTGATCATATGCTTCCTCTTTTTAAAGACGGACGATTCTGCCAGGGGTTGTGCGAAGGGATAAAGCTGGCCGGAGATAAACTTTGCGAACATTTTCCTCATAAGGATGATGACGTGGATGAACTCTCTAATGATGTAAGCTTTTCATAAATTAATCCGGGGCCCCTATGCGTTTTATCCTTTCCTGTTTACTTGTTTTAACCGGTATCATCTCTGTTACCGCTCAGGATAATCTTATCCCGGAGCGGCCAAGTCCCCCGCATCTGGTCAATATCCTGAGTGCCGACGGGAACAATTTTCTGAATCCTCAGCAGGCACAGGATCTGGAAAACAGGTTGGTGGAATTCGGAAATCAGACATCCAATCAGATTTGTGTGGTCATAACCAGCGATCTGAAAGGAATGGATCCGAACGATTATGCAACCCGGTTAATCCGCAAATGGGCTGTTGGTCAGCAAAAACTAAATAACGGCGTTGTGCTTCTGATCAAACCCAAAACAGGGGATGAAAAGGGGGAAGTGTACATTACAACAGGTTATGGACTAGAAGGCGCTATACCGGATATCACCTGTAAGAAGATTGTTGAGCATGAGATCTTGCCGCAATTTCGTGATGGAAAGTATGCCGAAGGAATAAACGCCGGGGTGGCTGTGCTTATGCAGCTTGCCAAAGGAGAATATAATT
>JABDCB010000050.1 GCA_013288325.1 Bacteroidota bacterium
TTCCATTGGTAATCCTTACTCACTATTCCTTACCGGTATACCCTCTCTTTGCTTTAACAAAGAGAGGGTAACGGAGGAGGAGAGTTCCCGATTATGAAGTATATTTGTTTGGATTTTCCGGGGCTATCCGGTAATCGACCCATCCAAATTCCTGTATATGAAAACAGTTGAAATTAAAGAAACGCAAGCGGCTGCCGATAGGCTTCAAAAACTGGAAGATCTCCAAAACAAAATTGCCGATGCCCAGATGGGCGGAGGCGCAAAGAGAATAGAATCGCAGCATAAAAAAGGAAAACTGACGGCCCGGGAGCGGCTTCATTTCCTGGTTGATGAAGGTTCCTTTGAAGAGATTGGAATGTTTGTGACACACCGTTCAACGGAGTTTGGTCTGGAGCGCGAGAAATATGCAGGAGATGGAGTGGTAACAGGTTATGGAACGATAGAAGGACGGCTTGTATATGTGTTTTCTCAGGATTTTACTGTTTTCGGAGGATCGCTTTCCGAAACACATGCCGAAAAAATATGCCGTATCATGGATCTTGCCATGCAAAACGGAGCACCGGTAGTAGGGCTCAATGATAGCGGAGGAGCCCGTATTCAGGAAGGGGTTGTTTCGCTGGGAGGATATGCCGATATTTTTTACCGAAATACGATGGCATCGGGTGTTATCCCTCAGATATCAGCCGTGATGGGCCCCTGTGCCGGAGGAGCCGTGTACTCACCTGCTATTACCGATTTTATCCTGATGGTAGAAAACACGTCCTATATGTTTGTTACCGGCCCCAATGTGGTAAAGACGGTGACGCATGAAGAGGTGACCAGCGAAGAATTAGGTGGAGCCTCTACCCATTCTACTAAATCGGGATTATTTTCCGTTTGAATCAATTCGGCCGGTACGGTATTAAAAAGAAGAGCAGTTTGTTTTACATCCGGGGTTGTTCTGTTTCCTTCTTTGTAAGTATGCTCTTTCTTTACTTGTATAACATTTGTTGCAGATGCTAAAGACACGCTTTGATCCTTTGTCCCTGTTTCATTTTGTTTGGGCTCTACAGCATCATGCTTGTTTTGAGCCGGTGCAACCGTATTGTTATTGGCCACAGAAGGCTTGGTATTGGGTTCGGTAACAGATAGTTTATTATAAAACCAGAGACCGAATATCAATGCCAGGGATGCCGCAACAGCCATATAAGGATAAGTGCGAAGCGGTATAATAATTCCTTTGTGACGTTTTAGCTTTTCTTTATCCGGTAATACTATGGAGAGATCGGCTTGTATTATCGTGCGTTTGAAATAGGCCCAGTCTTTCTGGTATTCGGGGTTTTCCCGAAGAAACTCTTGAAGCATTGTTTCTCCTTCTTCATCCAGAATCCCTTCCATGGACTCAACCATAAATTCCTCATAATTATATTTGTTGACCTCCCCTTTTTTAAACTCTTCTTTACAAGGCAAAACTCCGGTTTCGTCGATTGTAATAGGGATAATCTCCAGCTCTTCAAATTCTTCGTTCAGCTCCGGATGTTGTTGCAAAAACAACATGAGCTCTGCCACCTGTTCTGCACTCAGCTGTCCTTCATAGTAATCCAGAAAGAAGCTTTCGTAGTTGTCTTCGTTTATATTTTCCATGTCAAATCAGGTTATCAAGATCTACCAAATATCTTTTCATGATGATTCGGCCTTTGCATATATACTTTTTTACAGCATTATAGCTGGTTTCCATAATCTCGGCAATTTCATCGTAATCATATTCTTCCACATCTCTTAGTATTATTGCCGTTCTTTGTTCAACACTTAACAGGTCAAGCGCATCATCTATAATTTCTCTTTTATTGAACGCTGTCATATCCTGATCAAATGCCGGCTCTACATAATCCTCCGGTATCTTCTTCATCCGCTTCGATCGCCTGATCTCATTTAAACTCATCCGGGTGGCGCTTTTAAATAAGTAGGCTTCTACGTTCCTGTCTTCCACGTTTTCCAGGTCCTTCATCATTTTTAAAAACAAGTCGTGAACAATATCGCGTTCTTTCCCCCTTATCGCATTGCTCTTTCGCAAAAACCGATATAGCCTGTCCGCATATAGATATAAATACTTGTCGTGTTCCTTACGTGTCATTTTTTCAATCTTGCGTACATAGGTATAACAATCGAGAAGGCCTTTTTGGGCCTGGTGTTTTTGAAAATAGTTGTTAAATTACTGATAACCAGCGAGAAAAATTTATACAACTTTCAATTTTTTTTGAAAGTTCAGAGCCGTTTTTTAACATTTGGCTGTTCAAAGGGGGTATTTTGACCTTCCTCTGCATCCGGGAATTTCCCCTTTCCGGGCTTTCTTTAAAAAAACGGATTTCTTACATTTGATCTGGGACAAAAAACTGCCGGACATGATTTTTAAGGGAATCAATATACGGGACGAGCTGCTCAGAAAAAGACAATTGCAACACGGTGCTGTTCATTCCCTTTTGTCGGATGTAAAAAACATTCTGAAACACTCGGAAGAAAAAGACAAACAGGTACTGGCTCGTCTCACCACACCCAACTATACAAAACCTCTGCCTGTCTCGCTCCGGAATTACGATCCCCAGCGTCTTTTTTCAAAAGAAGAAATTCACGAAATCTGCTCCCGCTACCGTCTGCGTTTTCTGGACAGCAGCTATTTTAAAAATGAGTTTCCGTACGATGCCCTGGCTGAAATAAATCGTTTTGAAAAAGAGAACGGACTTACCGTGGAAAAATTTAAAATGATAGCTCCCCCGCATTTATTCAAGCTGGAAGATCGTTGTAAAAAAGATCCCCTGCTTTTTGCCCAGGTGGGAGAGAATTCATTTTATCTGCTTCATCAATGGGGGCATGATCTGGCCTGGTACCGGGAATGGCTGGTATGGCCCCTGAAAAACATCTATACCACCGCCTATGCTTTGTTTGCGCTTAGCTTTATCATCACCCTTATCACCCCGCTCAGCTGGATCATTCGCAACGAAACGAATCCGGAACAAATCCTGTACTATCGTATTGCTTATTTTGCGCATACCCTCATCTTCCTTTTCGGGTTTACACTTTTTCTGGGAATGACATTTCGGAAAAATTTTTCCGAACAGGAATGGGATAATGAATGCTTTAATTAGAAATCAGGATTCCTACTGATTAAAGACATTCTTCTTCACCCAACTCTTTCCCCACTCTTCCATTTCTTCCTTGTTCCATAGTTCGGGAAAGAAGGTCAGTTTCTGAAATCTTGGGGGCAGATATTTTTGCCAGTTGGTTCCACCGGTGGCGGCAATATCAACCGGATCTTTTTGGAGATAACGAACGGCCGATTTGTAGTGAGACAGTTTCCAGTTGATATTCACACTTACATCCAGCTGTTTGAGCGCATGGATCAGTTTTTCGTTTTTCTGATCGGCTTCCGGCAAGGAACGGTAAAGTCCGTTCAGATTTTTAGTTATATGTTTCTTTGCCATGGCCAGGAATGTGGCCGAATATTTCTTTTCAAATTGCTCCAGCGTAAGGGTCTTTTTTCCGGTAGCCAATTCTGTTGCGCCCGCTTTCCAGTATATATGCTCATACATACTTTCAATCATGGATTCGGTAATGGTGCCGCTGTAGTTTTTGCCGTGCTCGGGAGTAATAAGGTTCACAAAATCGGTTGAACAGATCTCAATCATCCGATATTGCCCGCTTTGAAATCCGCTGGATGGAAGAAGCGACATACGGAATTTCAGAAACTGTTCTACATCCAGTCCGTCCACCATGATATCGAATGAACTGATCAGCGCATCGAAATAACGATTGATCCGTCCCAGACGGATAATAAAGAAATTCATATCCAGCTTAGGATGTGCTGCCAGTTGTTCAAACTCGATCATGCACAAACGGAAATACAATTCGGTAATCTGGTGATATAAAATAAAAATCTGTTCATCGGGAAAACTGGTTTTGGGCGATTGCAGGCTCAGCAAGGTGTCCAGGTGTATATAATCCCAATAGGTCAGATAATCGGCATACAGTAAACCATCCAGATAGGAGCTCAGATTCTGGCCCATGGCCTGGTATTTTTCATCCAACTGCTTTAATCGTTCAATCAATTCGGGTTTCAGTTCCATGGTGGCTTGATGGTTAGAGGCCGCAATTTAGAAAAACCCGACGGATATAAAAATGATCTTTGCTAGCAAAAAAAACAGGAAGGCTCCGGAAGCCTTCCTGTTTACTAAATCATGCATCCGTATTAGAGCGGAATGGCATTCAAAACAGTCCCTACCGGATGAATACCGCTACCATCCGTCATGGTTACCCGTCCATAATACTTCGTTCCGCTTACCAGCCCGGTAATCAGGGCTCTGGCATGGGAACTACCGGCCGCGGTTTTCCAATTGGCCGGATTGCTGATATCGGTGCTCAATTCGAACAGGAAGGTAACCCTTCCCGGTTCCGATTTGGCAACGAGCAACAGCTCTCCCGGATTTTTGGTAGCCACCATCACAAAATCCTGTTTCTGATGTTTGGTATAGGTTTTCACCTTCATGTTGGCGGCCAGGGCTATAGCTGCTCCATGGTCAGGATCGTTATTGGCAATCCCTTCCACATAAAAAGCAAGTGCTTTCAGGCTTAGCTCCAGGGTTTTTCGTGCCGCATTGCGTGCGGCAATAGTGCCCTTTGCTTTGGTTCCCGCTGCTACGGCCGCCGCTTCCAGGGAGGCAACTTCCGTATTCAGGGTAGCCATGGCGGGGTTGGGTGTCGGGAAATAGCCCGGATTGGCCGTAATTCCCGACACATACGATTTGGTATCCGTTATCAGTTGTGAAACGGATTTTTTATTCAGCAACAGTACGACGGTTATCTTTTTAACTACGACTACTGTTATAATTACAATTGACTTTTTCATTGTTTTTGTTTTTTAGTTTGACATTGTTTTGATTAAAAACCGGTAACGTATACAACACAGCATAGCACGTTACTAACTCCGTTATCGTCGTTTCCGGATATTCGCACTTTCAGGATTGTCAGCATGCTCGTTCCGCGCGCCGGTTCCAGCACCCGACGAATCTCCGTGTTTGCGCATCACACAGATATTCATCATCCTGAATATTTTAAATGATCACATCAACTCGTTATGAATCCACATCAACACGTTTCCTTTAAACAACGACTCGTTGTGAATCAACATCGACACGTTTCCTTTAAACAACGACTCGTTGTGAATCCACATCAACACGTTTCCTTTAAACAACAACTCGTTGTGAATTAACATCAACCCGTTTCCTTTAAACAACGACTCGTTGTGAATCAACATCGACACGTTTCCTTTAAACAACGACTCGTTGTGAATTAACATCAACTCATTTCCTTTAAACAACGACTCGTTGTGAATCAACATCGACACGTTTCCTTTAAACAACGACTCGTTGTGAATCAACATCGACACGTTTCCTTTAAACAACGACTCGTTGCGAATCAACATCAACTCGTTTCCTTTAAACAACGGCTCGTTGTGAATCAACATCAACTCATTTCCTTTAGCTTTCTCCTTCAAACTTTCTTTGGCCTTATTTTTTCTTTTTTCCATGATCATTCAATTTGCATCTTGTTTATTGTTCCTTTTCCATTTCTCATTTTCCTTCTTTCACCTTTGTCTTTTTTCGATCGCTTCATCCTCGTATATGGGTACAACAATCGAGCAGGCATTTTTGGGCATCTCAAATGCAGATTTTTTGATAATTACGATTTTGGGCGTAGCAAATAATCGGCACTAAAACGGATGGACTACGTAAAAGAGGAAGGAAACGGGAGCTTGTGGCTTTTTTCAGAAACTGTTTTTTCCCGGAAAAAGATGAAAAGTAAATCTGCAAACCCCCTTTTAGGATTGGCACTTCGGAATGCTGAATTTATTTTCCCGTATTTATCTAAAAACCAGTTGATAATAGGACTGATTTCTAAGGAATCGGGATGAATTTTTAAGACCTGCAATTTCTACCTCTTCCAGGGTGTTTCGGACCCTTTTTCAAATCTTCCCAATGATCAGGAACAGAATATCCATTAAACAGAATTAAGAGCACGGTACATTTATGTCTGTTTCTCAGTCTTCGCTCCCGCTCTCCTGGACGCCATTTTTATCTAAAACCAGATGTTTTTATAGGATGTTGACAGTAAAAGGGTTGTTACTATTTCGTTTTTTGTAGGTTTTTCTGGTAAAAACCGTTAAATTCGTCATATCCAGTTAATGTTTTAGTAATAGATGGGTGGCGTTCAGGTATCCCTGTGATACCAAATCCGACTAGCGTTTGCACGTATAAAAATAAATTATTGATTTTTTGTTGGCTTTTTTCCCCAATTACGTTATAGGGTAAAGGACATCGTTTGTTGGCTTTTTTAAAAGCCGGGAAAGTATTGGTGCTGATCAACTGAAATAATTCTATCGGTATGAAAACAAACATTACAAAGAGCCTGTGTTACTTATTCCTGTTGGTATTTATGTCGGCTCATGCCGTCATCCAGGCCCAGGGGTTGAAAAATAAATCCGTTTCAACATCTGAAAAACCAGGTACAACTACCACTGCTCCTTCCTGGAGTCCGGCTACTGCCTTACAGGCTGTCACACACCCTACAACAGAAAACCTCCACTTCGGAAGTAATAAACAAAGTTCAGAGGCGAGTGTAAACTGGCTTCAGAATGCAAGTGCCTCCCGCAGTCTTTCCTTTGTTGAAAACCTGGGACAGTTTGATATTATTGATGGGGCTTCTGTTTCCGGTATCCGTTACGGTGTTAAGGATAATGACTCCCGTATCTATTTTACTCCTCATGGTGTGGTATACAAAATCATGAAATGGGAAAATGTATCGGACAAAGAATGGGAACAATACATTGAGAAAAAACATTTCACCGAAAAGAGCGAAAACGAAGAACTGGAGAAACAGCATTACCTGACCAAAGCAAGCTACGTTCGTATGAACTGGGTTGGTGCCAACCCAAACCCGGAGATTGTTGCAGAAGATGTATTGCCCAATTATTTCAACTACCTCAACCTGACGGAAAAAGATAAGGGAAAAGCGATCATCGGCAATGCAAAAGGATATAAAAAAATTACCTATAAAAACGTTTACCCCAACATTGATATTGAATACACTATTCACCCTGAAAGCGGTGTGAAGTATTCCTGTATCCTGCACCCGGGCGCGAATCCATCACAGATTAAGATGGCTTATGACGGTGCCACACCGGTACTGGATGACAAACACAATATCCTGCTTTCCACTCCTTATGGAACATTCACCGATATGGCTCCCGATACTTATATCGGTTCGGCATCCGGCGAACACCTTTCTTCTTCTTTCCTCTTAACCGGAAAAAACACTGTTGGTTTTCAGCTGGCTCCGGGACATGAAACTATTTCCACCACCACCGTTATCGACCCTTGGACCATTACTCCCGGGACTATTCCTTCTCAAAGTGCAGATGATGTTGCTACCGATCCCGCTAATAACGTATTGGTTTACTCCGTCGATTCAACAGGAACCAATGGTTCTAACCTTACTAAATATAATTCGGCCGGTACCTTGCAATGGACACTCGATTTGATTGGCAATCTTGAATACAGCCAGTTTGAACAAGGTGATGTAGGTGCCGATAATGCCAGCAATGTTTATGTAACCATCGGTCTTGGGGCTTATTCTGGCGGATATTATAATACCTGTAAGATAGATCCTACCGGCAGTACCCTGGTATGGGGAAGCTTTACTGCCACCGGTTCCACTAACCAATTGTATGAATCCTGGACGCTCTCTTTTAACTGCGCACAAACACAGCTGATCCAATCGGGTGGAGGATATTTTAATGGCAGTCCTGCCGCCACCGAATTCAATCTGAGTACGTATGAAAATCTGAACACCGCTAACGGTGCCGAAGGAACGCTGCAGGAAAATGACAACTTCGGAGAAATCATCTCTTCTTTCTGGGCTCCTAATAACCTCATCTATCATCTTACTGCAGACAGTAACCTGAACGGAGCAAAAAATCCTCCTTCTCCTTATGTTTCAGCAGGAAATCACGGCCGCCTGTTTTGTGTGAATCCCGCAACCGGCTACTCTACTGTTTTCAATGTAAAAACAGGCTATCACTACACCGATGGAAACCACAAGGCTCCGGCTTCTGTGGGACTGAATGCCATTGCCACTTCCTGCGAATTCCTTTACACCACCGACGGACTTAATCTGGACAAATGGGATCTGAACTCCGGTGCACACCTGGGAACAACCACGGTTACCGGCGGTACAAACAGTCTTACCTCCAACAAGGTAAACTCAGGTATCGTGTGTGATAAATGCGGAAACATCTATGTTGGTTCCAACAAAAACATTTATGTATACGATCAGACGCTGACACTTATCAATACTATCAGCGGTTTACCCGATGTGGTATTTGATCTTGCATTATCACCTAACGGACAGATTATTGCCAGCGGTGGAACAACCGCTGCAAAAGCGTTTGTTGCATCCATCAACAATTTATGCACATCCGTTTCAGGTGGTCTTACAGTAGGCATTACACAACCTACCTGCGGTGCGCCTACAGGAAGCGCTACTGCAACCGTTTCTTTCTGCGGCGCTCCCTATGTTTATTCCTGGAGCGGAGGAGGAAATACACAAACTGTTTCCGGTCTTGCTCCCGGAACCTATACCGTAACCGTTTCCGGTTCGGTTACCTGTCCATTTACTTATTCCGTTACCGGAACCTTTACTGTCAACGCTCCTCCGGGAACACCTACTGCTACCAATACTCCTGTTAATGTAACATGTAACGGATCCTGCAACGGACAGATTACTGTAAGCCCATCCGGCGGTGTTGGTCCTTATACCTATTCCTGGTCTCCAAGTGGTGGCACCTCAGCTACGGCAAGTGGTCTTTGTCCGAATACCTATACGTGTTATATAACCGGCAGTAATGGTTGCGGCACAACACAAACAGCTACCATTACACAACCGGCTGTGCTGAGTTCCACCCAATCTCAAACCAATGTAAAATGTAACGGAGGCAATAACGGTACGGCTACCATGAATGTTACCGGTGGAGCCGGAGGAACGGGATATGTCTGGACTCCAGCTCCGGGAGCTGGACAAGGTACAGCAACGGCTACCGGTCTTACAGCCGGTACTTGGACCTGTGTGGCTACCGACGCAAACTCCTGTACTACTCAACAGATATTTACCATTACACAACCTACCGTACTCAATATAGCAGCCGGTAGTACCACCACCTCTTCCTGCGTGGCTAGCACGGGTACTGCATCAGTAAACGTTACCGGAGGAACACCCGGATACGGATATACCTGGAGCCCGGCTCCTGGAGGAGGACAAGGAACAGCCAATGCAACCGGCCTGGGCGCGGGAACTTATGTATTGACTGTTAACGATGTTAACCTCTGCCAACAGACTTATACAGTAGCCATCACTACCGCAGCGGGACCGAGCTCCAGTGTTTTGAGCCAGGTGAACAACTCCTGTAACGGTGTCTGTATCGGTACCGCAAGCATCAATGTAACGGGTGGTACTGCTCCTATCAATATTGTTTGGAGCCCTGCACCTGGTGCGGGACAAGGTACAGCCAATGCCAGCCAAATGTGCGCCAATACCTATACAGTAACAGCTACCGATAACAACAGTTGTAAAACAAGTCAGGTTTTTGTGATCACTACTCCCCCGGCTATTGCCGCAACACCTACCACTACAAGCGCTTCCTGCGGAAGCAGCACCGGTTCGGCTATAGCCAATGGTACAGGTGGTACCGGTACGCTTACTTATTCCTGGAATACAACTCCGCCACAGACAACCGATACGGCAAAAAATCTTCCCGGCGGCTCTTATCTGGTTACCATTACGGATGCCAACGGATGTACCGGTACAGCATCAGCCATCGTTACCAACCCGGGCTCTCCGGCCGTTACCTCTGCTGCTTTAAACCCAACCTGTAATGCAACATGTACCGGTAAAGACAGCGTATCGGTAAGCGGCGGAACAGCTCCGTATACTTATTCCTGGTCCAACGCAGCCACTACACCCGGCATCAGCGGTTTGTGTGCCGGCGTCTATACCTGCGTTACTCATGATGCTACCGGTTGCGTTGTTACCAAAGTAGATACCATCAAAGCTCCTGCAGCCATCACTCCGGCTCCGCTAAGTACAAACGTTACCTGTAACAACCTCTGCAATGGTTTTGCAAAAGTGAATGTAACAGGCGGGATGCCGGTGTATACCTATTCCTGGTCCAACAATGCAAGTACTGTGGATTCCATAAGCGGTGTCTGTCCGAATACGTATGTCTGTACTATTACGGATGCCAACGGATGTTCCTCTACGCAAAGCTTTACCATTACACAACCCAATGTGCTGGCTGCAAATCCTGTCACAACTAATATCACCTGTAACGGAAGCAATAACGGTATGGCCTGTGTAACTCCTTCGGGAGGAACATCAACATACAATTATAGCTGGATACCAAGCCCGCCTACAGGTCAGGGAACAAGTTGCGCTTCGGGTCTCTCTACCGGAACCTCTACCTGTGTAATAACGGATGCCAACGGTTGTATCGATTCAGCTAACTTCACCATTACTCAACCTCCTGCACTTACCGGTATCGGTACACAAGCCAATGCTTCTTGTCAATTGAGCAACGGTCAGGCTACAGCAGCCGGCAGTGGAGGATCCCCAAGCTATTCTTACTCCTGGAACTCGGGACAAACCACAGCAAGCATTTCAGGTCTTGCTCCTGGCATCTATACCTGTACCATTAAAGACAGCCTGGGATGTACCTATCCTGTTTCAGATACCGTAACCAATGTGGGAACAGTACCTGTTCCGGTAGTGCTGAATGCGGGACCTACTACCTATTGTCAGGGCGATAGTCTTTTGTTAACTGCTACCGGTGGCGGCGTGGGTTGCATCTATACCTGGAACCCAACGGGCTCCAATGCCGATTCTATCTACGCTAAGAGCGGTGGAACCTATACGCTTACCGCTACCAATGCTTGCGGAACCGTTAACACCACCGACGCACTGACACTTTATACTCCACCGGTTCCGACCGTAACGGGTCTCCCTACCTTCTGTCCCGGAACATCGGATACGCTTACTGCCAACTCCACACCGGTAACTGTTCCGGCCACCACATACTTATGGAGTACGTCGGCAACAACACCTACCATTATTGTGAATGCTGCCGGTAACTATACGGTAACAGCAACCAATATGTGTGGTGTTACTTCGGCTGTATTCTCTGTTGGAACTTATAATATCAATGCTGATTTCGGTCCGAGTGTTTATTCCGGATATACTCCGCTGCCGGTTAACTTCCTCGACAGCAGTTCTGCAACAGCTGTTTCGTGGACCTGGAATTTCGGTGATGGACAAACCGGTTCGGGACAAGATCCTAATCACATTTATAATAACGGCGGCACCTATACGATTACAGAAGTAGTAACTGACTCACACGGTTGTAAGAGCACTGACACCAAAGTGATAATCGTTACCGATCTGCCATCGTGGATAACCGTACCGAATATCTTTACTCCTAACAATGACGGAGATAATGATGTTTGGCAGGTTCGTTATCAGGGTATCAGCCAATTTGATGCGAAGATCTATGACCGTTGGGGTGTGATGATGACGGAATTGTTTGCCCCCGGCCAGGGTTGGGATGGACGCACGTCAGGTGGAGCCACTGCTGTTAACGGAACCTATTATTACATCATTACCGCAAAAGGTGACGACGGCAAACAATATAACTTTACCGGTTATCTGATGCTGATAAAGGAATAAAGAATAAACGGTATACTTAAAAAGTCCTGACTGGTAAGGGTAATTAAACCTTTAACTTAACAGGCTCTTTTAGAATAAAAAACGCCTCCCTGAATCAGGGAGGCGTTTTTGTTTTGGGTATCTATATAGCTCAGTGTGGTTACAGAAGCAAATTCAGCAGCTCTCTGCCGCATTTTACAAAACCGGGGGGTCGAAAAAAAATTAAAGGGTATATAGCGGAGAAGGAGATCTGCATGATATGGGCAGTCACAAAATGACGCAAAAAATTGATCGCTAGAATCCGGATTAAGATCCAAATAGTGGTTTGATTTTGAGTTTTTTACAACCTAATTACGCATAATGAAGGATTGTTTCACCTAGCAAGGTTTCCCTTTGTGAAACCTTTTGTAACTTTATACGTATCTTATATGAGAATAAGACTCTTTAGAGAAGACACCGTTGAAGATTTTGCCAATGGCCATTCAAATGGCAAAAAACTATTTGCAGCGTGGTTAACCGCTATAAAATATGCAAATTGGGAGGAACCGATAGAAATAACGAAGACAGCAAAGGGAAATTTGCTTGGAAATGGTTGTGACAGGGTTGTATTTGATGTCGGTGGAAATGGAAAAAATGCATTTCGAATAATTTGTGAATACAAATTTGGTTGTCCTTACAAAAAGAGTAAGACTAAAAAAGTGCATTTATATGTTAATTGGATTGGGACACATGAGGAATACAATGCGCTGACAGATGAGCAGAAACGGATTATTAGTCAATTTTAAAACGAAAATAAAATGGAAGATATCAGGGTAATTAAGAGTAAAAAGCAGTATAAGGAATATACCAATAGGCTTATCAAGCTGTGGGAGAAACCCACAGACAAAAATGAGAACGAGCGGGAGCTTCTTGAACTTTTGATAGATGATTGGGAAAGGAATAATTTAAAGTCTAAAGACGTTGACCCCATTGAACTCATTAAATTCCTTATGGAAAATCATAATCTTGAAAGAAAAGATATGATGAAAATATTAGGCATTAATAAGGGAACTTTAAGCAAAATTCTCAGCTATAAAAAGGGCCTCTCCAAGGAAATAATTCGCAGTCTTTCTGAACATTTTAAAGTGGCTCAGGAGGCTTTTAATCGAGCATATCCTCTAAAATTGGAAGAAAACAAAGGACATAAAAATGAGAAAATGATGAATACTCGTAAAGAACAAGAAGCCGCTTAATTTATTCATATTGTTATTGTATCTTGGTTTTCGTTATCGCATCTCTTTATGACCACCCTTATCATTCAACGAAATCCCGATCTGCAAAGGACCCTTGTTGATACCTATTTTGCCTATAAGTGGAAGCGGATTATCCGTACCAACCCGGTTATGAAAGCATACTGGCTTATGGGGTTTGCATTTCTGGGCGCCTATGCTATCACATCCATGCCCGTCTTTTCCGTTGCTTTCTTTTTATGTGTCCTGATGATCCTTTTCTGGGCTATCAAATTTTTCAGCGCCAAAGGCAGGTATATAAGAAGGGTGAACAGCGATAAGACCACGGAATATGAATTCCGTTATTCCGAATCGGGTATCGCCTATAAAAACGCTGATTATGAAACAAACCTGGCCTGGTCACATTTCGGTTTTTATGAAATAAACGGAAATGCCATTTATCTGTATGGCAAATCAAACAACCTGGTGGATATTATTTCGGAACGTATTTGCGGGCAGGAACACTTTGCTGCGCTGAAACAGCTGATTGAAACTTCTGTTCTAAAACGCTGACCTCCGCCTCTCAGATCCTTCCTCTGCCGGATTTTACAGTCTTCTTCTCTATCACTCTTTTGCGCATCATAAACACCATCAGCAATTTGTATATTTCATATCCCAGGCGAATCCTGATCCTGAACCACAAACTTCTTTTTCGCTGAAAGGTGTCAAGGGTAACTGCTTTGCATTTGGTGGAAATAATTTCGTCCAGATGTTTGTCAAATGTTTCTACAAAATGCTGATCCGTGATATCCACATTCAGCTCTATACTTAAATAATGACTCAGGTTATTCAGGTTATACGATCCGATGGTAGTCCATCTATTATCTACCGTCATTGCTTTTCCGTGCATCACCGAGTTATCCCACTCATATATTTCAATCTTGTTTTGCAGATAGAAATAGTAAAGATATTTCTCGGCCAACGGAATAATAGCCAGATCCGATTTCCCGGCCAGAATAATCCGGATGCGCACCCCTCTTGCAACCGCTTCTTTTAATAGTTTGCGAAACAGCCTTCCCGGTAAAAAATAACTGGCCACCAGGGTGATTGATTTTTCTGCTCCTATAATGGCTTCCAGATAGCTCCGGTGTATTTCGTTTTTTCCTTTTATCCAGTCATTCCTGCGAAAACGAATAACTCCGTTTCGCCCTTCCGGATTCAGATTCCCATGCAGAAACTCTGTTTTCCGGTCGTAAATAGATTCACACAGTTCGGTCAGATAGCCACAGGCTTGTCCCCGGATAAGAACAGCATAATCCAGCCAGGGAGGGCTTGGAAGAGATCCATGATACTTATCGGCCAGGTTAATGCCTCCGATAAGTGCAGCCGTATTATCTGCCACCACTATTTTATGATGAAGGCGACGCCCGAAGGAAATAGCCTCGGATGAAAAAAGAGGAGAAAACAAACGGGCACGTATACCCGACTGCTCCATTTCCTTCAATCTTTCTTTGGGAAATCCGCTCGACCCGAAAGCATCTGCCAGCAAAGAAACCCGCACCCCTCGCTGCACGGCTTCTTTCAACAACAAAACGATCCTTTTCCCGGTCTGGTCATATTCCAATATGTAGGTCTGTATATCAATGCGTTCCCTGGCATTCACAATCAGCTCTTCCAGCACGTCAAAATAGTCGCTCCCACTGTGGATCAGTTTTAACTCATCGGCTGGCACATAGTTTTTCATATCTGTTGTCTCAGCAAATTTAGACGGTATCCTGCTATGTTCAGTAAAAGGATAAAAGTCCGTTTCAAAACCTTATTTCAACAGCCAGCTCCTTTTATGATGAGTAAAGGCGGTAGATTGTATCGTCGGCCGGGCTTATGAACAGGACAAGTCATTGTTCCATAATGCCCTATCCTCTTGTTAACAATTGATGCACATTATTAACAACGGCTGTTCAATACCGCACTTTTTTGCCCCATTCTTTGCTTTTCAACCTCCAATTGCCCCAAGCAAGGCAGTATACTTTTCTCTTAAATACCGTTCACTATTTGTCGTGAATACCAATATTGGCAGCTTGTTCAGGCAGTTAACCATTTTTATTTCCATCGGTTTCCCCCTGCTTATTTTTTCTCTTTTTCTTATTCACATTATCAAACTATTAAAAAGCAAACTTTTACGAATCACATACGTATACATAGTAAATACAGCATTTCGCCGTTTCGCCTCCAACTAATTTATTTCCGTCTTTTTCATTCTGATTGACTGTTTGTGAAACCGATACGCGATGAAAAAAACACTACTCTCTTTTCTCTTCTCTTTACTTCTTCCGGTTTTTTGCCTGGCTCAGAATCCCGTCAAGTATCAGTATTATACCGGTGATACACTTCAGGGGTTTGATCTTGCAAAGACCTATACAGACGTATTGCTTTTTTCCCAGCAGCATCACCTCACTTTAAAAGAGCAGGACAACCTGATGTATGCAAAGGAAAAAACCTTTGTCCGTTTAAAATATCATTTGCCTTTACCCAAACAGGAAAAAGCCGGACACCTGTTTATGCGGGTTAACCCATCTCTGTTATCTACCTGTAATAATGTCGATTTCGAAACCGGTGATTATACCGGATGGACCGGTGCTTACGGTTATAATTCAAACTCGTCCACTCCTTTGGCCATCCTGTCTCCTACCATCTCTACCCTGGGAACAAATTCACCCGAAGGTTCCTGTGCTTATCACACCATCGTAACGTCTGCCATCGGTAACGACCCTTATGGCCTGTTTCCTCAGCTGGACCCTGGTGGTGGTAATGATGCCGAACGGCTTGGCGGAGAATCCATCAACCAATATGGCGGAAGCGATTATACCGGAACTTATTCCTGTTCGGGTGGTGCTTATGACGGTACCAACCTGTGTAGCGGTGGTGAATATATACAGCAATCTTTCCCGGTTACTACCTCCAATGCCATGTTCTCTTATTCTTATGCGGTGGTGCTTCACGACGGTGGTCACTCTACCGGCGAACAACCTTATTTCAGGGTAGAGGTACTCGACAACCTGGGCAATCCTCTTCCCTGTTTACAATACTACCAGGAATGTAATAATGGTACCCCCCCTCCCGGATACAGCACCTCGTCTCTTAACTCCAGCGTGTTTTATCTGCCCTGGAAATCCAATACACTCAATCTTAAACCTTATATCGGGACGAATGTGACCGTACGCTTTACCGCAGCAGGGTGTATCTACGGAGGACACTTTGGATATGCCTATATAGATGCTACCTGCGGCCCCTTACAGCTTATTGCTACTACACCTCCTTCCTGCCCCCCTGCGGCACCTTCTGCTACATTTACTGCACCCAACGGTGGTGTTACCTATTCCTGGGCCAAAGTGCCTCCCGGAGCAGGTATTGTAGGATCCACCACTGGCCAGTCGGTTACCATTAATCAAAACGGAACTTATCAGGTAACTGTTACCACCGGAGGAGGATGCAGTTATATCATGGATACAACCATTTCATTTCCGGTGTCACCCGGCTTAACCGTAACAGAAACCAATGTTACCTGTAACGGTTTATCAAATGGTACAGCCGGCGTTACAGCCACCCTGGGCACTACACCTTATACCTATTCATGGAGTCCTTCGGGAGGCACCTCATCTACCATTAGCGGTTTAAGTACCGGCACCTATACGGTAACCGTTACCACAGCCAGCGGCTGTTCGGCCAAAGCCACCACAACCATAGCACAACCGGCTGTTATAACAGCCTCCACAGCTCAGGTCAATGTATCATGTAGCGGAGGCTCCAATGGTTCGGCAACGGTAACACCTGCCGGAGGAACACCGGCTTATACGTATTCCTGGTCGCCGGCTGGTGGAAGCGGCGCTACAGCCACCGGTTTAGCCGCCGGTACCTATTCCTGCACTATTACCGATATACACGGTTGCACCAAGACAACCTCCGTAACCATTACACAACCGGCTGGAACCACCATAACCACCTCCCAAACCAATGTATCGTGCAACAGCGGTGCTGATGGAACAGGTGGTGTTACGGTTACCGGAGGAACGGGGCCTTATACCTATTCCTGGTCTCCTGCTGGTGGAAGCGGATCAACAGCATCGGGTCTGAGTGCCGGAACATATACTTGTTATGTAACGGATGCCGGTGGTTGTACGAATTCAGGAACGGTAATAATCAGTCAGCCCACAGCCCTTGCTTTTACCACCACCCAGGTAAACGAACCTTGCGACGGTAGCCTGAGCGGATCTGCTACCGTAAATGTATCCGGCGGAACAGCTCCTTATGCTTATTCCTGGTCGCCCGCAGGAGGTGTTGCTTCCACCTCTTCCATATTGGGGGCCGGTACATATACCTGTAGCATAAAAGATCATAAGGGTTGCGCTACTCCTGCAGTTATTACCCTTACACAACCTGCTGCACTGGCTGTCACAACCAGCGGAATTGCTGCTTCCTGTAACGGCGGAGCAAATGGTTCTGCCACCATCACCACCAGCGGAGGAACACCCGGATACTCCTACTCCTGGTCTCCTTCCGGTGGTTCTTCTGCAATAGCATCCGGACTTATTGCCGGAACCTATACCTGTATGGTTACCGATAATCATGGTTGCAACACATCCGGTACCGTTACTATTTCACAGCCTGCTGCACTGGCAGCTCCTGTTTCTTCTCTTCCTTCTACCTGTGGATCTTCCAATGGTTCTGCAAGTGTTTCTGTTAGCGGAGGAACTCCTCCTTATAATTATTCCTGGACTCCTTCCGGCGGTGCCGGCGCCTCTGCAGGCAGCCTTACAGCAGGTACTTATACCTGTGTTATTAAGGACATAAATCTCTGCCGTATCAATGCCGTTGTTCCTGTCACCAATCTGAGCGGTCCGTCTGTTTCGTTAGCATCGGTCAATAACGTAACCTGTTTTGGTTCCTGTAACGGATCGGCTGCTGTAACAGCCTCCGGTGGTACCGGAACACTCACCTATTCCTGGCACCCGGTAGCAAGCGCAAGCAATACCCTTTCTGCACTTTGTATAGGAACATATACCTGTACAGTAACAGACGTCAACAACTGCCCTTCATCTGTTACGGCAACTGTTACACAACCTGCTGCTTTATCTGCATCTATTATTAACCCCGAAAACGTTTCCTGTTTTGGTGGAAATAACGGTTCTGCGGGCGTTTTAGCAACTGGCGGAACTGCACCTTATACCTATTCCTGGAGCCCCGGTGGTGCTACCGGCGCTACCGCTAACGGTTTATCGGCCGGATTGTATTCTGTTTCCATTACCGATCACAACGGATGTACACAAACAACCAGCATCACCATTACACAACCCGCAGTGCTTAGCATTTCTGCTGCCGGTGTAGCTGCTTCCTGTCATGGATCGTGCAATGGGGTATTGATTTGTATTCCCACCGGCGGTACTTCTCCTTACAACTACTCCTGGAATACCGGTTGCACCTCTCCCAGTTGTAACGGTATTTGTGCCGGATCTTATTCTGTTTCAGTTACCGATAGCCATGGTTGTTCTTCTTCCGACACCACCACTATAAAACAACCTACCGCTATCCGTCTCACCATGTTCTCTGTGCCTGCTCATTGTTTCCTGGCTGACGGTACCGACTCGGTATCGGTGTCGGGCGGCATTGCTCCGTATACATACTCCTGGAGTGGTTCCGGTGCTACCGGTAGTAGCGATCCCCATGTAACACCCGGTAGTTATGTTGTATCTGTACACGATGCAAACAACTGCCCTGCCAAAGATTCTATGATTGTGGGTAACACCCCAGGAGCACAAGCAAAAATAATTGCTACGCAAAATGTGACCTGCCACGGAGGCAGCAACGGATCGGCATTGGCTGGTGGTACAGGCGGAACATCGCCTTATTCCTACTCCTGGTCTACCGGATCTGTCACTGCTACCGCATCCAACCTCAACGCCGGCATACACTATGTAGTACTTACCGATGGACTGGGTTGTACAAGCAAAGATTCGGCCCTTATACTTCAGCCCACTGCTGTTGTTGCGATCCCTATGACTGCAGCCACATTGTGTATTGGCCAGTGTATGCCATTAACAGCTTCCGCTTCGGGAGGTACACCCGGTTATACCTATACCTGGACTCTTAACACACTTCCTGCTATTTCTCCTGCCTGTCCGGTTACAACCACCAGCTACACGGTAACAGCTACTGATGCCAACGGTTGTGTTTCGCCTCCTGCTTTAGCAACCATCATTGTGAATCCTCCGTTACTGGTGGTGACCAGCGGCGATACCGGTTTATGCCCCGGACAATCGGCTATGCTGTATGCACATGCCAGCGGAGGAAACGGTTCATACAGCTACTCCTGGTCCACAGCCATCGGGTTGAGTTCAACTACTGTACAGAACCCAATTGCCAGCCCAACTACCACCACCACGTATACCGTAGTGGTAACCGATGGTTGTGGCACACCACCTTCCAGAACAACTGATACCGTTAAAATTTATCCCGCTCCGGTTGTTGTTTTTACTGCTACCGATACCGCGGGATGCTCTCCGCTTTGTACCACCTTTACCGGCATTGCAAGCCCTGCATGTGCTACCGCAGTCTGGATCTTCGGTGATGGCACAACAGGAAGCGGATGTAGCAATATATCGCATTGCTATACTACAGCCGGAATTTACTCTGTTACCGAAACCATTACGGATATTCACGGATGCCCCGCATCATTTACCAGACCCAACTATATTGATACCTGGCCCAAGCCGAAAGCAGCCTTTATATTGGGCCCTCAGCCTGCAACTATCCTCAATTCGGAAATCATTTTCTCCGACCGCTCTATCGGTGCCAACTCCTGGAAATGGAACTTCGGCGATTTTCAGGAAACAACCTCTACCCTTGAAAACCCAAGACATACCTACACCGATACCGGTTGCTA
Organism: Bacteroidota bacterium; assembly: GCA_013288325.1. GTDB lineage: Bacteria > Bacteroidota > Bacteroidia > Palsa-965 > Palsa-965 > Palsa-965. The sequence continues at coordinate 19,927 of JABDCB010000050.1, forward strand.
TACTTCTATCCAAATCGTAGAAAACAGCTATGGCTGTAAAGACACCGCTTACGGTCCCTTATGTATTCATCCCGATTTCAGTTTTTATGTTCCCAATGCATTCACCCCTAACGGCGATGGTAAAAACGATTTGTGGTTTCCCAAAGGATTGGGTGTAGATCCCAACAACTATCACATGACAGTCTATGATCGCTGGGGCAACCAGATCTGGGAAACAAATACCTGGGATCAGGGATGGGATGGCCGT
>JABDCB010000051.1 GCA_013288325.1 Bacteroidota bacterium
TTTGCATTTACTGCTTCATACGATGCCTGAGCCGATGCCTGATTTGCCTTTGCCACCTGAACAGCAGCTTTCGCATTGTCTATTGCTTCTTTTGCCTGATCCACTTTAATTTTCAAATCCCGGTCATCCAGCGAAAGCAGCAGCTCGCCTTTCTTTACCCGTTGGTTATCTTCAAACCTGATATCTGTCACAAACCCAGCAATACGCGGAAGAACAGGACCTATGTTCGCTTCCAACTGAGCATCATCCGTTTCTATGTGATGTTGACCGTATATATAGGTTCTAATTCCAAAAAAGCCTCCTATAATCACAACGACAATGAGGATAATCGGAAGTACCTTGCTTTTTTTCTTTGCTTCGTTTTCTGTTTTCATATTGGCTATTTCTGGTGCATTCAGTTGGACCCGATGGATTTAAGTAAGTGATGATACGCAATTTCCGCATCTGCCTTTGAATAAGCCAGATTCAGTTTTGCCTGAAGTAATAATACTTCAGCGTCAAGCAGATCACTCAAAAGAGCCACCCGATTGGCATATCTTGATTGGGTGGTGCGGTAATTTTCTTCCGCCTGTTTGGTGGAACGCAGAGCCACCTCCGTTTTTTTGATGCTTTGTTTATAGCTGATAAAATCCTGATTCACCTCCATATGTACCCCATCGGCCAGCATATCACGCACGGCAGTGCTTTGTAATATTTCGCACTGAGCTTCTTCACTCAAATGGCGGGTTGTATAAAGCGATGTCAGGTTCCAGTTCAGATTCACCCCCACATCCCAGGTAGCATGAAATTCGGCTACCGGAGGGATATAGCGTTGATTGGGATTAGCATAATAATAATTTGCACCCACATTTAAGGTAGGAAACAAGTTGCCCTTCGCCACCTTCAAATTAGCTTCAGCAGCTTTTTTCCGTAAATCCGCGGCTTTTAAGTCGCTCCGTTTGTCCAGTGAAGACTGAATATATTCCTGAAATCCTTTAAAATCATTTGTCTTAAACAAATCCAGGGAGTCAATCTCCACAATAGTTCCTTCCGGCAGCCCGGTCAATACTCCAAAATTATAGTTCGCTATTTCCAGGTTGCTGTTAATATCAATCTCGGTAAGCTCCATATTGGATCGTTGCAACTCAGCCCTTAATTCGTCATTATGCAATGCCAGCCCTTGCTGTTCCATGTTTTTTATCTCTTTCAACCGTTCATCGGCCTGAGCAAGACTCCTTTCCACAATCCCTTTTGACATCTGCACTTTATACAGGTTGAAAAAAGCACTCACGATATTGAATATGATATCCGACCGGTCTTTTTCATAATCCAGTTTTGCGGCTTCCAATAAATACTGCTGGCTTTGAATTCCATTCTTGAGACGCAACCCGTTAAAAACCGACTCGCTTATAGAGGCCTGAGAATTGTAATTATTTAAAATGACCGGCCAAAATGTGATTGGCTCGGAAGTAGGGGTCAGCTGAAAAACAAAAGGCGTGACATCACTCAATCGTGCATATCCTGCAGAAAGGTTCACCTTTGGAAGCACCATATCCTTGAGCTGAACATATTTGGAATCTGCAATAGCCATCTTACTTTCCGAAATCTTAAGACTTCGGCTTTGGTCCAGACCCAATTTGATGGCGTCCTCCAACTTGATCTTTTTTACGCCTTGGGCAATGCCAAGGAGTGGGATTATGCACAGGAATAGGATCAATCTTGTTCTCATATGTTAAACGAATATAAACGTTTGTTTAATCCCCTATCGGTTACGCCTTATCTGGTTTTCTTAAATGGGCCTTCATCAAATCATGTAAATGCTTTTTCACTCTCTTTCTGTGCGAATCATCCGTAATGTCCTTCGTTGCTCCCTCACCTAATATCCTGCAACACAGTAGAGAAGATAATGTCACCTTAGCAATTGTGCCTACAATGGTTACCACCGTCAGTTCGGCATCTACCTTTCGGAATACTTTCTTCTTATAGCCTTCTTCAATTATACTCACCATTTCCTGGGTATTTTGAAATACTATATTTGAAATGGCCTCTGATATCCAGGAACGCTGATCAAGTGATAACTCCCGGTACATAATTCGCTGAAAGCCAATATTTGAAAATATTTTGTCGACATAATGGTCCACAGCCATTTCAATTTTTTTCCAGGGATCCTGTTCTTTGGCATTTATAAATTTCAACGCCATGAGCGTAACACCGGCCCTCCGCTCCACCATAGCTTGAAATAATTTCTCTTTCGACCCGAAATAATAGGAGATCATCGCTACATTCACCCCGGCTCCTTTTGCCAACAACCGAACGGAAGTTCCTTCAAAACCATGATGTCCGAACAGCTCCTCTGCAACATCCAAAATATGTTCCCTCTTTTCTTCGCTCATTTCTTTCCGATTTTCCGGTGCCAAAATTAAACAATCGTTTAAATATGGCGATGTTTTATATAAAAAAAATTGGAGGTCAAAAGAAGATCATTCAAAGAGGATAATAAACCAGTCGTCGATAAATAAGAGGGTCGCTGTCAGCAATTTCTTACAATTAGTGGGATATGAATCTGCCCTGATTTTGTATTTTTACGGGCAATGTCAAAAACCAAATCGAGTACGAAAAGTTCAGGTGCAGAGGTGGAAACACCTTTGATGAAACAATTCAACCAGATCAAAGCTAAGTATCCGGATGCACTTCTTCTTTTCAGAGTAGGTGATTTCTATGAAACATTCGGACAGGATGCAATAAAAGCTTCTTCTATACTGGGCATTGTACTTACACGAAGAGCCAACGGATCGGCAACCTTTATCGAACTGGCCGGTTTTCCTTATCATTCGCTTGATACTTATTTACCCCGGCTGGTAAGGGCCGGACATAGGGTGGCCATCTGTGATCAGCTCGAAGATCCAAAGCTTACCAAAACCATTGTAAAAAGGGGTGTTACGGAACTGGTAACACCAGGTGTTTCTTATAATGACAAAACGCTTGATCACCGCAGCAATAATTTTCTGGCAAGCGTCCATCTGTCTCCGGCTCTTTCAAAAGGAGATCAGGCTATTTGCGGAATCAGTTTCCTGGATGTCTCTACCGGTGAATTTCTGGTAGCACAGGGTAGACCCGACTATATCGATAAGCTATTACAAAGTTTCCGCCCCAATGAAATTCTTTTTCAGAAAAGCACTAAAAAACTTTTCCAGGAATATTTCGGGGACAAGTTTTATACATTTGGCCTTGATGACTGGGCTTTTACAACTGAATTCGGACAGGAATCCCTTTTACGACATTTTGGTACCAAGTCATTAAAAGGCTTTGGGGTAGATGAGCTGGATTGCGGTATTATTGCGGCCGGTGCTGCCCTGCATTACCTTGCCGATACCCAGCATGATAAGGTAAAACACATCAATGCTATTTCCAGGATAGAAGAAGAAAAATATGTCTGGCTGGATCGTTTCACTATTCGGAATCTGGAGCTTTTCAATTCGGCCAATGATAATGCGAAAACATTAATTCAGGTAATTGATGCCACCGTTTCTCCCATGGGGTCACGCTTGCTTAAACGCTGGATGGCACTACCCCTGAAAGATAAAGCACCCCTGGATGAAAGGTTGAGCAGCGTGGATCATTTTTTACATCACCCAGAACTATCTGCTCGTCTGAATGAAGAGATCAGCCAGATAGGCGATCTGGAGCGGATGATTTCAAAGGTGGCCACCGGTCGTATTTCTCCTAAAGAAACCGTACAATTAAAAAGAGCCTTGCTGGCTATGGCTCCCATCCGTTCTTTGCTGGAACAAACAGGCGATCCGGCCCTTGTCAAAATAGCCGAACAGCTCAACCCCTGCCACAGCGTAGTGGAGAGACTGGAAAAAGAATTACAACCCGATCCTCCTTTTTTACTTGCTAAAGGCAATGTTATTGCATCCGGAGTGGATCCGGTGTTGGATGAACTACGCGAAATTGCTTTTAACGGGAGGGACTTCCTTCTTAAAATTCAACAAAGGGAATCCGAAAAAACAGGTATCCCTTCACTCAAAGTAGCGTTTAATAATGTTTTCGGTTATTACCTGGAAGTAACGCATGCGCATAAAGACAAAGTACCGGCAGAATGGATGCGAAAACAAACGCTTACAAATGCGGAGCGTTATATTACTCCGGAACTGAAAGAATACGAAGATAAAATTCTGGGTGCGGAAGAAAAGATCCTGTCGCTGGAAACCAAATTATTCAACAACCTGATTCTCTGGTTAAGCGATTTCATAATGCCTGTTCAGCTCAACGCTTCGCTTATCGCCCGTATTGACTGTCTTCTTTCCTTTGCCGCCATAGCTGTTAAAAACAATTATGTTCGCCCTCACCTCCGCGAAGATGCACAGCTGGATATAAAAGATGGAAGACATCCTGTGATTGAGAAGCAATTGCCACTTGGTGAAAGCTATGTTGCGAATGATGTGTTTCTGGATCGTGAAAACCAGCAGATCATTATTATTACCGGTCCCAACATGTCCGGTAAATCAGCATTGCTCCGTCAAACCGCATTAATCGTTCTGCTTGCCCAGATGGGTTCCTTTGTTCCCGCCAAACATGCTGAAATAGGACTTGTTGACAAGATCTTTACCCGGGTCGGGGCATCCGATAATATTTCATCGGGAGAATCCACCTTCATGGTCGAAATGAATGAAACGGCCAGCATTCTTAACAATCTCAGCGACCGCAGTCTTATTCTTCTGGATGAAATAGGTCGCGGAACAAGTACCTATGATGGTATCAGCATAGCCTGGGCCATTGTTGAATATCTTCATGATCATCCCACAGCCAGAGCTAAGACGCTATTTGCTACACACTATCATGAATTAAATTCCCTTGCAGATACACATAAGCGAATCAAAAATTTCAATGTCTCTGTTAAAGAAGCCGGCAATAAAGTCATCTTTATGCGCAAGCTCATTCCCGGTGGAAGTGCGCATAGTTTTGGTATCCATGTAGCGAAGATGGCCGGAATGCCCGTAAAAATGCTGAACAGGGCGCAGGAAATCCTAAAACAACTGGAGAGCTCGCACAGCGGTGCTAATCTGAATGCGACAAACGGGGCTGTAATTACTCCTATTGGTGGTAAACAGGCATCATCCAAAGATACTGACTATCAATTAAGCTTTTTTCAATTGGATGATCCCGTTCTGGAGCAGATACGGGAAGAATTACTGAAAACGGATATCAATACCCTCACGCCTATAGAGGCCATGATGAAGCTGAATGAAATAAAGAAATTGACAGGGAAGTAATTATCAGGATAGCTTACTCTGCATGACCGGAATCCCAGGCATCAAATAATTCTGCCAGGTATTGATTTTCTTCCGGAGTCACCTGATGATCGGCACCAACAAGTTGAGCCGCAAAATCAAGGAAATGAATTCGCTCTTCTTCAGTAGAGTCTTCATAAAAATCATTCATGCATGTTACAAAATGAACATGGTAGTCCTTGGGTTGTAAATTACCCAACACACCCGCTTCATGATCCAGGTTAAGACGAAACGGAAATGTATCATGAAGATATTTAATAATGACCCTTCCTTCTTCCGGGGCGAAGTAACCATCTACCTGCGACAATATCATCAGCATGTGATAGCCCGCCATAATCTTATTCATCTTCCCGGTACCCGATACATTTTTTGTTTTCATATGCTTTTGATAATCCGTTAATTTATTTTTTACCAGGGTCTTCCCAGCTTCCGTTTACCATTCTTCTTATGCCAAGGGGATTTTCATCCTTTAATTCGTTTGGTAATAATTCTGAAGGAAAATTCTGATAACACTGTGGTCTCACAAAACGCTTTACGGATGAAATACCTACCGCTGTAAAACGCGAATCCGTAGTTGCCGGGAAAGGCCCACCATGCACTGTGGAAGGGCAAACTTCAAGTCCGGTAGGCACTCCGTTAATGATAATACGTCCCGCTTTATCAGTCAGGGCATCTATGATATCACGGTTATTCTGTAACTCTTGCGTAGTTCCAATTATCGTTGCGGTTAACTGCCCGTGAAGAGATCTGATCACTTCCAACAATTCTTTTTTATCCCTGCATTTAATGATCAGGGTAAATGGGCCGAATACCTCCTCATGTAGAGTCTTCTGACGAATAAAATCAGATGCTGAAACAGAAATAAGTGAAGGATAGCCTTCTTGAACCGAGGCCTTCAGGCTGGAGGACATCTCCAGTTTAACGCCTTCGGTTCCTATTGATTCATTTCTGCGTTTATAAAAAGTGGAGGCAATACCTTCATGTAACAATGCAGCAGGTTGCGCCGTGGAAAATTTATGCCGTAATGCTTCCAGATAATCTTCAAATCCTTCTTCCTCTATCAACAGCTGCAATCCAGGCTTGGTGCAAAATTGACCCATACTTCCTGTCACTGCATTGGCCAGTTTTTCCGCAATACCCTTTGCCTGTTTCCGGATTATTTCGGGCAAAATACAAACCGGATTTACACTACTCATTTCAGCAAAAACAGGAATAGGTCTATCGCGATTAACGGCCATTTTATAAAGGGCATAGCCTCCGGCAAAGGAACCGGTGAATCCGACGGCCTCCGTTAACGGATGCAATACCAATGCTTGTCCGGTGTCGAAATCGGTCTTCTCAATATGTTGAAACACCTGAGAAGGGATGTTATTTTTTAGTGCGGCCCTCTGAATACAACCGGCAACAAGAGAAGATGTTTTCAAATGTCCGGGATGAGCCTTTACAATTACAGGGCATCCGGCGGCCAGAGCGCTGGCTGTATCTCCTCCGGCCGTGGAATAAGCAAATGGGAAATTGGCTGCTCCGAAAACAATAACGGGTCCCAACGGAATAAACATCTTCCGCATATCGGGCTTTGGCAAAGGTTTCCGATCCGGAAGAGCGCCATCAATACACGCTTCAACCCATGAACCTTCCTTCACCATATCTGCAAAAGCTCTTAACTGAGCACAGGTTCTTGTCCTTTCGCCCATGAGCCGTTCCGGGCCCAAATGAGTTTCCGCCATGGCCTGTGTAATAAGCGATGTTCCGAGTAATTCAATTTCGGCGGCAATGCTGTTCAAAAAATCCGCTTTCCGGTCTCCGGGTATATTCCTATAAGTATTGAATGCCTCGGAAGCTCCTTGTAAAACAAGATTTACAAGCTCCTTGGTTTGTTCATTATTGCTGATCACGGTCTTCATGGAAGTAAGACTTAGTAATACCGTTAAAACTCATTCAAGAAACAAGTCGGGCTATTCCATAGGCTGCAGCTGCAGCAAGGGCGCCTATCAATGTTGTTTTTAATGCGCCAGCTAATGGAGGCTGACCTGTTGCTTTACTTTTAAAATAACCAAAAATCATCAATGCCAGAATAGTAACGACAATAGATCCATACAATCCATTTTGAGGAAGGGTGGTAAAAAAATAAGAGCTTAACGGTATTAATCCACCAACTATATATGCAAATGCTATGGTCATAGCAGAGTTACGTGCCCTATTTTTCTTAGGCTCTTCCAGGCAAAGCTCAAATTTCATCATGAAACCAACCCACTTGTCTTTATTTAACGCCAACTCCTCCACAAAATTTCGTTTCACTTCAGCTGAAATACCATACTCTTCCAGTACCTCTTCAATTTCTCTTTTCTCTTTTTCAGGAACTGTCTCCACTTCCTCATATTCTCTTTTCAGTTCTGCATAATAATGATCGTATTCTGTTTTCCCTGCCAGATAACCACCCAGGCCCATAGCAATGGAACCTGCAATAATCTCAGCTATACCTGCGGTAATAACAATGGTATTGGAGCTCACTGCCCCGCTAAGACCGGCTGTCAGGGCAAAAGGAACAGTAAGACCATCCGACATGCCTATGACAATATCCCGGATAGTATCTGAACTGTTTAAATGTTTTTCATGATGATCCATATGGCTGGCTGGCAGATTCGGTTAGTGTCTGATTGAATAAAGAATAAAGATACTCCTCCGGTTCTGAAAGTCAAATGATTTTAATCTGTCGTTTAATACTTTCTTCCAGCGATATGAATGTTTCCGTTCGTTGTACCCCTTTTATCACTTGTATCTTTTCATTTAAAACTTCTCGTAGGTGCTTCGTGTCCCTGCACAGTATCTTGGCAAACATACTATAAGTACCGGTAGTGTAATGCATCTCAACCATTTCCGGAATCTTCTCCAGCTCCTTTACCGCATCTTTATATTCCGATGCTTTGTTGAGATAGATTCCCAAAAAAGCACATACATCATACCCAACCCGAGCAGGATTAATATTCAGATTGTTTCCCCTAATTACTCCCATCTCCTGCAATTTTTTCATCCTTACATGGATTGTTCCTCCGGATACCAGCAGTTTTTTGGCAATATCGGTGTATGGAACGGTGGCATCTTCAATAAGAATAGATAAGATCTCCCTATCCAGTTTATCAATTTCTAAATCTTCTGGCGCTTTTTGCATGGTGTTTTATTTTTTTTTCAATTAACGAACCTTCAATTGCTAATTTACTAATTATTTCTAATAATACGTATATTATTTGTATTTATTTAGACCTTGAAATACATTTGTATCAATAAAACAAGTAAATAAAACAAACTTATCATGTGTGGAATTCTCGCTGTTATAGGTAAAAAGGATCCATCCCTGGTCAAAGAACGATCGGCAAGGATGAGACACCGGGGGCCTGATGAACGGGATATGCTCGTCACAGAAACCGGAATCCTGAGTCATGAACGATTGGCAATCACCGATCTTAAAACCGGTCGTCAACCCATTCAGGGAACCCGGAATACCTGGGTCATTCATAACGGAGAGATATATAACCACCTGAATCTGGAGAAAGAACCTCTCTTAGCCGGAGTGAAATTGAGGACTGCTTCCGACAGCGAAGTGATTGTACACCTTTATGAAGCCTTAGGAGATAATTTCTGTCATCTTCTGGACGGGATGTTTGCCTTTGTTGTTATAGACGATGACAATAAGACGTTTATTGCAGGAAGAGACCCTATCGGAATCAAACCGCTGTATTACGGATCCGATGCCGAAGGCGCACTCTGGTTTGCTTCAGAGATGAAAGCAATACATGACATTTGTCTTACGGTTGAAACATTTCCTCCGGGACATTATTATACACCTGAAAAAGGATTTGTAAAATATGATCATCCCAAATGGGAATCAGAACCTGCAACCGATAGCGAATCTAAAGGCATACGGGAGCTTCTTGAACAAGCCGTTGAAAAACGGATCGATTGCGAAGTCCCTTTCGGGGTTCTCCTTTCCGGAGGGCTTGATTCAAGCCTCATTGCTTCGATTGTTCAACGCAAACTTCGCGGTACTGGTCAGCCTCTTCATTCCTTTTCGATTGGACTGAATGAAGATGCCCCGGATTTGCAGGCCGCCGCCAAAGTGGCCCGTTTTCTGGGGACGAAACACCATGCGGTCCTTTTTACGGCCGAAGAAGGAATAGCCTTGATTGAAAAGCTGATCTGGTATCTGGAATCGTATGATATAACCACAATACGGGCCAGTACTCCTATGTATTTTCTTTCCAAATACATTGCTGAACAAGGTGTTAAAATGGTATTGTCAGGAGAGGGAGCAGATGAAATTTTCGGAGGCTATCTATACTTCTATAATGCTCCGTCCGATTCTGCCTTTCAGGAGGAAACAAAAAGAAGGGTAAGGCTACTGCATACAGCCGATGTACTGAGGGCCGACAAATCCACTATGGCCAATGGAATCGAGGCCAGGGAACCGATGCTGGACCGTGACTTACTGGAAAAAGTGATTGGTCTTTCTCCCAAATTAAAACGGGCACAGCGGGGCTCTGTACAACAGGAAGCAAGAATTGAAAAATACATTCTGCGCAAGGCATTTGACGACAAACAAGACCCTTACCTGCCGGACAGTATTCTCTGGAGACAGAAAGAGCAATTCTCCGACGGAGTAGGATATAGCTGGATCGATCGTCTGGTTGCACATTGTGAAGCAGAAGTAAGCGATGCCGATTTTGCAAAAGCGGCAGAATACTTTCCTTACAATACGCCGGCAAGCAAAGAAGCTTTTTACATGCGCCGTATTTTTCACAAATATTTCCCTCAGGAATCATGTGCACGTACGGTGCATAAGTGGATTCCGATGTGGCAGGACAATCCCGATCCATCAGGAAGAGCCAATGCATTGCACAATGCGGCTCTGGAGCTTATACCTTAACACACCAACACAATGAAAATCAACAAAAGCGAGGCCACCTTCTCCTCTATCGTTGGGATAGGAGCCAAACTAAAAAAACAAAGTGAGGAAGAGGGCTTGGAATACCTTTTCCTGAACAGAGGGGTGAATGCCGTATGCACAATTGATCTGACCCAGGTAATCGCATCCATTGATTTCAATTCCACCCGTATCCAGGTATATCCTCCGAACCAGGGTTTACCTGAATTAAGAAATGCCATTAAGGAGCACTATTTTCTGGGGCAGAGTTCGGCTGAAAATATCTCCATTGTTGCCGGTGGTATGTCGGGGCTGGATTTGACAGTCCAGTGTCTTCGGCTCAATACCCTCTATTTTGCGCGTTATTACTGGGGAAGTTATGCGAAACTGGCTAAGATCAGAGGAGTTGACACTGAAACATACGACGATTTAGCGCAGTTGGTGAAACTTGCACAGGAACAAAAAATTGATGAAAATACAGCTGTTGTAATTTGCGATCCGAACAACCCGACAGGCGCGAAACTGGATGATAACTTCCTCTTGAAATCCATCCGTCAGCTCGACGAACATGGGGTAACGGTTATTTTCGATAGTCCATACCGGTATGTTTTTAATTCGGACAAGGACGATCTCTTCAGCCAGCTTGCCCGTCTGGAACATGTTATCATAACCGAAAGTTTCAGCAAATCAATGGGGCTTAGCGGTCAGCGTATCGGGTTTATTCACTCCCAAAACAAGGAGTTTAATGCCGAGCTTAACATCCGCATTCTCTATAATATGAATGGAGTAAACGCCTTTGCCCAGGAATTAGTCTTCCAACTCCTTAGCACTGCTGTGGGAAAAAAGGCTGTACAGGAGTTCAGGCAACGTACCCAAACAGATATCCGGAAAAATCTGATCTTTCTGATGGAAAATGGATTGCTGGCAGATGAACTTTATGAAGGGAAAGAACCAGTCGGCATTTTTGCGGTAGTCAATAAAACAGAAGAAGAACTCCTAAAATACCGCATCGGAAGCGTGTCGATGGATTACTTCTGCAAAGAAAAGACAGTACAGACTCACGCCCTATCGCGTATTTGTCTTTCTGTTCCTCATCAGCAGTTTCTCACCTTCTTTCGCAAATTACCTGCGCCACATATGGCAGACAACAGCTACTAAGAATTAAGGAATACCGTTTAAACGGGGATAACCACAACAATTTTAATTTGCAGCGCCTTCATAAATTTAATTTTAGAGGGTGAATGTTGGATTACTATTTTCAACGTCTCTTTTTATTAAACGTTTCAGAGAATCAAATAATTTCTCTATCCGTCTTCATTATTTATTATTATCCTGTTATCCTTTTTTGACAAATACCTTGAAAGTCTTTAGAATCAACAATTCCATTCATTTCATTCTATTCTTTCAGGCTTGTTCGGGATAACAAATCAGATACTTCAACTAGGCTTTGGGTATTTGGGTTTGTTGTATGCAATAAAATTAACGGAAGGGAATGCTTCAATCAACTCAATTGTTGAAACATATTGGAAGTCAGAAACAGAGGTTCGTTGATAAAACCAACACCTTACTGCTGATAATTAGACAATTAGGATGGTGCGGAGTGGAAATAGATAAGGTTTCAAACCTTCGTTGAAGGTTCAAATATGCTGCAAGCCAAAAAGATCATTGGATGTTTACTTCTTGGATCCGGAGCGGGTTTCTTTGAATTCGCTTGGTTTCTTATTATCTGTCAGAAACAATGCCACCATGCCGGCTATAGCTGCTACCAGGAGCAAAAGAACCAATCTACCCCTCCTTTTATGTACTTTTCTCATGCCAACTTAACTTCTATTCGTTCTATATTGAATTGTACTCTAGAAGCGCAAAAATATGGATTCTGAATAAAATACACGACTCATTGTGGTTCTTTTATCAACTACCTGATAACAGTGGCTCATCTACAAGCCAGAGCGCCCCTCATCCTCATTGTCAAAAAAATCAAGGCATAAATTTGCGCAACCAGGCTATGGCCTCCGCTTCATCATAAAAAACCTCTACCGGTCTGATTGGTTTGTCTACCTGCTTGAACATATTCCCGACCAGTTTATGTCCTGCGTTATTCACCACATAAGCAGCAGCTTTAATCACACTGGCCCCTTCAGCAGAAGCTCCATAACTCCTTGCCTCTTTTCCAAAATGCACAAAATCGCCGATAAATACCAAACATGCACAAGGCTGTTGATTGTTTAGCTTCAATACAGCTTCTTCAATCAATCTGGATTCCTTCTCCCTCATTTCTGTTCCAGGAAAAATATTAATCTGAAGAATCTTATCCTCCCGAATAAAAAGTTCGCAAAAATTTAAAACTACTTTATGCATGATATCGGGAGCTGGGTCGCATCGCAAATTAGTAAAAAAATAAATCTATTTGGATATCCCCTCCTCATTATCTGTCAACCTTTTACTTTTCCCTGGAATCTTCATTATATTATGTCCAGCAGGGCCTCTACTTTCTACTTATTTTCCGAATGCCCTGACTTCCAAACATTTGCTTAACCCTTCCCGTGAAAAATTAAAATCCCCTCCTATCCATTTCTTTTATTTTGCAGAAAAATCTCATATATAATATTTCTCCAATCAAACAATAAGATGAAATCTCCTGAATGTCCTAATGACACAAGCTATTTTGTATCCGAGCAGGGTGCTCAAAAGCTAATAATACAAAAACTAAAATCTAAAAACTCTTAATTCATTATTTACCTTGCTGATAGGCACATTGATCAGGTTATTATTTTTTTGCTCTGCAGTTCATTCAATATCGTTCTTTCCAACATCCAACCCGATATAGCTATTTAAAAAATTCATCCTAGGCTGTAAACTTATTGATGGAGCCAATCACTTTATGAAAGAGAAGGTATCAAACCAGTTATTTCCTCTGTTCACTCTTCTCAGTTCTGACGAATTCCAAATTATCAGTCATAAATATGTTATACAAAACAAATGAATCCAAAAATATTTTACTGTCCCCAAAATCGTCAACACACCAAACAACAACGTTAAATCCTACATGAAAATTCCTGAACTATGAAAAATTCCATATTGATACTTATCGCAACGGGTTTTGCATTCTTATCCAACGCCCAGACGAAACATGAATATCAGGCCTATAAACAGCCCGATCAGATACGCACCACTGAAGCCGGTACTATACCCTTAACGGCTCTATCTTCGCCCCTGGCACCCCTGGAGAAAAACGCTCATGAAATCAAACGGGCCCCTCAGGCGTTTTCTATTGCAATCCATCCCATTGGACAGGAGCCAAATGCATTAGGAACAATCGGAAACCGTCAATACCTCTGGGCCGATCCTACCATCAACACCGTCATTCTTACTCACCGTGATACAGGCGCAATAAGTAATACCGGTTACCTCTACTATGACAGGTCAAAAGACATGGGCCGTACCTGGACCAAGAACAACGGTCCTATCTATATTCCCGATGCCACCCCACAATCCAAATACTTCAACGCTCGTTATCCGCAAGGAGTCATTTATAATCCCATAGGAAATGTTCAATCGGATTCAGCCTATGAAGTATATTTCGCTCCGTCTCTGGATAATAGCAACCCCGGTGCTGGTATAACCTGGGGCGGCCATGTTTTTGGTGTTGATCAGCTCAGTCGAATACATCCTCCTACAAAAAATGCCCTCACCTCGTCTGCTGTTTCCAATACATGGAACTATATACCAACGAGTATGTTTGTCACCAAACAGGGAACTGTTTATAACCTGGATGCGAATGCTCCGGGAAGTGCCAATTATGACATGGACGACTCGGTCATTATTTCAAAAGGAGTCTTTAACCCTGCCACGCGTGATTTCGCGTACACGATATCCAAAGTTTATCTTCCCGCTGCCCTTACGAATAAAGGAAAGCATATGTACAATGAAAGTAAAATCACCTTTGCCGATGATGGCATGACGGGATACATCAGTACAATCGAAAAACTGGATTATGCATCTCCCGATTCATCATTGGGGCTTGTTGTTCATAAAACAACCAATGGAGGTGCTTCCTGGGGTGCGCCTATCAAACTGGATGTGAATGCAGCCGATGTTTTTCTGCTTAACTCTCACCTCCGCTACACAACAGGGTTTGAGCATAGCGCTGTGGTAGACGGAAACGGTAATCTGCATATCCTGGTCAACATTAATTTATTTGATTCTGCCCAGATGTATTCCTATTACCTTCTTCCTCCATACGTACAGGGAGAGTTGGGGTTATTTGATATATACACCAAAGACGGAGGCGTTACCTGGTATGAAAAACTGATCACACACCCAATGACTTTTCAGGGAACCTATGGGCAGGGAACGAATGCATCCAGTCTTATCGGAGAAGGTAACCGATTGTATGCTTCCCGTACATACAACGGAGGCAAACAGCTTTTCTTTACCTGGTTTGATACCGACACCATATACAGCACGCGGAATATTATGCCGGATATGTGGTCAATAGGCTATGACCTTACGAGCAATAACTGGACTTCACCCCGTAACTTTACCAGAGGTTCTTCGGCTGACGCGTCAACGCGTCAGGGCATGGTTTCTTACTATGTCTTTAACAGTGGAAACTATTATACTATACCTTGTGCTTATGTTGGCTTCCCGGGCAATGATACCTCACAAACCCTGGTGACGGAGCAACTGAACTATATAGACAGTGCACAATTTGTAACCGGTGATTTTATCATCCCCGATAACAGTGTCCCTCTTGCTCTTGGAATTCAGGAATACAAAACGGCACCCCTGGTTGTTTCACAAAACTACCCTAACCCTTGTCATAATCTGACCAATGTAGATGTGGGTCTTCCGAAAGGAACGGAATTATCGGTTGAAACACTCAATATGCTGGGACAAGTAGTGAAACAACAGGAACAAAAATATATGTCGGCAGGTACTTATAGCTTAATGCTCGACTGCTCCGGCTTACAACCAGGGATATATTTCTATTCCGTCAGGACAACAGAAGCAATTATCACCAAGAGATTGATTATTCAGTAGCGGGGTCGGGATTCTTTCTGTTGTTTCAACAAAAGGGGACAAAGGTTTATGAGAAACTGAATCATCTTTTTCCTTCCTTGCTCATCAGGCAGTGCAGGGGCAACAATATGCCAACAACCTGATGGGCAAGGATTTATTTTAAGGCAACCTTTTTCGTGGTTCTGCGTCTTCTGTATAAATCCACCCCTATGCAACAGACAATGCCGCAGATTCATATTCCAAAACCCTGTCATGAAAACTGGGATACGATGACGGCCACCGATCAGGGACGGCTGTGTAAAAAGTGCAGTACAGTGGTTACTGATTTCACAGAAATGTCGACAGAGGAGCTGATCCGTTATTTTGAGGTAAATCAGGGGAAGAAAGGGTGCGGCCGGTTTCGCGATGATCAGGTTGCTGATCCCCCGGTTGCATACGCTATGCAACAAGCATCCTTCCGTCAGGTCGTAAGTCTTTGTCTCGTAATGCTTCTTGTTTTTCTTTCTGCCCCCTTGCCTGTTTCGGGAAAAGTCATGAATGCCACAAAGCCTATGGAACTCGCATTAAAACCCGGGCCAACCGTGAGTCATTATCATCCTAAACTGATCCGCCGCCCAAAAAACAGGAGAAGATCACGCAGAGGCAGAAGAATGGGAGCATTTTAAAACCAGGCCCATTCAGCCTCGACATAAGATTAGTGCAGCACCATGATTTTTTGTCTGCTTAATTTTTCTCCGTCCGAAACACTCAGGAAATAAAGTCCCTGTGCCCAATCCCCGGTATTAATGCGGATATCATCTTTATTTCCCTGATACAAGGAATAAACTTTTTTTCCGGTGGCATCAAATACATTAACAAGCACTTCTCCTGGAACATTATGAATGATAAAATCGTTGGTGGCAGGATTGGGATATACCACCAATTCATTCTCGCTGAATGTAGCAATCCCTGCACAAGCAGATACTATTGCTGTTACGAGGGTGGCAGGACTCACACAGGCATCTTTTTGAACCACCCAGTTATAAAACCAGTAGTAATATGCCGGAGCGCTGGATGATACATCCGTGCCGGTGATAGAAGCCAGTGAACCCACATTGATAGGATAAACAGCTCCCGCATTGTTACGATACAGGTTGATACTTCCTCCCGTAGCTGCCAGCTGGTATTTGGATCCTGCATTCACATGAAAGTTGAGAGAAACAGTATTGAGTCCCGCAGCAGTCAGGTTCACGTTCTGTGTTAAAAGTACTGTACCCGTTGAATCGGAAAGGGTTACCACAGGCGATGAACCGGTAGCGGTTTGTGCATACATATCCACCGTTTTAATAGTAAAGCCAGTACTTGCATTAAAGATGAGATAGTGAGGTGAGTTCAGATATCCTCCGCTACCCAATGTCGTATTCAGTGCCGGTCCTCCGCTTACAGTACTGGATACAGATGAATTGGTTGCATAATAGTTGGTGGTATGTGTAATCCCCGGGGTGGTATAGGAAGCACCTGTACCGACCACATTGCCGGCACTATCCAGCCAGGTAATCGTTCCGCTACCGCTTGCATTCAGCATAATGTTTGCAGGGGTACAACCCGTACCTCCCGTAGCTGTGGGTGCATTGGGAGCAGCTACTGTTATATAACTTGTTTTAAGAATAGAATCTGTTGATCCTGTTCCGCAACCGGTAGCTACCAGCTTAACGGAATAAACCCCGTTTTGGGTATAAACATGTACCGGGCTGGTGGCAGTGCTGGATGTACCATCTCCAAAACTCCAGCTATACGAGCTGCCATTGGTGCTGGTATTGGAAAAATGTACACTATCGGGAAGACTGCAGGAAGTAGTGCCTAAGGCAGAAAAGTCAGACACGATGGCGGCTGCATATTGAGGCCCTACACCTACTGCATACCAGGCATTGGTAGTGGTTTGCACTTCCTTTGAACACCCTCCGTATAAATCTACAGCAGCCTGAATGGTATAATTACGTGCATCGGCATAAGCTGTTGACGGAGTAAAATAAACAGTAAGCCCCCGATAAGCAATCTGTTGAGCCGTATCTATGGTAACTGGATTTACATTATATACACTTCCATTATCATTGGTCCCTGCACCGCCCTGACAAAGCAGATAATACCAGAAAATACAAGGTCCATTGTTGTTATGACATTCTCCGTTCGGATCCCAGTTGATACCCAGATAAGTATTAGGCTGACCCAGATTTTTAGGGTTCGACACATCCCTTATCCCTACATGATTCTGCACACCACTGGTGGTACAGGTAATATCGGCTCCCATCAGCCAGTCGTGCTGGGCGGGACGGGCATAAGCTTCAATGGTTGTACCAAATATATCGCTGAAACCTTCATTCAAAGCCGATGCTTCGTCTGTTCCTCCACCGTCGAGGGCAGCAGTCATGGCAGTAAGTCCGTGTGTTATTTCATGTCCACATACATCCAGAGCTGTCATAATCAGAAAACCCTGACTCACATCTCCATCCCCGTATGTCATCTCCGAACCATCCCAATAGGCATTCACAAAGTTAACGTCGTAATGCACATAGCTGAGCAAGGCGAAACCGTTGTTATCAATGCTGTTCCGGCTGTGCACGTTTTTGTAATAATCGTATGTCATTTCAGCGCCCCAGTGTGCATCAGCTGCAGCCTGATCGTTTCCGGCCAGGTTCCAGGTGCTGCTGGTGTTTGTAAAATCGGTATTCACGTAGGTGGTTCCGTTGGCCAGGTTATAGGTTTGTATTCCATTGCCACGACCGGCTTCACGCAAGCGGTATTGTCCTGTTCCGTAATTATCGCTGGTCATAGGTACCGAACCACTGTATTTGGTAACACCGGTACCTGTTACATCCACGGTACAAATCAGATTCTGCTCATCCAGTATGGAACCATCTACCGCATCTACAAATACATTGGCGCGATACAAAGGTTTCTCGGCATAGATATTAAATTTATAAGCCAGGCGGTATGATTCAGCATTATAGTTTGCTTTTTTGCGATGCACTACCACCAGTTCTCCTTTGGGATAATACGTAAAGGAAGGATCGTGATGCGCTTCGCGCGCGGTGGCCGTAGCCTGATCATCCTGCCAGTAATAACTCCTAGCGTTTATCTTTTTAAGTGCTGCGGCTAAAGCCTGCTCTTCTGTTATTCCGGGTGACGATGCGGCACCGGTTTGCTGAATATAATCTCCGTTGATAGAAACCACTTTACCATTTTTGCTGTGAGCAATTATCATACTGCCATCCACCGGATAGTTATTGAAATATTCTTTATAACGGGTATGCGTAAAACCAAGTCCGTCACTCTCTTTCTGATAAACCATCAGGTGCAGCGACTGTGACAAATTCAATGAACCCGAAACCCATTCTTCTACCTGGGAATCGGCTATTTCACTGCCGGCATGAAAACGAATAAAATTGGGCAAACCTGTTTGTTTTGAATATCCGGCAATGTCGGCATCCGCTATCTTCACTTCCCGGGTTTGCGCAAAACTGTTCAGCCCGCTGAAAATTGCCAGGGCGGTCAATACACAATTCAAAAAAGAGTAGGTTCTTTTCATGGGTTCTTTATTTCAGAATAAATACATTAATCGTCGGGGGATGTGACGGGGCAAAAGATATTGCTGGTTGATACTAAGGAAGTACTTATTCGCGACTTATCTTATCCCGATACTTGTAAGAAACTCAGGTATAAATATTCAATCAAAAAAGCTTAATGGGGAGTCTCTGCTGCCGGGTCTTTGCTTGCCCGTTCTCCGTTTTTAAAAACAGCCTGTTCTTTTACCTTTCCATCTTCATCATATCCTATCCATTCTCCATCTTTCTTCCCGTTCAGATAGCCTCCCTTCACTTTAAGTTTCCCGGAAGGATAGTAAGATATCCAGATACCTGTTTGCTTCCCTTCAGCAAGACTGCCTTTTTCCTTTAGTGTTCCGTCTTCGTAATATTCAAACCCCTCACCATTAACGTCGGTACTTTGAACCGGACCACTCACAGAAGTAACTTTAATCTTACGTTGAATCTTTCCGCTTTCGTAATACCGGGTACATTCCCCGCTCATCACTCCCTTCTTCCAATTTGTTTTGGCCTTTATCTTCCCGCTCTCATAAAATTCGGATTCAACACCATCCGGCTCATCATGGACCCGATGCACCTTGCTTTTTATCTGTCCGTTTTCATAATACGATACATACTCTCCGTTCGACATATCTCCCGAATGCTTTACCTGTCCGTTGGGGTATGTATCCTGTGCCGTAGCACAGGTACAAATCGTGAAACAGGCTGCAATAGCAATAAATTGACGGATGAATGGGACGTTCATAGGCTGAATATGGCAAGATTTAGTTGAATATGAAGCAATGTAGTGATTATTAGTAATTCCTATTAATAAGTACTCCAAAATGCCAAATCCA
>JABDCB010000052.1 GCA_013288325.1 Bacteroidota bacterium
ATCCTTCCTCTCCCGCAGGGTCCACCACCAACAGCGTGGCTTTGAGTGAAGATGAACAAACACTGTATGTGGCCAATGCCGATAATAACTGTCTGGCGTTGTTTGATGTGAGTAAGCCCGGTTTCAGTCATAGTAAAGGGTTTATACCCACCGGTTGGTATCCTACCTGTGTGCGTATGAATGCCGGATATATTTTTGTGGCCAATGGCAAAGGGTTTACATCCCTGCCCAATCCCCTGGGGCCCAATCCTGCCCGTAAAGAAGAAGAAGTGGTGTATCAGCAAGGCAATAAAAAGATAACAGGTAAGGAGCAATATATAGGTGGACTGTTTCAAGGCACCCTGAGCAAGATATCCGTGCCGGATGCCAATCAGCTGGGCACTTATTCCTTCCAGGTATATAAGAACACCCCTTTTCATAAACAGAATATGATGAGTGCCGTGGGCGAAGCCGGTAACCCCATACCGCGTAAGCTAGGTGAAAAATCGCCCATCAAACATGTGTTTTATATTATCAAGGAAAACAGAACCTATGATCAGATTTTAGGCGATGTGAAACAAGGCAATGGAGATACCAGCCTGGTTTTGTTTGGAAATAAATATACGCCCAACGAACATGCGCTGGTGAACGAGTTTGTATTGTACGACAATTTTTATGTGGATGGGGAAGTGAGCGCCGACGGACATAACTGGACCAACGGGGCCTATGCAACCGACTATCTGGAAAAAACATGGCCCACCTATTACGGAGGAAGAGGAGGGGAGTATGAATCGGAAGGACATGCAGAACGGGCCAATAACAAAAACGGTTTTATCTGGGATGCGGCTAAGAAGGCATCTGTTACATATCGTACTTATGGAGAATTTGCAGACAACTATAAGCCAAACATCCCGGTACTGAAAGATCATTTTTGTCCCTATTACACAGGCTGGGATTTGAAAACACGGGATACCGTCCGGTATGATGAGTGGAAAAGAGAGTTTGATTCCCTGGTGGCCATCAATCAGGTGCCTCAGTTAAATACCATGCGTTTCAGCAATGATCATACCGAAGGGCTTACCAAGGGTCGTCCCACTCCGTTTGCCCATGTGGCCGATAATGATCTGGCCGTAGGGCTGTTTGTAGAACATCTGAGTCATAGTCCCATCTGGAATGAAAGCGTGGTGTTTATTCTGGAAGATGATGCACAAAACGGTCCCGATCATGTGGATGCCCATCGGAGCACGTTGTATGTAGCGGGAGGATATGTAAAAAGAAAGTATGTGGATCATAGTATGTATTCCACTTCATCGGTATTGCATACCATGGAACTGATATTGGGTATGGAACCCATGTCTCAGTATGATGCTGCCGCACCTACCTTATGGAAAAGCTTTGATAAACAACCCACAGCAACCCCGTTTAATGCTTTGCCCGAAGATGTGAAGCTGGATGAAGTTTGCACCGTCTCCAACAAATGGTCCAAACAAAGCGGGAAAATGGATTTCCGTGGGGAGGATCGTGTGCCGGATATCTTGCTCAATGAGATTCTGTGGGTAGCTGTAAAAGGCGAAAGTCTTCCTATGCCGGCTCCTAAACATTCAGCATTTCTGCAGGTAACAGAGGAAGACGATAAGGACTGATGTTATTAATACAATTGGTATTGTATTCTAAATACGAGTACAAAATAACTATAGTTAATATGATCTCAATATGGGGGCGGTAGATGTAAAAATGAAGGGAATTATTTTCTTTATGGTTGTTGTAATAGCCATGTTTACCGTTGGCCCAACTTTATGGCAAAGAGAAAAGAGGATAGAACGGGAATATGCAGCTAAAACAACAATAAGTTTTATCGGTATTGTTACAAAAATAGTTGTGTTAGATCATGGATTAATATTGGCGAGTTTTAATGTTGTCAAGTCTTCCGTTCCAACATTTGATTTGAGAGGGGCGTCCCCAAGATATAGCTGTATTATAAAAAATACAAAAGGAGTACTCTATGTATTTGGAATGCGGGACATTCATTACGGGGATACTGTTGGATTTAATGGTAACACAAAGTCTTTTCTTGTTTTGCACGGAAAAAAAATTGGATATAGAACAACAATAATTGATGCTCCAGAGCAATCTGATTGGGAAGAATTTAAACGTCAAGGATATTTTGATCTATGATATGACAATACTGTTGTAATGTATAACAGTAAGTCTGGCGATACGTCTTAAGACGTATCGCTTTTCCCGTAGGCATCTCCTTACATATACGTATATCATTACATTAGTCGTTGTGTTGTGTGCAACGATCGTTGTGATGATTGCATCAAGTGTTGTGATGTGTGCGACGATCGTCGCAATGATTGCATCAAGTGTTGTGATGTGTGCGACGATCGTCGCAATGATTGCATCAAGTGTTGTGATGTGTTCAACGATCGTCGTGATGATTGCATCAAGTGTTGTGATGATTGCAACGATCGTCGTGATGATTGCATCAAGTGTTGTGATGTGTTCAACGATCGTCGTGATGATTGCATCAAGTGTTGTGATGTGTTCAACGATCGTCGTGATGATTGCATCAAGTGTTGTGATGTGTTCAACGATCGTTGCAATGATTGCATCAAGTGTTGTGATGTGTTCAACGATCGTCGCAATGATTGCATCAAGTGTTGTGATGTGTTCAACGATCGTCGCAATGATTGCATCAAGTGTTGTGATGAGGATAACGACTCTTGAAGTGTGTTTGACAGTGATCGGGATGAGGATAGCTACTGTTGAAGAATCTTCTAAAGGAGTAGAGGGAAGGGCGGTTATTCGGAAAAAGGCCTCGGATTCAATGAATTACCTGCCAATCGTTCATAGATTGTTTTCAGTGGCAGTATCAAACTAGACGAAGGATCTTGAAGAAAGCATCTTTATCCCTGATCGGATCCAACCAATGGATGCTTTCATCTCTTCTGAACCAGGTGAGCTGGCGTTTGGCGAAATTGCGGGTATTCTGTTTGATATTGGTGATGGCCGTGGCCAGATCTGTTTTTCCTTCCAGGTAATCGAAGAGCTCCCGGTAACCGACGGTTTGCAATGCCTGCAGATGACGAAACGGAAGCAGCTGTTCCACTTCCTGTAAAAGTCCGGCCTTCATCATTTCCTCCACACGCTGATTGATCTGTTTGTATAAGGTATCCCTATCGGTGTTCAATCCTATCTTCACAATCCGGAAGTTACGTTTCTGTTCCTTCCCTTTGCGGAAACCGGAATAAGGCAAACCGGTAGAGAGACATATTTCAAGGGCACGTATCAAACGTTGTGGATTGTGTTTGTCCACCTGCTGGAAATATTCCGGATCTTTTTCCTTTAATAGTTGTTGCAGATATTCTATACCCCGGGTTTTGTGCAACTCAATCAGATCGGTACGGAATTGCTCATCCACCTCGGGTAATGGATCGAATCCCTTGCATACCGCATCTACATACATACCCGATCCTCCGCAGAGAATAACCGTTTGATGTTTTTTAAAAAGCTGATCCAGCATGGCGATGGCTTCGGTTTCGAATTTACCGGCATCATAATCATCGTGAATACTGATATTGTTTACAAAGTGATGCGGAGCAGCAGCCAGTTCTTCGGCAGTGGGTTTGGCCGTGCCAATAGTCATTTCCCGATAAAACTGACGCGAGTCGGCCGAAAGAATTTCGGTTTTCAGCTCCTGAGCAAGCCGTATAGCAAGACTTGTTTTGCCAATGGCTGTGGGACCGGTAATAACAAGAAGCAGGGGTTCAGATGCGGTCATCTGTTAATCCACTACTCCTTCATCATGTTCAAATCCGGGTTCTACGGCATCTTCATCGGTGGCTTCTCCTTCTTCGTCATCCCCTTCGGTAAGGGCATCTTCATCCTCATCGACCTCTTTATCGTAGGCCTCTTCGGCGTGGAATACTTTTTCTTTTTTGTCTTTCTCCAGATCTTCGGTCTCGTCTTCTTCCTCAGGAGGAGGAGGAAGGTTAGTTACCTTATACTGTTTGGGAGCCGTACCTACTGATTTGGTGCATTTAGGATAGAGCACTTTCGGAGTCTCTTCCAGAATACGGACGAGCTCGATCATGAAGGTCCACTTTGCTTCCGGATCGGAGATGTAAATCATCTTCTGATGCGGATCTTCGATCATGCCGGCAATCTTGGTTTTGTTCATCAGCTTCATAGGAGCCGGGCGACGATGAGGAGGGAGGTCTTCATCATCCTCTTCCACCGCTCTGGGTTCGGAAGCTATTTCCACACCCTTTCTCCAGAAATCATCGCTGATAAAGAAAGAGGCCGGTTTTAAACCGTCAAATCCTATTGCTTCCTGAATGGCCAGATGAAAATCTTCGTATGTCTGAACGGCCTTCAGATCTATTTCTCTGTAAACATCCTCGTGCTCTTCAAAAGCGACGCGGAATCGGTATATCGCCATGGAATTTTAATCTTATAAATGTCTGTTATCGACGCTTCAATCCTGCTCAAAAATAATAAAATCTCCCGGTGGTTTTACATCCTTTTCAGCTTCCGGCTTTTAACCCCAGTTTTTTGCCTTCTTCCAGCATCAGGCGGAAGGCAGAGTCGTAGTCATTGGGGATATGTCCATCCAGGATGGCTTCCCGTATAGCTGTTTTAATCATGCCCACACTTCTGCAGGCCGGAATCTGAAATGTTTCCATAATGAGCTCTCCGCTTATAGGAGGCTGCCAGTTACGGAGCTTATCTTTCTCCTCTATCTCCTTTAGCTTTTCCCTGACCAGCAAAAAGTTCTTCAGATAGCGTTTTACCTTTTCCGGGTTCTTGGAGGTAATATCGGCATCGCACAATTTCATCAGATCGTCGATATCATCTCCTGCTTCAAAAAGCAGACGGCGTATGGCTGAATCGGTAATGCCTTCTTTAGCCAGCACAATAGGACGGAGATGCAGCAGCACAAGCTTTTGCACATATTTCATTTTTTCATTCTGAGGCAGCTTCAGATCGGCAAAGATACGGGGCACCATACGGGCACCACGGTCTTCATGTCCATGAAAGGTCCAGCCATGACCGGGTTCAAAACGCTTGGTCTGAGGTTTGGCAATATCATGTAAGATGGCCGCCCAACGAAGCCAGAGATTGTCTGTTGTTTCGCAGATATTATCAAGTACCTGCAGGGTATGGTAAAAATTATCCTTATGCCCTTTTCCTTGTATCACTTCCACCCCATGCAGAAGCGCCATTTGAGGGAAGATAATGGGTAGCAATCCGGTATCAAAAAGAAGTTTGAACCCGATAGAAGGTTGTTTGGAAAGAATGATTTTGTTGAGCTCGTCAGAAATACGTTCTTTGGAAATGATACGTATCCGTTCTTTGTATTGACCGATGGCAGCCAGGGAATCAGGCTCAATGGTAAAACGCAGTTGAGATGCAAAACGGATGGCCCGCATCATCCGCAGGGGATCGTCGGAATAGGTGATGCCGGGATCAAGCGGGGTACGTATAATGCCGGCATGCAGATCGTCCACCCCTTTAAAGGGATCGATCAGTTTTCCGTAGTCGTGTTTGTTAAGGGAAACAGCCAGTGCATTGATGGTGAAATCGCGTCGGTTTTGGTCGTCTTCGAGCGATCCGTCTTCCACAATCGGTTTGCGTGATTCGCTTCGGTAGGATTCCCTTCTGGCGCCTACAAACTCAATATCATAATCTTCAAAACGAAGCTGGGCCGTACCGAAGTTCCGGAATACGGTAACCTGTAAGCCCCCCATCTTTTGTGCCACCCTTTCGGCCAGGTCTATGCCGCTACCGGCACAAACAATATCAATGTCTTTGCTGGGGCGGCCCAGTAATAAGTCCCTGACCCAGCCACCGATTACAAAAGCATGCACCCCCATTTCCTCACAGCACTGAGAAATAACCGGAAATACAGGATGGGTGAGATGGGCTTTCAATGAATATTTTTTGCAAAAATAGCAGAATAGAGGGAATCCTACCGGATGATTTTTACTTCTCCGTTATTCCGCAGACGAATGATTTTGGATGGATGGGACGGGTGATGTTCCTGCTGTCTCCAGGCAGCCACATGGTCTACCCCCTGGATAATCTCTTTGGAGATATCACGAAACCCCATTGGAGCTGCTTGTCCGCTGATATTGGCCGAAGTGGAAACCAAAGGACGACCAAGCTGACGGATCATACGCCGGCAAAACTCATCCTCACAAATCCGGATACCACAACTACCATCTGTTGCCACCACATTCGGTGCCATACCTTTTACATCGTCATAGATAATGGTTAAAGGGTCTTCGCTCAGCTCGATCAGATCCCAGGCTACGGCTGGAACTTCCTGCACATATCTGTTCAGCTGAGAAGGCTGGTCGAGGAGAACAATCAGGCTTTTTGATTCAGCCCTTTGTTTGATCTTGAATATCTTTTCCACGGCCTGGGCATTGGTGGCATCACAGCCAAGTCCCCATATCGTATCGGTAGGGTATAAGAGAATGCCTCCGGTACGAAGGACTTCGGTACAACGTCTTATTTCTTCCTGTGGAAGCTCGGGTAAGTTATTGCGCGTATGCATACGCAAAGATAAAGGGAAACTACTTTGTTTCTGCTACTGCTTTTTAAAAGGGGAATCAGTGTCTGTGAGCGCTGCTGTTTTTAGGGCTCTTGGGATTGTGCAACACTTTATCACAGGCTCTTGAAGAAATAGAAGAAAGAATAAAAGCCGAGATGAAAAGAAGTACAAGGAATGACTTTTTGTTCATGTGTGTTATTTTTCGCTAGCAAAGAAAAGGCATTTGCTATGAAATTGTCTTGTATGAACGGATAATTATGAACAATGAGACGATTAAAAGTTCGTCTTTATAAGGAATCGGTAGGGTAGTTTAGCGTCTTTTCCTGCATAATCAACGCCTATTCTTCTTCCGGTAATGATATCTGATTGTTTGATTATCAGCGATCTATCTTCAATCCATATTTTATTGCCTGTAAGCGACAAGCCATTACTTCGCACCTGAATTCCAAGAGCTTGAGATACGGTTCCCGGACCGGCACTAATGTTCTTTTTGGGCTCTTTCATACCTCTTCTTCGGAGTATGGTTGCCATTCCATCCACCGGTTGTACCGCTCGAATCAGCACCGCATGGGGTATATCCTCTTTGTTTGTAACCACATTAAAAAGGTGATGAATGCCATAACACAGATATACATAAGCAAGTCCCCCGGCAGCAAACATAGTTTCCGTACGGGCAGTTCTTCGTCCCCCATAGGCATGTGAAGCTTTATCGGTAACACCGGCATAAGCCTCTGTTTCGGTTATGATGCCGGATGTGATAACGCCGTTGGTATTTGTCACCAGAAATTTTCCCAGCAATTCCCGGCTGATGAGCACCACATCATCACGTTGATAAAAGGATAAAGGAAGTTTCATTTGAGAAATTTCAGTTTAAGATCTTCATCATAAGCTATCTCTTCCTGATCAATGAGCCATCGTATTACTTTCAATACTTTTTCTTCCCGATGATCGGGAACACTGTCTACAAGTTCCCGAAGGGTATGCGGACGGACGCTGATAAAGCTGATGAGCTCGGTCATGATCTGATCAAACTCTTCGTGTGTGAATTGCTTTTGTTTTTGTTCCAGACACACATCGCAATGTCCACAATCGTTCACCTCTGTTTCGCCGAAATATGCGAGTAGCTGACGACTTCTGCATACCAGATTATGGCTGCAGTAGTGCAGCATGCGGTTCATGCGTTCCAGGGCTTTTTCTTTACGCTGGGCGTAGTTGGCAGGCGATATACGAATGTCTTTGGCATCGCACCGTTCCTGCACATATACCAGCTGAGGCAGTTCTGTTTGCTTTGCCCAGGATATAACCTGCATCTGATCCAGCTGCCCCATTCGTTTCATGATCTCTTCTTTTGCAACACCCGCCCTTCGGGCCAGATCACTTTCGCTGATCCGGGTATATTGCTCAAACGTGCCTGAATAAGAGCGGAGGATGAGCTTGATCAATTCATCATAACGGGGATTGCTTACCTGAAACTTATAGAGATCTTCCTTCGCCATGAGAAAATGAACACGGGAAGGCTGAAAGAAAGCCTCACTCAGGCTGATATATTCTTCCTTTTCCAGAAACTTAAGCGAGTTGAAAACAGTAAGCTGTTTGAGTTTAAATGTATCGCAGAAACGGGTGATATCGAAATCGAAATGCTGGCCTAGCCCCGATCCTATACCCAGCTGATAGTAATGTGCAAGGGCCTGATAGGTTTGTCTGATCTCTTCCGGAGAGGGAAAACTGTTTTTGACTCGTTCTTCCAGTTCTCTTTTATCCTGTTCGTTCCAGAGCAGGATGGCAAAAGCCTTTTGTCCGTCGCGACCGGCTCTTCCGGCTTCCTGGAAATAAGATTCGGGGCAGTCGGGCAGATCAAGGTGCACCACAAAACGTACATCGGCTTTGTCTATCCCCATACCAAAAGCATTGGTACAGGCAATAATACGGGGCTCTCCGTTCATCCAGTCGGCCTGTCTTTTTTCCCTGTATTCGGAAGGCAGACCGGCATGATAAAAACTACAGGATACATCATGACTACGGAGATAGTCGGCTACCTCCTGAGTCTTTTTACGGCGTCGTACATATACGATGCCCGATCCTTTGATACGCTGACAAATCTTGAGCAGACGGGCCAGTTTATCTTCTTCTTTTTGCACCACATAGGCCAGGTTCTTACGTTCAAAACTGGTCTGGATCACATTTTTCTTCCGGAATGCCAGCTTATCCTGTATATCGGTAATCACTTCTTTTGTAGCTGTGGCGGTAAGGGCCAGAAAAGGGACGGAAGGTAGCAGTTCCCGGAGTTCGGCAATATGCAGATAACCCGGGCGGAAATCATATCCCCATTGGGAGATACAATGAGCCTCATCAATGGCTATCAGATTAACCTTCATTTTGGGCGCCCTGGCCTTAAAGATGTCTGTAGAAAGTCGCTCGGGACTCAGATAAAGGAATTTTATTTTGCCATAGACACAGTTATCAATGGCTATATCAATTTCCTTCCGGTTCATGGAGGAGTTGACTGCAATGGCTTTGATGCCGCGTTCGTTCAGGTTTTGAACCTGGTCGTTCATTAAAGCAATGAGGGGAGAAACTACGATACAGATTCCATCCATAGCCATACCGGGAATCTGGTAACAGAGGGATTTCCCCCCTCCGGTAGGAAGCAAGGCAAGCGTATCATCGCCGGAGAGAATGCTCCGGATGACCGCTTCCTGGGCAGGCTTGAAATGCTGATGACCCCAGTACTTTTCCAGAATCGCATGGATATCCATATCTTCCAGAACGAAGGTATGTAAAATAGGCATGAAGAGTTAGTGGTCATATTTAAAGGCTTTGTCGATTCCAAAACCACATTGATTTGTGGCTTTTTTTACAAAATTTGGTATTATGTTAAGTTTTTCTCTAAATTTGTTCTTCATAGGATTTAGGCAAATTCACACCCACCTTTTATGATGGTTGATATTTACGATTTTTATGATAAAATGGAGCGTAATAACATTATGCTTTCATTTAAGGGTGATATCACCTCTGAATTGCTGACCTCCATCCTTCAAATCATGGAATCCAAATTGGATAACATGCAGGAGGAACCCAAAATCAAGAAAAAAGTATACAATGTGTTGGTAGAGTGTTTGCAAAATCTGTACCATCATATGGATGATATGCCGCAGAATGTGGGGCCTGATGATAAGGCACGCTCTGCTATTTTTATGATTGGTAAAGTAGATAATCAGTATAATATCATTACCGGCAACTATATCAAATCAAGAAATGTTTCCGGTCTAAAGAATCGTCTGGATGAAATCAATAAGCTCACTAAAGAAGAGCTGAAGGATTATTATAAAATGGTTTTGAATAACGGTGAAATGTCGGATAAAGGCGGAGGTGGACTTGGTATGATAGACATTGCCCGTAAGACAGGAGAAAAGCTCAACTACAATTTTATGCCGGTAGATGACAGTTACTCCTTTTTCAGTTTAAACATAAAAATCTCTCAATAAAAACAAATTGTATGGAAAAAATCACCATTGAAGGAACACCGAAGACGCCGACTATCAACTTTGACATGGAAAAAGGGGCTTTGGAAATTAAAGGAAGATCGATTCCGGAGAATTCTATTGAATTCTACAAACCACTGGTGGAGTGGCTCGAAAAATACGGTTCTAAACCTAAATCATCTACCAGCGTAAATATTCAGCTGGAGTATTTTAATACCAGTTCTTCTAAATGCATCCTGGATGTATTTAAAAAACTCGAAGCCATCCACAAAAATGGAAGTGAAATCATCATCAACTGGTATTACGAACAGGATGACGAAGATATGCTCGAAGCCGGAGAAGACTATCAGGCCATCATCAATGTGCCTTTCAAAATGATTGAAGTACAGGAGTAATTTTCTGTTCTCTATATTAGAAACACAGTTCCACAAGGGCTGTGTTTTTTTTATTGGATAAAGTGAGCGCCTGCCTCCTGCCGCGATTTCAAAACACTCTTTTTCTTCTTATATTTGTTATGAAATAGATCATAAAGACGCATTTATGAGCGATTTAAATAAAATAGAGAAAAAGGTCTTGTTTTGTCTTTCTCATTTATCAGAGAAGCACCAGAAGGTTGTTTTGGATGTGGCTATGGCGTTGGCGGAAGAAGAAGGGAAGCAGTCTGGATTAAGCCGTGAACAAATGGCGGAGCTGGACCGGAGATGGAAAAGCTACGAGTCTGGTAAAAGTAAGCTTTACACACTGGAAGAGGTGAAACAAGAAGCCTATAAAAAGATTAAGAAAGCTAAAAAATAATCCTTCCTTGAGTTATCGCCTCCGTTTTCTTGAAGAGGCCCGTTCTGAGTTTATTAATGCTGTATCCTGGTATGAAATGCAAGCCGCAGGTTTAGGCGAACGGTTTCTTCAAAACACATTGAAATTAACTGATCTAATTGTTTCCCAGCCTATGCTTTTTGAAATAAAGCAAAGTGGTTACAGGGAAACTAAAATTTCGCATTTCCCTTTTCTACTTGTTTATAGGATCGATCCAGATCAACAGATAGTTGTTATTGTAGCGGTTTTTCATACAAGCCGTAATCCTTCAAGAAAGTATGGTCGTGAGTTGTAGCAAAAGTTCCCATCTGCCACTGCCTCCTGCCGCTATTTCTTCCCCTTTCCGATAATCTCAAACTCCTCCGACACCGTCTCCCCATTCTCATCCACCAACGTAATGGTATGCATCCCTTCAGAAGGAGCAATAGCCATTTGATGGAAGCCGGTAGTCATGCCGATATAATTCTCGTCCAGGTGCCAGTATATGATAGTGCCTGCTTTACGGTGAGCAGCTTCAAACACAGTTCTGCCCAATTGTCCGTCAAGCTCTATGGGTACATATATCTTACTGCCTGATTTGGGATAGATTAATTCCAGAGAGTGAATACCGCTGTTGCCATTACAGCCCGGTTTAAGCGGGGGGATGGTTTGATAGGAAGCATGTTTCTTTTTGTAGTACACTTCCATAGACGGAGGCAACACAAACCAGGGCACATTCCGTATCCTGTTCAGCTCCTCACAATCGGTGTTTACCCTGTATTTACCTTCTGCATCCAGGTGCAGTAGACGGTGATAGGGGCAGGGGAGTGAACGCATACCCGATTTCTGAATCCATGCGCTTTCCTTTTCACAATATTCTCCGGCTTTGCAGCCGCTTTCTTTGCAAATATCCGTACGTACCATTTCTGATTCCGGCTTTTTGAACCAAGGCACAGCGGGCAGTTGTCCGAATACTTCAAACAGGATAGGAGCGGCAGTCTGCACGCCTACCAACCCGGGCCGGCCTTCTCCGCTGGAGTTGCCCGTCCATACCGCCACTACATAATGTGCATTAAGCCCTATGGCCCATCCATCCCTGAATCCGAAGCTGGTTCCTGTTTTCCATGCAATCTTTCCGGAAGACAGATATTCTTTCCAGGCTGCATCTTCATCGGGCCGGTTTACCTCTACCATGGCTTCAAAGGTGATCCAGAGCGAAGCAGCATCAAAAAAAGAGCTTCCCGAAATTTCGTCGGGCTTCTTAAACAGGCTACTGTCCGAAGCCAGATACCAGGCGGGATGGAAATCGTTTTTACAATACCGTCCTTCTTTGTTATATCTGTTCAGCGTTCTTGCCATGGATGCATACGCTCCTGCCAGATCCCAGAGCCGTACTTCGGCACCACCCAAAATAAGAGTGAGCCCGTAATTATCGGCTGTGCGGGTAATGGTATTCAATCCGATCTGTTGCAGGAGGTCATGAAAGCGTTCTATATGATATTGCTGAAGGAGCTTAACAGCGGGCACATTAAGCGAACGTGCCAGCGCTCGTTTAGCAGGTACGGCACCATCATACGTCTCCGAAAAATTCTGAGGTGCATAATTGCCAAACTGCATGGGTATATCGGGAATAAGGGTAGAGGAAAGTATTTGTCCGTCGGTAAGCATACCTGCATACAGAAAAGGTTTGAGAATGCTTCCGGAGCTACGTGGAGCCATGATCACATCCACATCATTTCCTTTATCTGTTCCAGGTTCTGCTTCGGTATTGCCCACATAGGCCAATGTCTTTCCTGTTTCCACATCCAGAACCAGCACGGCGGCATTATGAATTTCATTGGCCTGAAGCAGCTTGTGATGTTTTTCCACAATTGCTTTTACCCTTAGTTGCAACGCTCCGTCCAGGGTGCTCAGCATGCGTTTCCCTTTCTGCCCTTTATAAGCAGCAGCTCTGTCAAGCAGCTGAGAAGCCTCATCCGGCAATGCATGGGGCTTGTCGGGCAAAGGTTCGAGCTTGGATAAGGAACAGGTTTGGGCATCAATGGCTCCGGTGGTGCATAATTCATCGAGAAGCTTGTCTCTTTTTCTTTTCAGGAGTTCCTGATGTTTGCCCGGATAGATGAGGGAAGGAGCATTGGGAAGGATAGCCAGGGTGGCTGCTTCGGCCCAGCTCAGCTTATCGGGACTTCGCCCGAAGTAACGCCAGGCGGCAGCATCCAGTCCTACCACATTGCTGCCGAATGGGGCATGAGAGGCATAAAGAGCCAGAATTTCTTTTTTACTATAACGCAGTTCAAGCCGGGTGGCCAGGATCAGTTCAATGATTTTCTGATACACGGTCCTTGCCTTGCCTTTTCGGCTCAGACGGATCACCTGCATGCTCAATGTACTGCCTCCGCTTACGATTTTATGGCGTCTGATATCCAGCTTTAATGCTCTCCACAATGATACCGGATTAAAACCAGGATGCTGATAAAAATGCCGGTCTTCATAAAGGATAATGGCTTTGGCAAATTTGTCGGGAACCTTTTCATCTGCCGGAAAACGCCATTGTCCGTCGGCGGCAATACGGGCGCCCAATAAGGACCCTTGCACATCTTCCAGTACGGTGCTGGACGGATCAAGAAACAAACGGGAAGGAAGGGAAAATCCATACCAGATGAAAAGAATAAGCAACACAATGCTTATCTTTCCTTTCCGGGTTTTGAGAAACGGGAGAATGCGTTCGCGGAGAAGCATAAACAAAAGTAGAATAAATGCCGAGTCAGTATCCTATTGATAAGGGGCTAAAGCCCCAGTTATTATTAATTCATTGTTGTCCCTGGCCTAAAGGCCAGGGCAACTAAGGCCAGGGCAACTGAGGCCAGAGCAATCAAGGCCTGCTATAGAACATCCAGTATAGAAGCATAGTATCTAAGACATGAAGATCCTTCGTATCCTTCTTATTGTTCCGGAGCTTTTTATAGCTTTCCTGATTAGCTATTTGCTCTGTTCTTATTGGCTTCCTCGTTATATCATCGGTTCCCCGGTGAAAGAACAGAAACAGGTGGAGTTGTTTATAGAATCAAACGGCGTGCATACCGATTTTGTGATGCCGGCAAGGAGTGAGGAGATAAACTGGTTTGACTGTTTCCCAAGCACGGATTTTGTGCATGTCGATCCAGGTTACTCTTATATAAAAGCAGGGTGGGGTGATAAGGGCTTTTTTCTGGATACCAAAACCTGGGCCGATCTGAAACTGAGTATCGCTTTTAAAGCGGTTTTCGGGGCTAAGCTCCGCTGCTATGCATATTGCTTATTCCCGTTATAAACCCGAAGAAGGAAGATATTGTAAACGAATCATGATTAGTCACCGCCAATACAAAGAGCTGATAAAATATGTCCTGTATTCCTTCTCTATGAAAAACGGAGCCTTTCAGCATATCAAACACGAAGGATATACGGATGAAGATACTTTTTATGAAGGTCTGGGTACCTACAGTTTATTCAAGACCTGTAATGTATGGACCGGAACGGGTCTCAAACAGATAGGTTGCAGGATTGGCATCTGGACGCCTTTTGAAGACGGCATTATGGATCACCTCTGATCCTATTGCTTTTCTATTTGTATCTGTCCAGATCCGGTGGAGGTAGTTGCTTTTAACAGATAAGTTCCGGCCTGGAGTTTACTCAGATCAAGCGGAATGTCATTCTCTCCCTTTGTCCCATCGATACTTAAGCTTTTTATTAAAGCTCCCCGGATGTCATAAACATCCAGTTTTACTTTTCCTGTTTCTGCAAGAGAGAGCAACAGATGGATATGTCCGTCACCGGGATTAGGATAACACCGGAGTGGTAGACCAATGGAATGCAGTTCAACAATTCCTACCTGACAGGAACTGCTGATACTGGAGGCGGCTTCCATTATTTCACAGTTGCCGGTGCGGTAGTCGGACCAGTCGCTCCAAAAACCAGGAGCATTCGGTGAAGTAGCTAAGCCAATAAAATCATTTCCCCTGCGGATATTGATGGATGGGGAAGAGGTAGCTCCGCTGAGATTGATATTGGGACAAAAAGTAACACCGTTATCTGTTGAACCGGAGAAATAGATCTCAAAGTTAGAGGTGGAGGTAGTACCTCCGTTTCTTCTGTCTCTCCAGGCAACGTAATAATAGTTAGATGAAAAACCAGCCCAGCACATATCCTGTCCTACACCATTTCCAACGGCATCGTCATTTACCCTTACCGGAGCCGGGTTCCAGGTGTTTCCTGCATCTGAAGAGTGGTATGACATCACATCCGGATCTCCATCTCGGGCATCGATACCGGAGAGGATAAGATTGGATGCTATAGTAGGGCTGGCAGAGATGACATAAGCGGCATGATAAAGCGTATCTGTGACGGTTGAATTGGAGGCGAAATTGGAAATAGGGTAAGGGGTAAAGTGGGCTCCTCCGTCGGCAGAGCGGGTGCAGATCATACGTCCGTAAGGGTTTATAGCCGGATCGTAAGAAGCATACGCTACATACACTTTTCCGTCGCTCCCGACACAGATAGCCCCCATGGAATTAGTAACCTGATCGGCAGGGATACTATCGTCCAGCCTTTTTAGTACACTCCAGGTATTTCCTCCGTCGGAAGAAGATTTCATCCAGATATAGTGAGGCAGGGGAGCGGCATAATAACTTTTGCTGGTTACATAAATACGTCCTGCATAGGTGCCGGAGCTGTTGTCAATGGCTATCCACGGTCTGTCAACAGGCAGGTCGGGACCTTCCGTAGCGCTGGTCACTTTTACAGGCGTGTTCCAGGTTTGTCCGTTATTGGAAGAGTTGGCAACCATTACATAGCCCGAGTCGGCACTTATCTTGGAATCGATAAAACAGATATACGGTGTGCCGGTACTGGTATAAGTAAGGCTTACATCGGCGTGGGTATAACCGGTTTTAACATGAGGCAACAGGGTAGGGGTGCT
The DNA here is from genome assembly GCA_013288325.1 of Bacteroidota bacterium. Taxonomy (GTDB): domain Bacteria; phylum Bacteroidota; class Bacteroidia; order Palsa-965; family Palsa-965; genus Palsa-965. The sequence goes on from JABDCB010000052.1 coordinate 15,770, forward strand.
CCAGGTAACACCGCCATTGCTTGAATAGCACGAAGCAATGCTTACCTGATTCAACGTGATAGCCTTCATCCAGGCAGCTACCATATACTGACTATTTACCGGACTCACAGCTATCGATGGCTCGGCATCAAAATAGGGATAGTTGGAAATATTATTCTGAGCCTGTAACACACAGGCTAAAAAAATGCCGAATAGAATAAATGTTTTTTTCATGGATTACTTTTTTCCTCCCCCTTACCCCCTCCAGAGGGGGACACGTCCTCTCTCCCCCTTTGGAGGGGGATTAAGGGGAAGGATGCTAACATTTAACCGTCTTCTTTTTCTTCGTAAGACTTCCCCTTTTCTTCATGTTTTCGATATACGCCGGTGCCGAAGGTACTTTGCAGGCTGTATCGCCCATATTCACCTGTACGGTTCCGATTTTTTTTGCCGTGGCAATGGCATGCTCGCTCAGTGGAGCAATATAACCTCCAACTGAAATAATGAAATTGTTCATGGTATGCCTCACTCTGTTGGGTGATTTATGAATATCTTTTTGAATACGATCTACCAGGGATTTAATTTCCTTCAAGTCCAGCTCTTCGTTATCCTTTATGGCCAGCAAACAGGAGTAGGTAACCCATCCTGCTGCAGCGGTCTTTTCGTCTTTTGATTCAATCCATTCTATGGCCAGCTCATGTCCATGCATACTGCCTGCTGCTACCCAGGGCACCGTATACTCGCTTAGCATATACCAGTAGGCTTTTTTTATCCAGTCCTGGAGATTCTTCTTGGTCATTTTGCTGTCATCGGCAATAAGCCCGGCCAGATACATGGCATCGGATATACCGGAATCATATAGCTCTAAAGCAAGGGTGTGATTTACCTTAACTTTTTTCACAATCGTTTTCAGATCACCCACCTTCACTCCATAGAACGGTTCTTTAGCGCCGTGTTTTACCAGCACTTTTTTGGTGGACTCGCTGCCCATGGTTTTGAGTTGGGAAAGGATTTCTTTGGAGGTCATAATCGTACTGTTTGTTGTAACGTGATAATTTGACGCTTTGTGATTGCTTAGGATTAATGGGGATAATAATTAATACCCGAAAATCATAAGGATCATAAAAACGTTGTGTTGTATAGCTTAAGTATGAATCTAAAATACAAAAAAAAGTCCGGACGATATCATCCGGACCCTTTAAACATAATGATTTGATTACATCGTCTTGAGCTCTGCTACCAGTTCGGTAAGGGCTTTCTTTGCATCGCCAAAGAACATAGAAGATTTTGGATCGTAGAAAAGTAGGTTGTCGATACCGGCATAACCGGCATTCATAGAACGTTTGTTGATGATAATGTTTTTTGCCTTGTTTACTTCCAGGATAGGCATTCCATAGATAGGGGAAGAAGGGTCTGTTTTAGCAGCAGGGTTCACCACGTCGTTTGCACCCACTACCAGCACTACATCAGTCTGTTCAAATTCAGGGTTGATGTCATCCATCTCCACCAGCTTTTCATACGCCACATTGGATTCTGCCAGCAATACGTTCATATGGCCGGGCATACGTCCCGCTACCGGATGGATCGCATATTTAACTTCCACACCACGCTCTTCAAGCAATAATTCAAGTTCGTGAATAACGTGCTGAGCCTGTGCTACGGCCAGACCATAACCCGGTACAATCACAACCTTTTTAGAATAGTTCATGAGCACAGCCAGATCGGAAACACTGATATCCTTGATGGTGCCTTTTTCGCTGCTGCCGGTAGCAACTGCACCGCCTCCGCCAAAAGCTCCGAAAATAACGTTGCTCAGAGGGCGGTTCATTGCTTTACACATCACAAGGGTAAGCAAGGTTCCGGCAGAACCTACCAGAATACCACCGGTAAGCATTACCTTATTGTCGTACAGAAAACCTCCGAATGCTGCTGCAAGTCCGGTAAAGGAGTTGAGCAGGGAAATAACAACCGGCATATCGGCTCCTCCGATAGGTACGGTGAAAAGGATACCATAGATAATGGCACATCCGAAAAGAGCATATAAAACAGAAGAGCTTTCGATATGATTAAAAACCATATAACCTCCAAAAGCAAAAACACCGATCATGACGATGGTGTTGATGATGTTATAAGCAGGTAGACGGATAGGCTGATTCATGGTGCCGTTCAGTTTCAGAAATGCAATGACGGAACCGGAGAAAGAGATACTTCCGATGATAACACCCAGCACAATAGCAATACTGGCACCAGTATGTCCTATATTATTATGGTATTCCATCA
>JABDCB010000053.1 GCA_013288325.1 Bacteroidota bacterium
AGAAGAAAGCAGAGCAACAGGCGGCAGAACAAGCTATCGCCATGTTGATAAAACCCTAGCACGGTTTTTTTCCCGATACATACCCCCTTCCTTCATTCCGGATTTCTGAATAACTTTGGAGAGAAGAAACAAACAAGTGAGCAAATTCACCCTTGATGTAGAATATGATTTCGACTTTATCCTGGTCGGAATTTCCTGTCATGAAAAGGACTACCGGATTTCCTGGGCGTTGAGGGAAAAGCTGAATATTGATCTTTGCAGAGGAGAAGACCTGGTGATCCATCCCCGTAAATCGGGAAGCCCGGAAGTATATGCCGTTTTCGAACATTTTCTGGAGGACAATGACTCCGGATTTTTTATGGTGTCAAACCGGACCGAATCGGCCTTCCTCATACCGGAGCATAAATCGTTTGACTATTTTCTGATTGTAAGAGGGGCGTATGATTCGGAATTGAAAGATGACATCGTGAAACGGATCAGAGAAATACCCTTTGTGTTGGCAGCACTCTACATCGACCCCAAAACACTTAAGTCAAGACAGAACCTGATTTTTTGAGTCAAACAAGGGACGCAGATTAATTATTCTAAATTCGTACATTCGTAAACACTCGATTAAAGGAATTCATGAACGGTAATAAAACAAAAATTGTAGCCACGATGGGTCCGGCTACTGCATCAAGAGATGTGTTACGTGAGATGATCCGTGCAGGAGTAAATATTTGCCGGCTCAATTTCTCACACGGCGATTATGAAGCGGTAAAAAGCACCATTGCCAATATCCATGCAATCAATAAGGAATTGGGTTACAATGTGGGAATGCTGGCCGATTTGCAGGGACCCAAACTGAGAATTGGCGTGATGAAAGATAAAGGCGCCGAACTGATTGCCGGTTGCGATATCATTATTACTACCCATGAATGTGAAGGAACAGCCGAACAGATTTATATTACCTATCCTCAGTTTCCTAAAGATGTGGCCGTAGGCGACCGCGTGCTGATTGACGACGGGAAAATAATGCTGGAAGTAACCGACACCAACAAAAAAGATAAAGTAAACGCACGTGTGGTATACGGAGGATTTCTCACCTCTAAAAAAGGTGTCAATCTGCCCAATACTAAAATTTCATTACCCTGTCTTACGGAAAAAGATCTCCGGGATCTTGATTTTGCTTTAGAGCAAAATGTAGACTGGATTGCGCTTTCCTTTGTGAGATCAGTAACTGATATTGTTGAACTCAAAGAGCTGATAAAGAAAAAAGGATTTAAAGCCCGGGTTATTGCCAAAATCGAAAAGCCGGAAGCCATTCTGGAGATTGATAATATCATCGACATGACCGATGGCGTGATGGTGGCGCGGGGCGATCTGGGTGTGGAGCTTCCTTTTGAACAGGTTCCGATGATTCAGAAAATGCTGGTGAATAAATGTATTGCGGCTTCCAAACCCATCATTATTGCCACCCAGATGATGGAAAGCATGATACAGAATTTTGCACCTACCCGTGCGGAGGTAAATGATGTGGCCAATGCGGTAATGGATGGAGCCGATGCGGTGATGCTGAGCGGGGAAACCTCTGTTGGAAAATATCCGATTAAGGTGATTGAAGCGATGCAGCGTATCATAACACGCGTAGAACAGGAAAAAGAGATATATCATCGGGAACACGCACCTGTGTTAAAAACACAAACATTTGTTTCCGACTCAATTTGTTACACAGCTTGTGTCATGGCTCACCAGGCCAATGTAAAAGCAATTATTTCCATGACCAATTCGGGTTATACAGCTTTCAAGCTTTCCAGTCACCGGCCTCAGGCCAATATTTACATTTTTACGGATAACCGCTCCCTGCTTACTTCATTGAGCCTCGTATGGGGGGTAAGAGGATTTTATTACGACCGGTATGAAAGTACGGATCAGACCATTTCTGACCTCAGTGATTTTTTGAAAAAAGAAAAATTCGTGGTAACGGATGATATGGTTATTAATATAGCCAGTATGCCGATGAAAGAACGGGGTCGTACCAATATGCTTAAGTTATCGATCATTCACTGAAAAGACAGCGTATGCAGGAAATAAATGTTGGGTTGCTGAAACAAATTTGCGAAATGGCCGGAGCTCCAGGTCATGAACAACGGGTAAGAGCCTTTGTACAACAACAGGCAAAACCGTTTGCCGACTCTATTACCACCGATAACATGGGTAATCTTACTGTGTTCAGGAAAGGAAAGAAAAACAAAAAAGTGATGGTGGCGGCTCATATGGATGAGATTTCATTCATCATTACCCATATTGACGATCATGGCTTTTTGCGCTTTCTTCCGCTTGGAGGCTTTGACCCGAAAACATTGACTGCACAACGGGTAATAGTACATGGCAAAAAAGATCTGATAGGGGTGATGGGTTCTAAACCGATTCACATGATGGGTGCTGAAGAGCGGACCAAGGTGGTTCCGCTGAGTGATTACTTCATTGATATGGGTCTTACCAAAAAGGAAGTGGAGAAGGTGATTCGTGTGGGTGATGTGGTGACCCGTCAGCGGGAGCTGATAGAAATGGGAAATTGTGTTAATTGTAAATCGATAGATAACCGCGTTTCTGTATTTATTTTGCTGGAGACCTTGAAGGAGTTGAAAACACTTCCCTATGATCTGTATGCGGTATTTACTGTTCAGGAAGAGGTGGGATTACGTGGAGCACATGCAAGTGCATTGCAGATACAACCTGATTTTGGCTTCGGACTCGATACCACAATTGCTTTTGATGTACCGGGAGCAAAGGAACATGAGAAAATAACGGCCCTTGGCGACGGGGCGGGAATTAAAATAATGGACTCATCAACCATTTGCGATTACCGCATGGTAAATTATATGCGCCAGACGGCGGCGAAACACAAAATCAAATTCCAGGAAGAGATATTACCTGCCGGAGGAACAGATACGGCCGGGATACAACGGATGACACCGGGGGGTGCCATTTCAGGAGCTATTTCTATCCCGACACGTCATATCCACCAGGTCATTGAGATGGCTGACAAGAGCGATATCAGGGCCTGTATAGACCTGCTTAAGCATTGTTTGCTGGATCTGGATAAATTCAATTGGGAGTTCAATTAATTAAACCCACATTAAATAACATCGATTTATGGACAGAAAGAATATTACCACCGCATTTGAAATAGATGGATATAAGGTAACCAAAAATCTGGGCATTGTAAGAGGGCTTACCGTACGTTCCAGAAGTGTATTTGGAAATATAGGAGCCAGTTTTCAAACCCTTTTTGGCGGAAACATTTCCATCTATGCCGAACTGTGTGAAAGGGCCAGAGAAGATGCCTATAAGCTTATGTGTGATCATGCCGATCAGATGGGTGCGAATGCTGTTATCGGGATGCGGTATGATGCCAATGAGATAATGGCCGGTGTTACCGAAGTACTGGCTTACGGTACTGCCGTATTTATTGAAAAAGCCTGAGCCTTTCACTCACTCGTCTTCCAGATTTTGCAAGGCTTCCCGAAGCTCTCTCAGCGCCTTTGCTTGTCCGAGTTGCTGAGCAACGGCGATACCTTTGTTATAAACATCGGCTGCCTTTTTTTTCTGCCCGGTAAGTTCCAGTAATTGTCCAAGCTTGTAATAAGCTCCGCTATACAAAGGGGTTGTTTGCAACAGGTGTTCGATCTGATAAATAGATTCCTCCATTTTTCCTTCTTTCTCCAGCTCAATGGCAAAAGCATAACGCAGAAAAGAGTCGCCAGGCTCTGACTCCAGCATTTCTTTGATTTTGTCCAGACGGGATGATTCCATGGTATGAAATTAATCAGAATCCCGGAAACAATAGCACCAAGGTCCTTTTCATATCCTTCCTTTCTTACCGGATATTTGCGATCTTTGTAGATAAGCATTGCGTAGGGACTTCAGGGTCTTTATGTCACGATCCTGATACAGACATGTCAGAAGAAAAGAAAAAAAGAAAACTGTTCGACCGGCTCAAAGTGAAGTACCGTATGGTGCTTCTCAATGACGATTCCTTTGCTGAAAAATTTTCGTTCCGGTTGAATGCGCTGAATGTTTTTATGGTCGTAGGATTTGTGTCTATTGTGATGATTGCATTGGTAACAAGTATTATTGCTTTTACACCTTTGAGAGAGTTTATTCCCGGATATGCTTCTGAAATTGCCACCAAACGTGATCTTATTGTTTTATCGCTCAAAGCCGACAGTCTGGCTCAGGCCGTACATGCACGGGAAGAATATATCCGTAATCTGACTCAGGTGCTTAATGGCGAGACACCACCCAAGCCGGAAAAAAACAAAATAGATTCTACCAAGAAATACAAAAAGATAAGTTTTAAAAAGTCAAAAGACGATTCCCTGTTCCGGACCGGATATGAAGCTCAGGATAAGTACACCCTAACTATCAATGCGGCGTCAAAAGGGAAAAACAGCATTGCCGGATTCTTTTTCTTTTCACCTACGAGCGGTATGGTCAGTTCTTCCTTTAGTCCTGCTATAGGACATTATGGAATAGATATTGTAACGAAGGAGAATGAAGCGGTGAAGGCAACCCTCGACGGCACGGTTATTTTTTCGGGCTGGGATAGCGAAACCGGTTATGTGATCCAGATTCAGCATTCGAATAATCTTATTTCAGTATACAAACACAATTCAGCATTGCTGAAAAAAATGGGAGAATATGTGAAAGCGGGTGAGCCGATTGCTATTGTTGGAAATTCGGGTGAGCAAAGTACTGGTCCCCATCTTCATTTTGAATTGTGGTATAATGGAAGCGCTGTAGATCCGCAGGATTTTATGGTGTTTTGAATAAAAGTGTTTCATCTGTTTTCGGGATGACTGCCGACAGGTTTAATTGAACAAGACATACAAAGAAAAATTTTGATTCCGAAAAAACATATCGCCATACTTGGCTCTACCGGCTCTATCGGTACGCAGGCGCTTGAAGTGGTACGTGCTCATCCCGAACATTTTCTGGTGGAAGTATTAACCGGTAACGGGAATGCCGATTTGCTTATTCAACAGGCAAAAGAATTCAAACCGAATGCAGTTGTCATTACGGATGAAAAAAAGTATCAACAGGTAAAGGATGCATTGAGCGGTGAGGATATTAAAGTATATGCCGGGCAGGATGCACTATCGCAGGTGGTGGAAATGGAGAGCATTGATATGGTTCTTACCGCTATTGTGGGTTATGCCGGGTTGGCATCCACCCTGGCTGCAATTAAAAAAGGTAAGCAGATAGCGCTTGCCAACAAGGAAACACTGGTCGTGGCCGGAGAGCTGGTAACGAGTATGGCCAAAGAACATGGGGTCAATATCTATCCGGTAGATTCCGAACACTCGGCTATTTTTCAGTGTCTGGCTGGTGAGTTTCATAACCGGATTGAGAAAATATACCTTACGGCTTCTGGTGGGCCATTCCGGGGAAAGTCGCTCGACTTTTTGAAAAAAGTGAAAAAGGAACAGGCATTGAAGCATCCCAATTGGGACATGGGGGCCAAAATAACAATTGATTCATCTACCTTGATGAATAAGGGGCTGGAAGTAATTGAAGCAAAATGGCTTTTCCACCTCCAACCGGATCAGATTGACGTGGTTATTCATCCTCAAAGTATTATTCATTCCATCGTACAATTTGAAGATGGTTCTATGAAAGCACAGATGGGACTGCCGGATATGAAATTACCAATTCAATATGCCCTTACATACCCGCATAGGCTGCCCTCCCAATTTCCCCGTTTTGATTTTATGAAATACCCTTCTCTCACCTTCGAAAAGCCAGATATAGAGACATTTCGTTGCCTGCCACTGGCCTTTGAAGCATTGAGACAAGGAGGTAATATGTCCTGTATTCTTAATGCAGCCAATGAGGTGGTTGTCAGGGCATTCCTCCATGATAAGATTGCCTTTACAGCCATCCCTGATATTCTTGAAAAGGCCATGCAGCGGATAACATTTATTGGTAAACCATCGTATTCCGATTATGTGGAAACGGATCAGGAAACACGAAACCTGACTACCGGAATTATAGGTTACTGATTCGTGCTTATGGCTTTAATTCAGTAACTTTGTAAGCTTTTTAAAACACCCCAATGAACGTTCTCATACAGGCTTCTCAGCTGATTCTCAGTCTTTCTCTTCTGATCATTCTTCACGAAGCAGGACATTTTATACCCGCCCGTTTGTTCAAGATCCGGGTAGAAAAATTTTATCTCTTTTTTGACCCCTGGTTCTCTTTATTCAAATTTAAAAGAGGAGAAACAGAATACGGTATCGGCTGGCTTCCATTAGGAGGATATGTGAAAATTGCCGGTATGGTAGATGAGTCTATGGATAAGGAACAGATGAAAGAACCTGCCAAAGACTGGGAGTTTCGCTCCAAGCCGGCCTGGCAACGTCTTATTGTTATGCTGGGTGGTGTAACCGTAAATATTATTCTGGGGTTTCTTATTTACATGATGATTGCATTTGTATGGGGTGTAACCACATTGCCCATGGAAAGCGCAAAATACGGTGCTGTTTTTGACCCCGTAGCATTGCATCTTGGATTTAAGAATGGAGATAAGATCCTTACCGTAGATGGAAAAAAGGTAGAAAGCTTTGATGAGATCGGAAGTAAAATAGGGCTGGATCAGGCCAAGAATGTGCTGGTAGAAAGAAATGGAACTCAAGTTACCATTGTTATACCGGACACCTTTATCCAGAAATCGGTTCTGAAGAAAAAAGAAGTAAGGAAAGGATTCATTACTCCGGCCTTCCCGTTTGTAGTAGATAATTTTGCTCCTGTTTCACCAGCCAAAACGGCCGGTATTCTGAAAGGGGATCAGATTATTGCAGTGAATGGAGATAGCATGCGTTTTTACGATGAATTCTCGCCCATGGTAAAACCTATGGCAGGGAAGTCAATTAAACTGGGAGTTCTTAGAAACGGACAAAAAAGTACGATTGATGTAACGGTGACAGCGGAAGGGTTCATAGGCGTAGCTCCTGTAACGCCCGATAAATTTCTGACATTTAAGACAAAGCATTTTTCCTTTTTGGAATCGATTCCGGAAGGATTTGAATTGGGATCCGACAAACTGAGCTCCTATGTTAAGCAATTTAAATTCGTGTTTACACAGGAAGGTGTTAAACAGATTGGAGGATTCGGAACTTTCGGCAGTCTCTTCCCTCCGGTATGGGATTGGGCTTCTTTCTGGAACCTGACGGCATTCATTTCCATTATCCTGGCATTTATGAATATACTTCCGATTCCGGCTTTGGACGGAGGGCATGTCATGTTCCTGCTGTATGAAATGATCACGCGTCGCAAACCCAATCAGAAAGTGATGGAATATGCGCAACTTGCCGGAATGGTGCTGCTTTTGGCTTTGTTCGTTTATGCCAATGGCAATGATATCTTCCGACATTTCAGAAACTGATCCCGCCTATGCGCCGGCTCATTCCAATCATATATTGCACGTTGCTGATGCTTTTTTGTGCTGTAAGTACTGCACAGGAAGCTGGCAATAAGGATATAAAGCCCGCTAATGCCCCCGCTCCGGTAATACCCAAGGTATTGATCATACCACCGGAAAAGAAGATGTATATGTCGGATATAGACCGTAGCATCAACAAGGAAACACAAATGAGTGTTCCCAAAATCAGAGATGCATTTCGTACAGGACTGGACAATCAACTGGTTTCCAAGTTCAAACCTACCTACCGGGTTATTTCTTTATTAAAAGACAGTGTAAAAAGTCAGAAAGACCTGCAGTTTATCTATCGCTCTGTGAGTTATAAATATACCCTTACATCGGGTAAAGAAAAACCAGAAGACCAGAAGAATATTACCAATGGTCAGATTACAACCCCTACCCATGGAGATGAAGAACGGTATATGCGGGTGGGCATAAACCAGCCTGGATTACTGGAAGCTATGCATAAGAAGTACGGAGCAGAGCTGTTTGTATTTATTTCAGAAATAGATCTGAAAGGGGCGCTTTCGAGCGATCCGGTGCCTACCCGGGAGGCCTGGATTCATTTTACGACGTATAACCTTCAGGGTGTTCAGGTTGGGGGAGGACTGGCCAAGGCCAAATTTGACCCGGGGCTGAACGATCCGAAAAAAATCAGTTCCCAGGCGCTTTCAGTAGCGGCAAAAATCATCTATAGCCGTTCTATTATTCCTGCCCCTGCTCCCGACAACAAAACTCCCGTAAAGGGGCACTGAATTCGGGCAATTGTATTAATTTTGCAAGGCTTTACCAAAAACAGCTCCTCATGTCTACTGCTACACTTTCCAAAGATACCTTCGGTATCGATCAGGTATTGAAACAACTGGGAATCGGAACCCAGAATTATGGTGCATCTACCGGAACAAAACATTTAGAAACGAAAGGTCCCCGTATTGATTCTTTCTCTCCTGTGAATGGTGAGTTGATTGGATCGGCAAATGCTGCCACAGCAGCCGACTATGAGCTGGTAGTTAAAACAGCAGAAGAAGCATTTAAGATATGGAGAAATGTGCCTGCTCCCAAACGCGGAGAGATGGTAAGACAAATGGGAGATCAGCTCCGTAAATATAAAGACCCGCTGGGTAAACTCGTTTCCTATGAAATGGGCAAAAGTCTTCAGGAAGGTCTTGGCGAAGTTCAGGAGATGATTGACATCTGCGATTTCGCTGTTGGTCTTTCCCGTCAGTTATACGGCCTTACCATGCACAGCGAGCGCCCTCAGCACCGTATGTATGAGCAATACCATCCGCTGGGAATTGTCGGAATCATTTCGGCATTTAATTTTCCGGTAGCCGTATGGAGCTGGAATGCAATGCTTGCATGGGTATGTGGTGATGTTTGTATCTGGAAACCAAGTTCCAAAACACCACTTTGTGCCATAGCCTGTCAGAATATTATTGCCGATGTACTCAAAAAGAATGATGTTCCGGAAGGAGTAAGCTGTCTGCTTTTGGGTAACCCTGTTGGCGACCTGATGAATAATGATAAACGTGTTCCTATGGTTTCCTTTACCGGTTCTACCCGTATCGGTCGGATTGTTTCGGAAAGCGTGGCGCGTCGTTTTGGAAAATCAATTCTGGAACTTGGAGGTAACAACGCCATTATTGTTTCTGAACATTCTGATCTGAGTATGGTGCTGGTTGGTGCCGTATTTGGTGCAGTAGGAACTGCCGGACAACGTTGCACTTCCACCCGCCGCTTGATTATCCACGAAAGCATTTATGATAAAACAATCCAGGTGCTGAAGAGTGCCTACGGACAACTAAAAATAGGAAATCCGCTGGATGCCAATAATCACGTGGGTCCGCTGATTGATAAAAAAGCAGTAGATGATTACCTGACCGCTATAGAAAGAGCCAAAGAAGAAGGTGGAAAAATGGTGGTAGAAGGCGGTGTTGTTGCAGGAGACGGTTATGAAAGCTGTTGCTATGTTAAACCATGTATTGTGGAAGCAAAAAATAATTTCCACATTGTACAGGAAGAAACATTTGCTCCTATTCTGTATGTGATGAAGTATAAAACAATTGAGGAAGCAATTGACATGCAAAATGGAGTTCCTCAGGGATTATCGTCCTCCATTTTCACCAACAATATGCGTGAAATGGAAGCGTTCCTTTCAGCTTCCGGTTCTGATTGTGGAATAGCGAATGTTAATATCGGCACTTCGGGTGCTGAAATTGGCGGAGCATTTGGCGGAGAAAAAGAAACCGGTGGAGGAAGAGAGTCTGGTTCCGATGCCTGGAAAGCATACATGCGCCGGCAAACCAACACCATTAACTATGGTTCTAAACTGCCGCTGGCACAAGGAATTCATTTTAATATCTGATCATTACCGGACAATCTCTTTCTGAGAATTGCTTCGAGTGCTTCTGCATCGTCCCGGTCTTTGGATCGGGACGATTTTTTTTCTTACCCATGCCCGGACGTGCTGGGGTTTGCTGATTAAATACTTAAATTGGGGTCATGAATAGACGGTTATTAAGCATCCTGTTTTCCTTTACGGTAATGTGTTCTTATGCGCAAAAGCAAGTCCTGCCCAGGACGGGTACCTGGCAAGGAGAGCTTCAGCTAAACGGGACTACAAGACTTCCGTTTTATTTTGAATACAAAAGAAACAAGACACAGACATCACTTGAAATAATGAATGGAGAGGAACGTATTGCGGTAGAAGAAATTACAGCCGTTAACGACTCGTTTAATTTTAAAATGCCGGTGTTTGATTCCGAATTTAAATGCCAGGTAAAAGAAGGAGGTAAGGAGCTGCAAGGTGTCTGGATCAATCATTCCCGAAAAGAGCATCAGGAAACACCATTCAATGCTTATTACGGTCGTGAATATACCTGTGATAAACCCTTACCGATATTTAACCTGCTCTCCTCATCCAAGTGGGAAGTTACCTTCACCCCTTCGGAGGGCCCAAGTTATAAAGCAATAGGCATATTCAGGTTTAACCAATCGGAACATAAGGTGGATGGAACCTTTCTGACAGAGACAGGGGACTATCGTTATCTGAGCGGATTTGCATGCACCGATTGGATTTATCTTTCCTGTTTTGACGGTTCTCACGCCTATTATTTCAGATGGAAAATAAAATCGGACAGTACCCTGGCAGGTGATTTTTATTCCGGTACAACAGGATATGAAAAATGGGTGGCAAGAAGAAATGACAAGTTTCAGTTACGTAACCCGGATTCACTTACGTATTTGAAAAAAGGATATGACAAGATCAATTTTAAATATAAAAATACAGAGGGGAAAGACGTATCTCTGGACGATGAACGATATAAAAACAAGGTGGTGGTGATTCAGATAATGGGTTCCTGGTGCCCCAATTGTATGGATGAAACAAAATACCTGGCTGAAACATATACCCATTATAATGCTCAAGGACTTGAAATAGTGGCATTGGCTTTTGAAAAGACCAGCGATCCGGTAAAGGCTGCAGCAAATTTAAACAGGCTGAAACTTCGCTTTCATGCAGGGTATGAATTCCTGATTACGGGCAAAACAGGTAGCCAGCAAGCATCCGATGCATTGCCCATGCTGAATGCGGTGATGGCTTTTCCAACCACAATTTATATCGACAAAAAAGGAAGGGTACGTAAAATCTATACGGGATTTACGGGTCCGGGAACTGGAGTGTATTATGACCGCTTCAAAGAGGAAAACGAACGCTTTCTGCAAAAGCTGATGGCTGAATAGCGGCCTAAATTTCTATATTTGCACAAATTCTATCCAATGTCTCAAGACTTATCCGAACAGGAAATTATACGCCGTCAGAAATGTGAAGAACTCCGGAATATGGGTATCGATCCATATCCTGCTGCACTTTTCGAAATAAATGTTTTTGCACGTGATATCCGCGAAAATTATGAGCGAGACAAAACGAGCTATAAAAATATCAGCATTGCCGGAAGGATAATGAGTGTGAGAGACATGGGTAAGGCCTGTTTCGCAGTTTTACAGGATAGCACCGGTCGTATCCAGCTTTACATCCGAAGAGATGATATCTGCCCGGACGAAGACAAGAGTTTGTATGATATCGTTTTTAAGAAGCTCATGGACCTGGGTGATATTATTGGTGTGAAAGGATATGTATTTACAACCAAGACCGGCGAGATTTCGATTCATGTTACCAATCTTTCCCTTCTCAGTAAAGCACTTCGCCCACTACCGGTTGTTACCACCGATTCGGAAGGTGTTTCTCATAACGATGTAACAGATCCTGAATTTATCTATCGTCAGCGGTATGTGAACCTGATTATCAATCCGGAGGTACGGGAGCGCTTTCGTAAGCGGACCCAGATTGTCCAGTCTCTTCGTGAAACATTTAACAGCAAAGGCTATCTGGAGGTGGAGACGCCTATTTTGCAACCTATTCCGGGAGGAGCTGCCGCACGGCCTTTTACTACACACCACAACGCACTGGATGTTCCGCTTTATTTGCGGATTGCGAATGAGCTTTATCTCAAACGTCTTATTGTAGGTGGCTATGACGGGGTATATGAATTCGCTAAAGACTTCCGCAACGAAGGAATGGATCGTACCCATAACCCGGAATTTACGGTGATGGAAATATATGTTGCGTATAAGGATTATAACTGGATGATGGATTTTACAGAAGAGATGCTGGAGAAGGTAGCGCTTGATCTGCACGGAGATACAAAGGTGCAGGTAGGTGAAAAAACGATAGATTTTCAAAGACCTTTCAAACGCATTACCATGTATGATGCCATTCAGGAACATACCGGTATTGATATTTCTGCCATGGATGAGAACCAGCTTCGCGACACATGTGCAAAGCTTGGAATCCATGCTGATAAATCAATGGGAAAAGGAAAACTTATTGATGAAATTTTTGGAGAGAAGTGTGAAGGGAATTATATACAACCTACATTTATTACCGACTACCCCTTGGAAATGTCGCCATTGTGTAAGAAACACAGAAGCAAGGAAGGCCTTGTTGAACGTTTCGAACTGATGGTGAATGGAAAAGAGCTGTGCAATGCATATTCTGAATTAAACGACCCTGTTGATCAGCGGAATCGTTTTGAAGAACAGGTAAAACTGATGGAGCGTGGTGACAAAGAGGCGATGTATATAGATACCGACTTTTTACGTGCTCTTGAATATGGTATGCCACCTACTTCCGGAATGGGAATAGGAATAGACCGTCTGGCTATGATCATGACCAATGTACCCAGTATTCAGGATGTGTTGTTTTTCCCTCAAATGAGACCAGAAGCGTAAGCCTGTGTGAAAGGGGTTTCATTCATGAGCACATTTGAAAAGAATGCACGAGCGAACTACATGAGACCAGAAGCGTAAGCCCATGAATGGAAAAAAGGATCCTAAAATAGCAGTCATTGGTGGCGGAAGCTGGCCAACCGCATTGATGAAGATGCTTTGTAACAATCAGAAAACAGTTTCCTGGTGGTTGCGGAGTGAAGAAACAATTGCTGCCATTAAAAAGTACGGACACAATCCGAATTATATCAGCTCTGTCAAGTTTGACAAAAAAAAGCTACACCTCTTTTCCGATATAGAAGCAGTCATCAAAGAATCCGACATTCTTATTATGGCGGTTCCATCCGCTTTCCTGAACACAGTGCTGAAAAATGTCAATAAGAAATTGCTGAAGGGGAAGATAATTTTTTCTGCTATCAAAGGTATTGTTCCGGAGCATAACCTGATTGTGGGAGAATATTTTAACCGCATCTTCGATGTCCCTCTTACCCATATAGGAGTGATTACGGGACCCTGTCATGCCGAGGAAGTGGCCATGGAAAAACTCTCCTACCTGACCATCGCATCACAGAATACAAAAATTGCGAAGCACATAGCATCCTGTTTATGTTGCCGGTATATCAAAACAAAAGTATCGGATGATATCTATGGTACCGAATATTCCGCCGTATTGAAAAATGTATACGCCATAGCAAGCGGAATTTATCACGGGCTTGGTTATGGAGATAATTTTCAGGCTGTTCTTATTTCCAATGCAATTCAGGAGATTAAACGTTTTGTAGATAAGGTTCACCCGATTGACAGGGATATTAAAGATTCGGTTTACTTGGGCGACTTACTGGTAACAGCCTATTCACAGTTTAGCCGCAACCGGACGTTTGGCGCTATGATTGGGAAAGGGTACTCAGTAAAAAATGCGCAATTGGAAATGAGGATGATTGCGGAAGGGTATTACGGCGTGAAATGTATTCATCAGATAAACAAAAAGTACAAAGTAGCAATGCCGATTAACGAATCTGTTTATCGTGTATTGTACGAGTTAAAAGCCCCCGATTCGGAAATGAAATCGCTTACCAACCATCTTTCATAGTTTCAATACCTGTCGGTATATACAGGTCTACCAATCCGGTTTATGAAATTCACACTTCGCCGTATAAGCTCCATTTTATTTATACTTGCTGTAGTGGCTTTTTTTTCCTTTTCTGCCTACAGACGTTATAAAACACATCATATTATCGAAATTACTTTATCCGGTCCGCATTGGCAGGAACGCATGTCTGAATTTCTTTCACAACCCCGAAGTAAGGGAAGAATTGTGTTTGTTGGAAACAGCTTAACTGAACTGTTTGACCTTAATATCCTGGGAGATTCTACCATTATTAACCGCGGCATTACCGGTGACTTTTGTGAAGGGGTCAGAAAGCGGATTGACGAGGTGATTTCATTAAGCCCAGGCCGTTTGTTTATTGAAGTAGGAATCAATGATCTGGTGGAGCATGTTTCGGTGAAAGAAGTGACCCGCACTTATAAAAGTGTTATTCAGCGCGTTCAGGAAAAGAGCCCGGAAACTAAGATTTACATACAAAGTATCCTGCCGGTAAGGATGGAGGATTCCTGGCTCACTTCAACAGCCGATGTAAACGAAGTGGTATTGGAAGAAAACGAAGAACTCAAAAGCCTGGCAAAAGAACTTAAGGTGGGCTATGTGGATTTACATGACAATTTTGTTTTAAATGGAGCTATTAATCCAAGACTAACCTGGGATGGGGTTCACCTGGTTGATGAAGGATATCTGATCTGGAAAAATCTCCTGGTGCCTTATTTGAAATAGAAAGGGAATTTACACGAATTTATTTCCCCGGGGTAACGGTGATCAGGACATCGTCAAAATAGGCAGCTTGCTTACCTTCGTAATACAAATAAAAATTTAGTAACTTTTCAGGGTAGTCATCCGGTATGCGAACGCGGCATTTTATCTGCTGCCATCCATTAGAATCGCTTTTTGTGATTGCATTGCTGGCGCTATAAAAACGGGAAGCATCTTTTGCAGCCAAAACAATAGCCCCAATTTGATCTGTCGCCTTTCTCCAGATACTTACTTCTACATAGTCACCGGGAACAACATCAAATTTAAGATCGAGTCCATAAGGGTGATGTGCATCCAGCAGAATAGAACTGTTGCCGGAATGATATTCCTGATGGTTAACCAACTCGCCTTTGAGGAAATGGTAAGTGCCATCGGAAGAAAGAAAAGATTCCGGCGCCGTTCCAAGTGTTTCCAGATTGCTGGCAATCCGGATACGGGGTGTTTCCTCTTTAGGAAGCTTGGATGGATCTACATCAATGATATAGACATCTTCTGTCATCACATCATTCGTATATACTTTATGGTAAGTAGCAAGCTGACTATTTGAGTCGGAAGTGCAAAGTTTGTCCAATGCCTCTTTTTCCTGATCAGGACTTCTGTCAATAAAATAAACTAAAATTTTGCTGTTTTTCCGTAACAGATCAAGAATGAAGACCTCCTCATCCCAATGAAAAAGACCATTTGTTTGAGGGAGATAGTAATACCAGTTGGGATACTTCTGTTTTGCCAGTGAAAAATATTCGCCACGCATATTTCCTGTATATACTATACCAAACCAGATAGAGGGCTCCAGAAAAGAAGAATGGTCTTCCGCGATCGTAATGGCAGGTATAGACCCTTGCGTAGAAATAAACTCCTTCGTTTTGTCCATCGACCCGTATGAATCCTTGAACCACCCAAAACCAATCCATAACCGGGTGCATAAAAAGAGCACAAAACCGATTCCTGTTATATATCCCAGAACCCCTTTGGTGCGTATTGTCCATGGCAGGGAAAGGCTGATGATAGAAACGGAAGATAGGAGAGCAGCAGGAGCAAATGCTTCGGCGCAAATCATATAATGAAAAGAAAAATGTTTAGCTACAAAAAAAGTGAGGATAACAAAAGAGAGCCACAAGCCGGAAATGAGCCTTGCAGTGCTATCGTATGATTGTTTTTTTCGGATTATTCTCCAAACAATCAAACCTAAAGCCAGTGTGAGGGCCAGATATACAATGGTAAAGGCAAAGTTTGCCGTTGCTATTTTTATTAAATGGGAAAAAAATTGAGAAGGGTCAAGTACTCTCTCCGTTCCATGACCGTAATGTCCGTCATGCTTCCAAAGATCGGTGAGCCAATGGAACATAAGACGGTATTTGGGAAGTATGGGTATGATACTGACGAGGAAGGTGATGCCCAGAACAGCAGAAAAAATAATTTTCTTTTTCACCCCCTTTAATAAAAGATATAGAATCAGAACAAATGGAGCGCAGATAATTTTTGATGCTATCAGAACCCCCATTAATACCCCGCACAGGATAATAGATTGGGTATCCCATTCGTTATCCTCACTTTTTCCGAATACTTTGACATACAAATAGGCGGAAAGAAATGTTACGATAATGATTATAAATGCCTCCGGTTTTAACAGGGTGGCATGTTGCAGCAGATCAGGCGCAACGATGGGGGGGAGCTGCAGGAACAGAGCGATAAAAACATTTCCGGTTTTACGATAAACGAAATGGGCCGTTAGAAAGCAAACCAGTGCCAATAGGGAGGCTAATGTATAGGCGCAGGTATAGAGATAACTTTCAGGGTGCATCAGCACATCTTCCGTAACCGAAATAGTACTGGTGCAGAAAAAATGTTTGACCCGGATAATGATGGCCCCAAGATATTCGAGCGGAGTGCCAGGGTGCTCTATGATACCAACCTCCATATGCCCTCCCGCAAGATTGAGAGCATTCATCAGATAAGGATAAACAGGGTCATTCCCTGTCATATAAAAGCCACCTCCGGTATGAATAAGGCGGACAGAAAACAGGATATAAAAAATGGGAAGCAGAAGAAATAATGCGCGGTATTTAAGAGAAGACAAAGTGGAGATTGTCATATCTGGGCAAAAATCTTCTGTTTTCAGAGCCGGGATTTGGCGGTTGCAAGTTTAGCAAAAAAAGAAATTACTCCGGCTATACTTCAAAGCCCCACTCATCGTTAAAAGAGATG
>JABDCB010000054.1 GCA_013288325.1 Bacteroidota bacterium
CCGAATAAAGTCATCAAAGGCTGTACATATGATTCATTGGTTGCAATACGAGCATAATTAACTCCGCACTTAATAAGAGTAGATCGAAGTACATCCTCCCTTCTCAAAGCTTCGGCAGCATAATGTGTGCGGACTTTTCTATTGGAGGTATCTATCCATTTCGACGCTCCCGATTCCGAATCTTTTAATTTCACAAGACCAATATCAGGCATCATATTTTCCCTTGGGTCATATATTTTCAAAGCAATAAGATCATGCCTGCGACGGGCTAATTTTAAAGTATCGCTAAAACTGTTTCTGGAGGCACCTGTTATATGTACATCGATAAAATCTGACAACAGGAAGGCTATACTTCTTTTTTTAGTAATATTAGTGAAATAGCGTAAAGCCAGTTCTATATCGGTTTTATTATGTTCTGGTCTAAATTCAATTAAATCACGTATAATATGCAGAATATGGCTTCTTCCTTTCTTAGGAGGTATATATTTCTCAATTTTATCACTAAAAAAGATAATCCCAATTTTATCATTATTCTGAATGGCAGAAAAAGCGAGGACAGCGCATAGTTCCGTAATCATATCACGTTTGGCTTGTTGCTGGGTCCCGAATTCCCCGGAAGCACTTACATCCGCCAGAAGCATTACGGTCATTTCTCTTTCTTCTTCAAATACCTTAACAAAGGGAGAGTTGAAACGGGCCGTCACATTCCAATCTATAGCTCTTATGTCATCACCAGGTTGATATTCCCTTACCTCACTAAAAGCCATACCCCGGCCCTTAAAGGCGCTATGATAACTGCCGGAAAAAATCTGATTAGATAGCCCCAGCGTTTTAATTTCAATTTTTCTTACTTTCTTAAGTAATTCGAGCGTTTCCATAATAATCAAGGAACTTCTACCACATTAAGGATCTCTTGAATAATCTGTTCCGCGGTTACATTCTCAGCTTCTGCCTCGTATGTTAATCCAATACGGTGTCGCATGACATCCAGACATATAGCGCGTACGTCTTCAGGTATCACATACCCTCTTCGTTTAATAAACGCATACGCTTTCGCAGCTAATGCCAGATTAATACTGGCCCTTGGAGAGCAGCCATAGCTGATCAACTGGCTGAATTTATCCAGTTTGTAATCCTTAGGTGAACGTGTTGCAAAAACGATATCAACAATATACCGCTCTATTTTTTCATCCATATACACTTCCCTCACCTCTTTACGCGCTTTAACAATGTCTTGCTTACTCAGAATCCCTGTGGTAAGCGGAAACTCATTTGCTATATTCTGACGGATAATGTTCCGTTCCTCTTCCTTTGTTGGATAACCAATTACTATTTTTAGCATAAACCTATCTACCTGCGCTTCCGGCAAAGGATAGGTTCCTTCCTGTTCAATCGGGTTTTGAGTTGCAAGAACAAGGAATGGCTCTGGCAAAGGAAATGTTTCATCCCCTATAGTCACCTGCCGCTCTTGCATAGCCTCCAATAAAGCACTTTGTACTTTGGCCGGTGCTCTGTTAATTTCATCTGCCAGAATAAAATTGGCAAACAGCGGTCCTTTACGAACTGTGAACTGCTCTTGTTTCTGGTTATAAATCATAGTACCAATTAAATCGGCAGGGAGCAGATCAGGAGTAAACTGAATACGGCTGAAATCTGCATGGATACATTTGGCCAGTGATTTAATAGCCAGAGTTTTGGCAAGACCAGGAACCCCTTCCAACAGGATATGTCCATTGGACAGCAACCCTATCAGCAAGCGTTCAACCATGTATTTCTGGCCGATAATCACTTTACCCATTTCCAGGTGGAGCATATCCACAAATGCACTCTCTTTCTGGATATGTTCATTCAGTTCATTGATGTCCGTCATAAATCAATTGTTTGATGTTGAATTAGAAATAAACCACATTTACTATTAATTGCTTTGCAAAAATAGCACGCTTCCTGAAAAGAAAAAACAGGAAATGGGTGTTAAAAAAAGTTAAGTGGAAGGGAATATCCGTTTAATTCTTTCCGTATTTCCTCAATTACGGTAAGATCGTATATGACTGATTGGAGAGGATTCTATACACGACGAAGTCTTAGACTATTTGCCACTACAGAAACTGAGCTCAAAGCCATGGCAGCACTGGCTATCATCGGGTTTAGCAAAAATCCGTTTATAGGATACAGGATACCAGCAGCAATTGGTATCCCAATGATATTATATATAAAGGCCCAAAACAGGTTCTGACGTATTGTTTTTACTGTTAGTCTTGACAATTTTATTGCTTCCGGTATAACATTCAGATCAGAAGAAATGATTGTCATTTTAGCCACATCCATAGCAATGTCAGATCCTTTACCCATTGCAATACTTACATCAGCCTGGGCCAAAGCTTCTGAATCATTAATTCCATCACCCACCATCGCCACTACCTTGCCTTTCTTTTGAAGTTCCCTAACAAATTCAGCTTTATGAGAAGGTAGCATTTCGGACCGAATTTCATTAATTCCGACCAATTTAGCAACGATCTGAGCTGTTGTTGGGTTATCACCCGTAAGCATATAAACCGCTATTCCTTCCTGCTGCAAATGACGAACCGCGTCTTTGGAGGATTGCTTGATTTTATCTGTGATTGCAATGACAGATAGCAAAAGACTATCGGTTGAATAATAAACAACCGTTTTCGCTTCTAATAAAAATTTTTTAACCTGATTTTTTGCTTCTTCTGTAATAAATACACCATTTTCTGTCATGAAAGCCGCACTTCCAATCAAATAATTTACATTATTATATGAAGCTCGAACTCCTTTCCCTGTAATACTCTCCATTTTCATAACAACCACAGGTGCAATCTCTTCCTCTTTTAACTTTCTGTAAACAGCTTCCGCAAGCGGATGCTCTGACTGCGATTCAATAGCCAGTAAAATTTGCTTTAAAGCCTTCTGTTCAGCGATAGATGCAACAAACCACAGATCTGTTACCTCTGGCTTTCCTTCAGTAATTGTACCTGTTTTATCAAGAAGAATAACATTTATTTTTTGAGCCTGTTCAAGGCTTTGGGCATCCTTAATAAGAATACCCTTTTCTGCTCCCTTTCCAATTCCAACCATAATAGCGGTGGGAGTAGCGAGCCCTAAAGCGCAAGGGCAAGCAATAACCAAAACAGTCACCATGGATATAAAAGCGTGAGGCAGAGCCTGCTCTCCCCCTATAAATAGCCATATCCCAAAACTGAGCAAGGAAATACATAACACGACTGGAACAAATATTCCGGCTATCTTATCTACGAGTTTCTGGACAGGGGCTTTACTTCCCTGAGCTTCCTGAACCATACGTATGATTTGGGCAAGGAGGGTATCTCCCCCCACTTTTACCGCCGTAAACTGAAAACTGCCCCGTTGATTAATCGTACCTGCAAAAACCTCTTTTCCGACGGTCTTCTCCACAGCAACAGGCTCCCCGCTTATCATGCTCTCATCAACATAGGAGGCTCCCCCAAATACCACCCCGTCAACTGGTATTTTATCCCCGGGTTTTACCAGAAGCCGGTCGCCTACCATTACCAGCGTTATTGGTATTTCAGTTTCCGCGCCGTCATGAGCTATCCTTATCACTGTTTTGGGCTGCAAGCCGATAAGTTTTTTAATGGCGAAAGATGTAGTCGTCTTCGCCCTTTCCTCCAACAGTTTACCTAATAAGATAAAGGCAATTACAACAGAAGATGCCTCATAGTATACATGGGGATGGAAGCCTCTTGAAAGCCAGAAAGAAGGATCAACTGTATTCCAAACACTAAACAGATAAGCGATACCGGTGCTGATAGCCACCAGAGTGTCCATATTGGCTTTACCATGCAGGGCCTGCTTCCATGCATGAATGAAAAAGCTGCGTCCGAACCAGCATAACACCGGGCTTGTGAAAGCAAACATAATCCAATTTGCCCATGTCAGATTCATAAAAAACATTCCGATCACCATCACCGGGAATGCCAAGATCGATGAGCATATTGCTTTAATTCTAAGTTCTTTATATTCAGAAAGCTTTATTTTTTCGCTTTCCTCTTCGTCTTCTCCTTCTTCTATAAGTATATCATAACCGACACCTTGCAGGGCGTTTTTCATTTGTTGCAATGAAATTTGAGAAGGGCTAAATTCCACCAATGCCGATGCATTGGCAAAATTGACTGTGGCATGAACAATACCTTTTTGTGCCAATAAAGTGCTTTCAACACTTATTGCGCAGGATGCGCATGACATGCCAGTGACGGGAATACTTTTTCGGATTAGCTCCACGTTGTAACCTGAATAGGTTTCATATCGGGCGGGCTATAACTTCGTTTCTTTTACCAATGTAGCAGCATTCAGCTCTCCTTCGTGCTTCCACACCAGCTTACCATCTTTATACAACTCTAAAACCGGAATGGCTTCGACGCCTTTAACCTTTAACAGATCTTTATTATCATCTGCATCAATTCTAACCAGCTTAAGCTTTTCTTTTTTTACCAATGCGATAGAATCCAGCATAGGAGCCATCCGTCTGCAAGGCTGACACCATCTGGCAGCGTAATCCACCAGAACAAACTTATCCGTTTTAAGGAGCATATTAAAGTCATCGATACACATTCCTTTACCAGCGGAAGAAGAGCCACCATCAAGAGGTTTTCCTGCTGCATTCCACTTCATAATTCCACCTTGCAAATTATACACCTCGGTAAAACCCATCTCTCCAAGTTTCTCTGCAGCAGCCGCACTCCTACCTCCTGACATACAATAGACCATTACAGGTTTATTCTTATCTAATTTTTTAATCTGCTCGCTAAAGTCATCCCCACGAATATTATAATTTACAGCTCCTTTCAGATGGCCTTGTTCAAACTCTTGTGATGTTCTGACATCCACAAGTTGCACATTCCCAGAATTCAGTTTTTTCTCAAAATCATCAACCGGTAGAACTGCATTGATACTTTTTACATCAGATACAGCAGGGGCTCCTGAGGATTTATTTTCACTATTCTGGCAAGAAGAAACTAGGGTTAATAAACAAAGAGAAAACAAGAAGAAATACGCTTTCATAAAAGGGAGATATTAATGAAGTGAGAAACGGTTCGATAAAACTAATCAATCCATTTCTATTTCATTGAGGAATGCTTCACAAATTTTTCCAGGTTATGCCAGGATCCTCCGTTATGAACATTCAGGAAGCCTCTGCTTTCCAGAATACGTTTGGCAGAAGAACTTCGCATTCCGGAAGCACAACAGGTAATAATAGGTTCTTCCTTCCTGTCAAATTTTCTGAGATTACTCTCCAACTGATCCAAAGGGATATTGAGTGATCCTTTCAGGTGTCCACCTGCATATTCACCTTTTGTTCTGACATCTACAATAACAGCACCTTGAGCAATCAACTCGCCCAAGTCCTGTTTATGATTTAATCCGAATATTTTTTTGAGTGTCTGTATCATGTGCGCCTTTATTTAATTCAGAACCACAAAGCAATTACTCTCATTTGAAATCCTGTTTTACAATACAAAGCTAGTCAGTGTTGGCGAAAAAATTCTGACAATCGACAGAAAGCCTCACGATTTCGATCAATTTCACCGTTTGTGTTGTTTATTAATATAATTGTCCGCCATTGTACCTTGTAAGGTTAACAGAAACTTGATAATGGAATAAAAAGCACCTATCCCCGATTTTCCGCACGAAAACCCACTACAAGTACATCATCCCGTTGAAGGACATCCCCTTTCCAGGAATAAAACTCTCCCTCCAACTTGCTTTTTTGAGCATCACATTCGAGCGATGACACTGATGTTAGCAATTTTCTGAACTGACTACGCATAAATTTTCTCTTATTTACTCCACCTTTCTGATCAGCGTAGCCATCTGTAAATAAATACACCACTTCATTATGTTTTAAAGATACCCGATGTTGTGAAAATTGGATCCCCGGGCGATCTCCAATAGAAACCTTATCTACAGGATAACATATTATTTCCGAACCTGATGCAATCCACAATTCATTTTTTGCTCCGGCATAAGTTAATACTCCAGTTTTTTTATTCAGCCGGCATAGTGTCATATCCATACCATCTCTTGTTCCGCCCGGATTGCTCGTTATCAATTTCTCCACAACCTGGTTATTTACCTCCTTCAGAATCTGTGCAGGTTCAACCAGCCCTTTGTCTTTCAATGCCGATTCCAGCACATCATATCCCATCATACTCATCATGGCACCGGGAACACCATGTCCAGTACAATCAACAACCGCAAAATACAACTCTGCCCCAGCATCATGCCTCCAATAAAAATCGCCGCTAACAACATCTTTAGGAGCAAAAAAAATAAAATGATCCATTACTTCTCCTTCAAGAAAAAGATCGACAGGAAGAATTGCATCCTGAATCCGTTTAGCATATTGAATACTATCCATAATATGCTTATTCTGTTCTTCCACTACTTCCTTTTGATGCTCAATCACTTTATTCTTCCTTTCAAGCAGTGTATTAGCCTTTTGCTTCTGAACATTATTCCGATATATCAACGCTCCAATACTGATTATCAAAAGCATTACTACTGAACCTGCATAAAGGACAACACGGTTTCTTCTTTTATCTTCTGAAACCTGCAAATCTTTACGATCCTCAATAGTTTTTCGTTCGGCTTCCATCTTTGCAAATTCATAATTCAGTTCCAGTCTTGTTACTTCCTTATTTTTCTCAATGGAGTTAACACTGTCATTCAGGGTTGTATATTTTCTAAATTCTACCAATGCATCCTTAAGCCTACCCTCTCTTTCATATAGGTCACTAAGGGTTGCATAATTATTTGCCAATCTGCTCAACTCTCCCAAACTATCGAAAATCCCAACCGCAATCAATAAATCTTTCTCCGCTTCTTTATAATTCTTCACTTTCATTTCAACCGATCCTATATTTCCATAAGAGAAAGCAATAGCACTACGTTCACCAGTTTCCATACTTATATCCAATGCTCTTTGGTAGTACTGATGAGCCATTGCAAATCGTATCGTATTAGCATACTGGGTATTTCCTTTCTCCAAAGCCGAGTCCCCTTCGGCTTCATACACATTTCCAATACCTCGAAGGCAATAGGGCATCATATGCAAATTATGCATCTCCTCAGTCATTTTCAATGCCTTGGTATCATATTCAAGGGCCTTGGAATATTTTCGTTCATCATAGAACACGCTCGCACAATTAATCAACATACGACCAACTTCGCTTTTATTCCCTAACTCATCGTCCAACTTTAATGCTTTTTGATAATATTCCAATGCCCTTGTTGTATCTCGTTGATGGTTACATATAACTCCAATATTGCCCAGACTTAATGCATAACCTACTTTGTCATTGATATCCTCTTGAACTTTCAATGCTTTCAGATCATAATCGATTGCTTTGGGATAATCTCCCAGGTTATCGTACAGTACACCAATATTTCCGAGATTGATAGCAATTCCAATTTTATTGGAATCCGATTCTTCCGCTTTTAAAGCCTTAAGTTCATAGTCAAGCGCTTTAAAAGGGTCTCCTTTTTCTTCATATATAGCGCCCAGATTACCCATCGAAAGAGCGATATCCCTTTTTAATTCTAAAGTGTCTGATTTATTCAGTTTCTTCAGGTTATTAGCAATATCCAGGGCTTCCATTTGATATTCTATTGCTCGTGCATGTTTTCCCCAATGCCAGTACACGATTCCAATATTATTAAGTGTATTTAATTCTCCTTTTTTGTCCTTTCTTTCTTTTGAAATATCCAATGCTTTCAAATCAGTTTCCAATGCTTTATCAAAACTCCCTTTCATTTCCAGAAACACCCCCAGATTGGAATAGCAGGAAGCAAGACCCCTTAGTCCTGCATTCGCAATAGCCGACTCTGATGAACCTGCGCATTTCCTGGCCAGAGTAAACGCCTGGGCATTCAAAATAATTGAAGTATCGATATTGGATCTTCTCAGCAACCAGGCCAGATTATTGATAATAGTAATCCGCGTTGTATCTGCTAACTTTTGCGTAAGGAGTACCCGAAGGGAGTCTTCTTTGAGTGGTTTCCCAGAGAGAGCGGGTGCCGAAAAAAGCTCGACATTCATTAAAAACAGGAAACAGGTAATAAGAAATACAATTGACTTTTTTCTCATATTTTCTATATTACAAAGGCTTCCTAAGCTACTAACTTACAAATTCTTTCCCGACAAGGCAATAGTCTCCAATTACAGATAAATACGTTATATTATGTTTCATTAATCATGCAAATGGCGTTGATTCGGCTTTTATTAATCGGAGAATCTCTTGACGGATGGAATATATTCTGAACATAGAAGCCTTACACTTCGTTATATGAGTATTTTTTCTTTGAATAAATGATCAGCAGGATGCACGACAGAGTCATAGAAGAAAGGGAAACATAAAATGCCAAATAAGATTTTAAAGGGTAGTACCAAAACTTCACTTCGTGATTTCCACTTTCGATAACAATGCTTAGCAAAGTATGGTTGGTTATGAACAAATCCTGGTTCCTTTCCACCCCATCAATGGTAACCTTCCAGTTGTGATGATAGTTTTGTAATAAAGTAAGTATCCTTCTATTATGGAGGTTAACAGATGCCTTTATTTCATTCTCATTTATCACAATTCCTTTTATTGTATCGCCGGGGCTACGTACCCCATAGGAATGCGAAATCTTCATTTGATGACCGATTATCTCCGCTGCATACAAATTAGTCGGATGATATGGGACTACCATGCTATCCTCCATCTGGCTTATGGGATAGCACGTATCCGAAAGATAAAGTATCTTATTTTTCATCCCCGTATGAAAGAAATGGCTTAACTCATAGTGGTTAAAGGAAGAGAACTGAAAAGAATTATAGCCTTCGTAATACGGTTGCTTACACAGCATATTGAGGTTACGCCATAAACCCTCCACCCTTACACCTAGCTTTCCAGGCTCGTTATCGGAAATCAGACGGTTGTTATACCCTTGAGGGGCATTCGTCACATTCAGTAATTGTCCTTCCCGACCAGTAAATGTTTTTACCGCTTCGGCATAAGTTACCGTTGATGGCATATTCAGTTGGATAGCAAGGAAGATATCCAGAATGACTATGTAAGGCAGGAGATGAAGAGGCTTTTTTGTTTTCCAAAATACGAGAAGCGTTATTGACAGTAATATTACCTGTAGCAGGGACTGAATAAAAACATGCTCCGAAACCTTCAAATGGATGGACGAAAGAGGATGGTAATATGTCAACTCAAAAACCCGTAACACCAATCCTGGGTTAACCGGACAAGTCCAGATAAGAATACCTATAAAAAAGGCAAGTGCTATAAAAATGATTCTTTTCAGGGTTTTAAAGCGATTTTCTACTTTATTAAGGATACGGGTAAAACGAGAGCCAGCAAGCAGCAATAAGGCTAATAGTGCAAAAGCCCTGAAAATAGCCGGATGCCGGAACAGATTCATTCCAGGAACAAAACGGAAAAGCCAATATCTAAGAGGCAAATAATCTCCCATTGCAATACCCATGAGCAGCATTGCAACAATAAGCAAGACCCATTCTCTCTTCTCTTTTCCTTTGGAAACAAACCAATCCGCTATCAGCAAAAGGGGAATAATGCCTATATAAGCATTGATCATGCAATTGCCCGAGCCCCAGTCATAACCTTCCAGACCCGAAGTGGCAAACGGAAGTAAAAATGAAATAAAAGCTTTGGGAGAGAAAGGATTTTCACTGATTAGATCATAAGAGATAGCACCGGATCTGCTGAAATAAGGCAGAGCTTCATAAACAGATACGATTACTACTGACGAAAAAGCCAAAGAAGAAACCAACACCCATAACCCTATACCTCCATGTTGCTTCCAAAAATCAAGAGCTTGCATTTTAGGGTAACGGGTAATGATAAAATAGATTACGTATCCCAGCAATCCATAAAGTGCAATAATACTTATACCAGGATAAGAACCGCTTAGAATCATAAATACGACAAAGCCTGCTTTAAGAGCCGCTTTCCTGCTCCGGGTCGTCAAGGCCTGCCGGAGGTAATACAAAGCCCAGGGGAACCAAGCTACTCCTATCAGAAATATAAAATTCTGGGCATTGCCTACAAAAAAGCCACAGCCCATAAAACAGATACCCGCAAGCAATGCAGCAACAATATACTGCCCCAGGCTTTTACATAACATAAAAGTACCGTAACCTGCAATAAAAATGTGAAAACAGAATTCTATGTTCTGGCTATAAAAATCATAGCTGCGAAACAGTGCCAATATCCATACTATCGGATACCATGCCCCGCATTCGGGATCAGAATGTAAAGGGAAACCCAGATACTGGTATACATTCCAGGACGGTAGATGAAAGGAACGCAGACTTTCCGTTACAGCTCTTCTCCATGGCAGAAAAGCATCCAGAGCATCCCATTTCAGGGTATCCTGCATAAATGCCAAAGGCCAAAAGAAAAAGGCGGAAAGAACCAGAAACAAGAAGAATGGAAGACTAGCGCGAATATAAGACTTCATATTCTGTCCTCATTTCCGATGATATGCGGCATACTAGCTAAAGATAAGGCAAAATTCCAAAATGCCCGGATATTTGCAGAAAGGAAGGCTAAAAAAAATAATTACTATCTTAGATACTTATGAAAACGAAACAGCTCTTTCTTTTTTTGTGTTTGTTACCTGTCCATATTTTTTTCGCTCAGGATACAAAAAATGATTCTCTTGTCTGGACCCTTCGAAATCTGGATGTAGCCAAATTCAGCAATGGTGTCATCATCCCGCAAGCTAAAACAGATGATGAATGGGCAAAGGCAGCAACGGATAAAACTCCTGCCTGGTGCTTTTATAAAAATGATCCGGCCAATGGCAAAAAATATGGTCGTATTTACAACTGGTATGCTGTCAATGATCCAAGAGGTCTGGCGCCTAAAGGATGGCATGTTGCAAGTGATGAGGAATGGAATAAGCTAATCGAATCATTAGGGGGAATTTCAGAGGCAGGAAAAAAACTGAAAGCCTTAAAAGGGTGGAGCCAGGATGGGAATGGAACCAACCAACATAGCTTCTCCGTTCTTCCTGGAGGTTTTCGTCTTAACCAGGCCGGCACATTTAACGGTCTGGAAAACGCAACGGGATTCTGGACATCAACAGATAGTAAGCCACTTTCCACGGCCAGCTATTCGTTTACATCTCAACTAAGCTCATTAATCAGAACTACTGATAATAAGGGGATGGGGTATTACGTAAGATGTGTAAAGGATAAATAAGGATAATGAATTTCTCCATTTCATTCTATTTATCCGGCAGATGATTAATCATAAGCCAATACAAACCAGTATTTCTGATCGTATGCCCCAGCTGGATAAAATCCAGGGGTTTAATGATGTAACTATTTACATTTAAACGGTAACATTCCTTCACATCCGGATCTTCTGAAGAGGACGTGAATACCGCCACAGGAATATTCCGGGTTATTTCGTCTGCCTTCAGTTTTTGAAGCACCTCTATCCCATTCACCTTGGGCATCTTCAAATCAAGCAAAATAAGTCCGATCGTATTCACGGCCTTTCGATTACTCCCGTCTCCGGTACCAAAAATGTAATCCAGTGCTTCTGCCCCATCCTTTAAATGGACAATTCTGTTGGTTACATTCGCTTCTTTCAGTGCACGCAGGGCTAGCTCCGCATCGCTGTAATTATCCTCAACAAGGATGATTTCCAATGGATTTGAGTTCATTGTCAGTTTGTTTAGTGATTAACAGGTATTAGACTTGATAAAGAGAAATAGAAAACAGCACCTTCATTGATTTTACCTTCGGCCCTCACGTGGCCTCCATGACGGGTCACAATCCGGTGCACGATAGCAAGCCCTATACCGGTTCCGTTAAATTCTTCATAGCTGTGCAAACGTTGAAAAACGCCAAACAGCTTATTATAGTATCGCATATCAAAACCCACTCCGTTATCTTTTACATAATAGGTAACAACCCCTCCTTCTTCCAAAGATCCGATCTCAACGAATGCATCAGGTTTGTTATGCGAAAATTTCAGAGAGTTTGAAATCAGGTTAATAAACACTTGTCTTACCAGGACAGCATCACAGAGCGCTGGAGCCATTGTTTTAACGTTAATTTTTGTTGCATTGTTTTCGCTATCTAATTTCAGAAGCTCATCAACCGTTTCTTTAGCTAATGTGGTCATATCAACCATTGTTTTCTGAACCTCTTTCTTTCCTAACCGGGCAAAAGCCAACAAGTCATCAATAAGATGTCCCATCCTTCCTGCTTCCCGTAGAATTGTATGCAAAAATTCCTTCCCCTCCTTGTCCAGCTGGTCAGAATGGCTACGTTCCAGTATGGCAGCAAATCCGTTGATGGCTCTAACAGGAGCTCTCAAATCATGTGAAACGGAATACGAAAAAGACTCCAGTTCCTTATTGGCAATTTCAAGTTCGCTCGTTCTCGTTTTAACCTTTTGTTCCAGTGTGGTATTGAATTCACTCAATGTCATGTTTTGCTCCTGTATCTTGACCAGCATTTCGTTGAAGGCATCGATCAGAAGCCCAACTTCATCCTTATTATATTTTCGCGCCCTGACAGAATAATCCTTGTGTTCGGAAATAGCCTTTGCTGTTTCAACGAGAGCCAGAACAGGCAAAGAAATATTTTTCTGAAGAATCACAGACAGCAGATAGGCCAGCAGAAAAGATACCGCTATTACACCTGCTGTAATCAGAAAATAAAGTCGGAACCGGTCGTATATATCTGACAAATCCGATTTAATGTAAAGAGTACCCAGTCGTTTATCGCCCAATACAATGGGCTGAAACCCGTCCAGAAACGATTGGGAAAAGAAATAGCCTTCCCCTGCCGGTTTGGTGGGAAAAGAAGTCAGATGTACGGAGTCGGGATAGTGAGCAAACAGGATTCCTTCTTTATTATACAAACAAGCACTTTCAATATGAGGTTCCAGTTTAAGTGCCGAAAGAATTTCGCTGGCATCGGTCGGATTATCAAAAGCCAGCGCCGCTGTACTATTGGCCGAAATGACTTTTCCTAAGGTCTCGAGCTTCTCTTTAACTTCCTGCCGCGATTTAAAAAATTCATATGTAAAAAAAGTCGTACATGTCACAAACAACACCATCCCACTGATGAGAAGCGAAGCTCTCATCAGTTTCTTTTGTATGGGAAGATCGTGAAAAGGCATGGTTTGTTTTTTTTACTTCGGCTCGTACTTATCCGTTAGTCTCAGCAGCTTTGAACTAATCTGCAATCGAGCTGTTTTTGCTGCATCCTGATTCATCTGAAGCTGTACTTTATTATTGCTGTTGATATAGAACCGAACCATACCTCCTGATCGTAAAAAATCGGACGCATCACTTACCGTCAGGATGCTCCTCCCCTTTATAGCAGAGAGAAGATCACTCAGATTGGTAATGCCTGCTTTATTTACAAAAAGTATATGGCAGCTTTTAACTTCGTCTAATGTCTTAAAGTATTTGATAACCAGCGGATGTCCATTCACTTTTTCTCCGGCACCAACATCCTCCAGATATGATCCGAAAGGGTTTCCTCCCAGCACACCAATAACGAAGGGCTCCTGATCAGAATTAAATGCATCTGCGGGCCACTCTACAAACTTAGTGAAGTTAAAAAGAAAAACAGCTTTCAGCTGATACTCCACAGCCACTGGTGCTGTCTGGGCGCACAAAAGAGTGCGTCCTGTAAGCAGCACGAATATCAAACCTAATCGAATCATTCTCCTCAGAATCGGCATGTGATCTTTACGTAAAAAGTTCTGGCTATTTCTATCTGTCCCACTTCCACATGCTGTGCCTGCAAAAGGTTTTGCCCTACAAGAGAAAGCTCCACTGTCTTACAGTGCCATGCCAGTTTGGCATCACCTGTAGTATAAGCGGGCACCCCTGGTGTAATCTGTGTTGCAGCAAGCTGATCTACATATCGTCCTATCAAATCAAAACTGACATGTCTGGTTATATTCATCATGGACTGAAACATTATTGTATTGTTCGGATCCACGCTTTCAAATGCAACTCCGGCCGAGAGAACTGCAGGATTTACAGCCCATATATTTCTGTTAAAATAGGTATAGCCTCCGCGCAGGTGCCACCAGTTTGTCACTTCATAATTCCCATTGAATTCGAAGCCCCAGGATTCTGCCCGTTGATCATTTGCGATAACGACTGCTGTATTGGGAGCATATACATCCAGGCTACGAAGGTCATTATAATGATTAAAATAAGTGGCAACCGAAAGTGACAAACGCTGCGTAGGAGTGTAGTGATACCCCAGTTCATAAGCCACCACCTTTTCGGATTGAAACTTGGTAGCTGAAGGAGTCAGATCGGCATCAAAACGGGACGGAGTTCGCACCGCCCTGGAAACTGAAGCCCAAACAGTATTATTGATATTGGGTGTCCATGCTAACCTTCCGCAAGGCTGAAATTCGTTACCTGTAAATACATTGTTTTCAAACTTGCTACCTATTGTAAGTTTTAACAAATGTGGTGCAAGGGTAATTTCATCTTGTATAAATGCGTTATACACTGGCATATCCAAACTCTTTGGGTTTAGTGCCGATGTGGTTTTGTCCTCCTCCATCCTGTAACCTACACCATAAAGTATACTATTTCTCTTTCCCAATGCCAAACGGTGCTGAATGGTTACGTCGTAGGTATTCAGGCTATATAAAAAAGGAACAGTCCCTGATGTCGGTTCAAATCTCCAGGTACGATCATAATATGCCTGAATTTTAAGTTCGGATGTTTCTGAAAATATATGGGTAAAACGGCCAAGCACATTCTGTCCATTCGTCAAAGTGTGTGTAGGCACCGTATCCTTATTTTCATCTCCCCCATAAAAATCGCCTTGCAAGGTAAACGTGTTGGCCTTAGTAGGATAATAATCCATACGAAAACCGCCTTGTATCATATCCCAGGCATCTCCTGCTTTGACACCGCTTTGCAGCAGATTGCTGTTCTGATCAAAATGCTGGGCATATATACGGTAATACAGATTGGTATCGACCTTGCTTCTTGCTCCTACCCTAACTGATGCAAAATCATTTAATGCAGAGCCTGTTCCTCCCGATACATAAAGCCCTTGAGTTTCGCTGGCACTTTTTGTAACCACACTTATTACTCCGTTTACCGCATTAGCCCCCCAAAGTGTTCCTCCCGGTCCGCTCACCACTTCTATTTTGTCCACATCGGCCAGCATCACATTCTGAACATCCCAGAATACCCCTCCGAAAAGCGGGCTGTAAACAGAACGCCCATCTATCGTAACAAGTAATTTATTGGCCAGATAGCCTCCTACGGAAGGAAGTCCGTTAAACCCCCGGGCTGTAACGGCCCAATCGTGTGATCCTGATTGAGCTATCTGAATATTGGATGCAAGGCGTAATGCCTCGGGAAGACGGGTTGCTGCTGAATGATCAATATCATCCCCACTAATCACCTGAACTGCTGATGCCACTTCGGTTAATTTCTCTGCCCTCATAGAAACGGATGTTACTTCTATATTCATCAGATCTTCCAAACTCATTTTTTTTAGTGTGGAAGAAGAAAGAAGTGTATCCTTCGTTTGAGCGCTCATTTTATCGGGCATGCTGGCAAAGCCCAAAACAAAAAGAAATGCTATTATATAAAAAGCAGGTTTTCCGCTATTGACTGATGCTGTCACGTTACCTAACTGCCGACGGATTACACATGTGATTTGAGTCACGCAATATCGCATATTTCCCATTTTTTAAATGATACTTATCGGGTTTCCAGTCCTTTTTATCAATCAGTATATACAACCAATAATATAAGAAGATATTTCCTCTAGTTTACACAACTATCATGTTATCATTGAATATCAAGGCAATATAACTCAAAATAATATTCGCGGACAAC
>JABDCB010000055.1 GCA_013288325.1 Bacteroidota bacterium
CATGGATTTGTTATCCCCGTTCATTCTTTCCGTAATATCATTAAAAGGGCCGTTGTTATTATTATTGTTACCGTTACCGCTGTTGTTATTGTTATTGTTACCTCCCTTCAGCAATTGTTTGCTGAATCCTAAATAATTATTTTCAAAACCAATATCCGCGCCGATCAGTTCCATATCAAATTTGAAACGGCTATCGGCAATAGAAGCGGGGTTAAGGTAGGCTCCAGTTATTCCGGAATAATTGCTCATGGAATAGCCCATGAAATCCTGTGCGGATATCCGTAAGACAATAAGAAGCAAACTACAAACGAGGAGGGTAAGGGTTTTCTTCATGCAGATTTGAGTAGATAAACAAATATCTGCAAAAAAACGCATTTAAGGGAGTGCGTAGACGTATATATTTTTGCCTTCCCCGGTAATAAGCTGGAAGGTATTATTGTGATTAATATCGCCTATGTTAAAAGGTATTTTCCCTTTCAAAGGGAAGCCTTGTGGCTGAATACCGCTTTCATTGAGCAGATAGAGCTCTCCATTGCTCTCCGATACAACTCCCAGTTGTCCATGCCCGTCAGGATTTAATATAAAGAATGGAGGCTTACTGATAGTATCGGAAAAGGTATAACTGAAAAGGAGGGACTTGTCTTGGGTAAAAACAGACAGTTCATTTCCATCCATGAAAATATATTCCGGATTTTTATCTCCGTTCATATCCTCATAAAGGAAATAAGGGTTGGTATTGAATTTTTTAAAGGGGATATGTTCTGTTTTGCCGGTCATGCTTATCCGGGTAATATTACCCAGGCTATCCCCAGCAACCAAAAATGTATGGGAAGGATCTTTTCCCTGGGCAAGGCTGAATGTATTCAAGGGATAAGGAAGTTTGTCGTTGAACCGGATCTGGTTTTCTCCATGCCGGTCGAATACATATACTTTTCCTTTTATGTCAGCTACAAGCAGATAGTCCTTGCCGGCTGCAACAGTATGAAGCAGCTGAGCGCAGATACTGTCGTCCGACACCGGATCTTTCCATCCCTCCACCGCTTTGCCTTTGATAGTGAAATTTCGAATGTGTTTGTCGGAACAGGCTACCAGGATCCGGTATTCATTTTTGTGTTCATAGTCCATTAATGCGAGGGCATTGCTTGCTCCGGAAGGTATCGAAACCGGAAACCCATCCAGATCCTTTCCATTCCTGTCGATCAGATAAAGATGCGATCTGCCGTTAAATAGTGTCTGTAGTTTATTGTTTTTAAATGCATCCACCTGGTATACCGGGCTCATGATTTTTTCGGGAAGTGATTTGGACCAAAGGATCTTGCCGGTATTACTGATGAGGTAAATTTTATTCGATTCGTCCTGTACAAAAATATCCAGGGTATTGTTCAGGTGATTGATAAGAAGCTGTGGGCGGAAATGAAAAACAGTGTCCAGATGTGTCTCCCAGAGTGAGGTGGTTTCTTTTTTGTACAAAGGATTTTCTTCGAGATAGGAAGAGGTATAAAAGAGGTCGCCTCGTGAGGTAAACTGAACTCCCAGCGCTTCGAACTTTAACAATAAATCGGTTTGTTTCCGGAAACTGTTTCCCAGCTCTGTGGATGAAAATGCAGGATAGATGGATCTGGAACGGGCTATATTGGTATAGAAACAGATATTGGATTTGGATGCCAGGTTTGATGAAAATTTATTGTAGTGGCTGTCTTTGCTGAGGGTATGATCGCTATCTGCCAAACGAAGATAGCGTTGCAGGGAAGAAACCGAATTGCCGAAGATGAAATAATTATCGATGCTGGTATAGTAGTTCTGATTTACAGCATAAGCGCTTCCAAACAGCAAGGGTAGTAGCCCCCGTATTTTCAACTGTCTGATGATATGGTGACCGTACATGATGGTATCATTCTTTACCGAATCATGTTTACATATAGATGCACAAAGTTCATCGAGGTTTTTAGCGGCATGTTCCATGTGATCGGAACGGAGAATAACAAAGGGAGATGCAATGGAATCGGCTGTTTCCGGTTCTCCCTCGCACACCAGAGAAACAGTTTCCGTTTCTATCCAGGAAGAAAATTCCGCTCCCAGATCGGTTTCGTATTTTTTGTTGATGGAGTCAAGCCTGGATTGCGCAATAGGTGCTCTGGTTTTGTTATAAGCCTGAAAGTAAGAAGCGAAATTGCTGTACCCGAAATGAATGAAGGAAGCCGTGGAGGATGGCATTACACTCACGGCTTCTATGGGTTGAGGATTCTGATCATGAAACAGATTCAGGTAGTCTGTAGAAGGCTGTACGGAGCAGAAACCGTTAAACAGAATGCTTTGGGGGCGGATGCTGGCATCGAGTGCAACCCATTCTGCGAAACTACCCTGACCGGATAATGTGGAAGTAAAGGATTCGTTGAGAAATGACTGAGGCCAGAAATTTTGTCCCGGGAAATGCAGAAAAATGCGGAGATCGAAACGGGAAGATTTAGCCGTGTTCAGTACAGATTGAAAGGCGGGATTGTTGAGGAGCGATTGTTTGGAGAGACGCTGATCGATGGCTTTTTGTATGAGATGTTCACTGGTAGAAATGAGGAGGATGCCTTTGTTGATGGAAAAAAAGCAAATTTCATTTCGCTGGGCCGTATTAATAGAAGAGATACCGTTTTGTTTGCTGCGGATAACATACGAGGCATTCAGAAAATCAGTGATCCTGGAAGAACCGTTTTCAGGAACGGAAAAGGAGCATAAAAAATCAAGACCGCTTTCGGAAGGATGGGCGGAGATAAATAAAGGATGGCCTTCTGTAATATTACGCAAGTGTTCATTCGTGCCTAACAGTGAGTCGAGTTCGTGAAGGGTATTGCGCAAGGAAGAAAAAGAAGGGATGGATTTCAGATCCTGCCATATTATATTGGAACCTTCGGAATTGCGAAAGAGCGATTGGGTTTGTCTGGATTCAATAACAAATGCGGCATCTGTAGGGATTGCGAGCATCGCATTGGGCTCCGGTTCCTTTTCTTTGCGAAGCCGGATATAAAAAAACAGGCAGGCACCAAGAAGCAGAAGAGCAATAAATGACCAGACTAATTTTCTAACCATAATGGGAATAGTCGTAAACTGGGTAGAAAATTACGCAATAAGAAAAGGCCGGAACGATCCGGCCTTTTAACTTTTCAAGATAGCAATGTGAATGAAGTTATCCTTTTAGTGCGAAGAAACGATGAATTTACCTGCTGATGAGCAGAAATTTCCTGTAATACGGTACGTATAAATACCTGCAGGCAGGGAAGAGGTAGAGAAGCTGATTCCGTTTTCTCCGCTTGCCCTGTTTTCGTCGGCAACAACCATCAGCTCCCTGCCCATCAAATCACTGACGGTGATATGGAGGTGGTCGGCTTCCGGAAGGCGGAAACGGATATTGGCTGTTTCCTGACAGGGGTTTGGAAAGAAAGAAAGATCGGCCAGGGGAGCGGGACCATCATTTATACCGGTAACAGTTGTTCCTTTAGTAACCAGCCAGATAGTAGCGTTCATAATTAATAACTGGTGATTACCGGCCGCATCCGTAAAATATCCATTGTATAAGGTGCAGGAAGGATTGCCTGTACCATCATCCGGAGGAGAACTGTCGCCCATGGCAGCAATTTTTCCTTTACCATACGTGGAGTGAGCAAACATAACACCCGTGGTACCGCCTGCTGTAGAAGCCGTCATATATACCACACCTTTTACGTTTGGATTAGCTGTTGGGCTTAAGGTCATGGATGTACCGTTGCTCCATTTGGCTTGTGTCACGTTGCCCATAGGTCCATGCAGACAGGAGTCACCAGGAAGGTTTGCAATATTGGTAGTTGTTTCCGAAAAATTGGCAAGATCATAAGCTATGCCGAAAGGGTTGTTATTATCAACACCGTTATTAGTCAGGAAATCGTTCCATATCATAGGCGAATCCCATCCATCACCATTTCTGTCAGATCCGGTATGGTCTGAAATCATGAACAATCCTCCACCATTTGCAATATAATTCATTAAGGCTGCCTTTTCTGCGGTGGTGAATTTAATATTGGGTTCACAAATGACAACCGCATTGTAATTGGAAAGATCCTGAGCTGCAGAGGTGCCATAGGTAAAAGGAACATTCCATGGCAGGCTTTCTACCTGATAGTTATGTTTGGCACAATCAATACCCCAGGCGGAAAGTCCGCCTTCCCAATACGTTTCTACCGTTGATGCAGTCACACCGCTTTGTGCAGGTGTAGGAAAACGCTGTGCATCCGATTTGTTACCGGAACAGCAAGTGGCGGGACCTCCGCTAAAATCCAGATCGTGAAGATCGGCATCCGGTATCCAGTCGGCATTGCTGCAAGTGGTGGCATGTCCTCCGTCAAAAAGAATTTTAATCGTTGATTGAGCCCTGACAGTAAAGGTTATAAAAAGGGCTGCTCCTAAAAGGAGGGTGGTATTTTTCTTCATATATGTATATTGCTAATGCTGTTAATGTAAAGATAATTCAAATTTAACATAGGAGCAAGCTGATTTAAATGCTGGAAATTGATTTGAAATCATGTCACAAGGCATTCTAGTTTATTGCCTGTCAGTAATTTACAAGCAAAAGACGAAAGGATGTCATTAGTCGTTTGGAAAACCTTTCTGGTCGAAACCGGCTCAGAATTGATACAGAATTGAGGGCTGTTTGTTAATATTCAATTTTCAGCTGGATGGGAAGCAGCTGAAAGGAAACACGGTGATGAACACAGGCACCGTGCTGACGGATAGCATCTCGGTGTTTAAGAGTTCCATATCCTTTATTACTTAACCAATGATAATGCGGAAAGGATTCATGCAGATTGTCCATATAATCATCCCGGTAAGTTTTAGCGAGAATGGATGCTGCGGCAATGCTTTTATATTTTCCGTCTCCGCCAATAATACACTGATGAGGGATATCGGCATAAGGTCGAAAGCGATTGCCGTCGATAAGAAGTAACTCCGGTTTTTGTTTGAGTGCGTCAATAGCACGATGCATAGCAAGAAAAGAAGCATTCAGAATATTGATCTCATCAATTTCAATGGCTTCTACCTGCGCAACAGCCCAGGCAATGGCTTCTGTTTCAATAAGGGGGCGTAATTCCTTTCGTTGCTTGTCAGTGAGTTGTTTGGAATCATTCAACAAAGGGTGACGAAATGATTTGGGTAAAATAACGGCAGCAGCAAATACGGGTCCTGCAAGACACCCGCGCCCGGCTTCATCACAGCCGGCTTCTATCATCAGTTTGTCGAAATAGCTTTTCAGCATGAAGACTTCCTTTATATGCTTTTCACTTTTCCTTGCACGCCGGATACCGTCTTTTCCACCGATTCCCATAACAGCTCTGCTGTCCTGTCCCACGAGAATTTTGTTCTTCTTATCCGACCGGCTTCCACCAGCGATTTGCGGAGGTCTTCGTCTTTTGTTATCCGGATCATTGCATCTGCAACCGATTCAACAGAGAACGGGTCCACGAACAAGGCTGCGTTATCCGCCACTTCGGGCAGTGAACTGTTGTTGGAGGTAATCACCGGTACATCGCATTGCATGGCTTCCAGCAAAGGAATACCGAATCCTTCAAAATAAGGTATGTAGGTGAGAGCATAGGCTGCAGCCATAATGCGGTACAATTCTGTTTGTGGCAAACGACCAGTGAAAATAACATCCTCCTTATAAGGCAGGGAGGTATAAATGGATTCCAGCTCGGATGTCCACCAGTAGCGATGTCCTACCAGCAATAGTTTCATCGGGCTTCCTGTTTGTTTCTTAAACGAGGCAAAGGCCAGAAGCAGTCGTCCGATATTTTTTCGGGGATGCAGGGATCCTACAAACAAAAAATAGGAAGCCCCCTTTGTGTATTGCCTGCGTATCAGTTCCTGTTCTTCCGCCGGAAGCGGATGATAGTTTATATCAGCTCCGTTATAAACAACATCAATTTTATCGGGATCGATATGATACGTATTGATGATATCGGATTTGGAAAACTGAGAGACGGTTGCTATCCTGGATGCTTTGGATGCGAAACGGGGAAAAAAATAATTGTAATATTTTCTCACTGTCCAGGGCACATCAGAAGGATAGTGAGCAAAATTCAGGTCGTGAATAACGGCCAGTTTTTTTGTTTTACCGCTTAACGGAAGATATCCGTCGGGGGACAGGAAAAGATCAGGTTTGAGATCTTTTAATAAGCGACCAATGGAGAATTCAAACCAGATCCAGAATAAAATAGGGTGGCGGGCCTGGGGACCAAGTACTAAAGGGGTGATATTATCCGAGAAAATCATGCTTTCATCGGGATCGCGGTCAAAAACAAAGATAAAATGGTGTTCCGGATGAGAGCAGGTCATCCGTTTGAGTGTTTCGTAAGTAAACCATCCAATGCCATCGAGTTTGTCTCTTATCAGCAGGCGGGTATTGACGACAATTTCCATTCTGTGGTTCTCCGGAACGAAATTATTGAAATTCCATGCCATCCTTTGGGTTTTTGTGATTATTTTGGCAACCGATGAAAACAGCGATCAAATTTGTTCTCCACACATTGCTTGGTTTTCAGAATTATCTCTACTTGTTTGCAAAATATAAGATAGAGGGGCTGAAGCGGGATAAGAAGGAAGGCGACTTTTTTTATTTTCTTGAACTACTTCCTGAAGGAGGTATGGTATTGGATATAGGTGCCAATATCGGTATTATGGCTATTCATCTGGCTCGTGACCCGAAGCGGACGGTACT
The DNA here is from genome assembly GCA_013288325.1 of Bacteroidota bacterium. Lineage (GTDB taxonomy): Bacteria > Bacteroidota > Bacteroidia > Palsa-965 > Palsa-965 > Palsa-965. The sequence goes on from JABDCB010000055.1 coordinate 6,737, forward strand.
TGCTTTTGAACCCATGCCCCATAATCTTAAAACGTTAAAACGTATTATAGATCACTATAAGGCCCGGAATGTAACCATTATCGATTGTGCTTTGGGAAATGAAAACGGATTTACGGAAATGGTGATGCCGCGTATTGGCGGAGTACGGATGCAGGGGCTGAGCCATGTGATGCATGATAGTATTGAAGATAATAATATAGGAGATAAGGTAAAGGTGCGTGTGGCGAAACTGGATGATTTACCGGAAATACAAAGCCCTCTCGCTATCACCGGTATAAAAATGGATGTTGAGAATTTTGAATCATTTGTACTGGAGGGAGCCGTGGAAACCATTAAAAAGCACCATCCTGTGTTATATATAGAGCTTTGGGATAATGATAACAGGAAACGTTGTTTTGGATTGTTGTCAAAACTGGGTTATACCACGTATGTGGTGGAAAAAGGCCGGTTGGTATTATTTGAAAAGCAGGAGAAACAGAATTTCATTTTTCTCCCCAAACCCTTGTAGATAATAAAGCGTAATTTAGCGCCGCTTTAAGAGGCTCATGCACAAAAAATTTCTCACCAATTTAGGGATTCTTCTTTTTCTCAATCTGTTGGTTAAGCCCTTCTGGATGCTCGGTATTGAGCCGGAGGTGCAACGTCAGGTGGGGAATGTTAATTTCGGTGAGTACTTTGCCCTTTTCAATTTTTCTTTTCTGCTGAATATCGTACTCGATTTCGGGATCACGAATTTTAACAACAAAAATATTGCGCAAAACAACCACCTGCTTACGAAGCATTTTTCAAGTCTCTTCGTGCTCAAGCTTATCCTGGCGCTCATTTATATATTAGGATCGGTAGTGGTTGGCCTGGTAATAGGTTATGATGTACGTCTTACCAAACTGCTCCTGCTGCTCGGGTTCAACCAGTTTCTTATTTCCATGGTGCTATACCTGCGTTCGAATTTGCAGGGGCTTCACTTATTTAAAACCGACAGTTTTGTTTCCGTCCTGGACCGGTTGATTATGATATCGGTGTGTGCGATGATTCTTTGGGGTAAGATGTTCAGAATACAGATGGACATCATGATATTTGCCTATATACAGACCGCGGCTTATTTCCTTACAGCCCTCATCGCCTTTTTTATTGTTGCCCGTAAGGCGGAAAGTTTGAAGCTTTCACTGAGCTACCCGTTTGCTCTGATGATTCTGAAAAAAAGCTTCCCGTTTGCTATCCTTGTCCTGCTCATGACCTTTTATAACCGGATTGATGCGGTAATGCTGGAACGGATATTACCTACTCACAATCCTGAACTGGCCGAAAAGATTGCCTATATGAAAACATTGCCGGCAGCTGCAAAAGAGCCTTTCCGGAGTGCAATAGAAAAGATGGATGAGCATGCCATGCTGAATGGTGCAGACCAGGCCGGTATTTATGCCAAAGCTTTCCGCTTGCTGGATGCAACCAACATGATCGCATATCTTTTTTCCGTGATTTTGCTGCCGACATTTTCACGTATGCTTAAATATAAGGAATCGGTAGAACAACTGGTAAAGCTTTCATTTACGCTGATCATGACACCCGCTATTGTGATTGCAGTAGGTTGTTGTTTTTACAGCCAGGAAATCATGAGTCTTCTTTATTCCGATCATATCCGGTCGTCAGCCCTTGTTTTTGCACCGCTCATGTGCTGTTTTATGGCCATATCCACTACGTATATATTCGGCACCCTGCTTACCGCCAATGGAAATATGCGTCAGTTAAATACCATGGCCGCCTGCGGAATGGTATTGAATATAAGTCTGAATTTCATACTGATACCTCATTGGCATGCCATGGGTTCGGCGTATGTAAGCTTGCTTACACAAGTTGTTACCGCATTGGTGCAGGTTCTTATTGTACAATGGAGATTCAAGTTCAGGGTTAATTACCGCTTACTTATCACATTAGGGGTCTTTATTACCGGCGTGATCGGAATCAATTACCTGTCAAAGCTTTTTGGATACCATATCGAGAACCACCGCTGGGTGATTAACTTTATTATTATGATCGCAGCAAGTGTATTATGGGCATTCCTGATAGGCCTTATCAGCATCAAGTCGATGTTCAGGATGCTGAAATATGGGTGATAATGCGTTTTGGCTCATTATAATCACCTGACCGCTAGTTATTTGTATCTCTTCTTGTCTTTTCCGGGGTATTGGATAAATTTTCCTACTTTTGCCTTCCCTATACCGTAAATATTTATTCAGACATGACTGATTCCGGTAAGAACACGGATTTTGATTCAACAAATCTGATCTTTTTCTTTTATCGCTGGCGTAAACCATTACTGCTTATTGGTGGCGTTGCCTTTATCGTATCCACCATTGTTTCTTTCCTCATCCCGGAGCGTTACAAATCAACAGTGATTATGTTTCCGGCTACAACCAGCTCTCTTTCCAAAGCGCTTCTTTCGGAGAACCCCAGCGCCAAACAGGATGTATTGTTATTTGGTCAGGAAGAAGAAGCGGAGCAAATGCTTCAGATTTTGAATTCAGATGAGATACGCGATCGTGTATGCAGGCGATTTAAGCTGATGCAGCATTACCATATTGATACAACAGACCGGTATAAACGTACCCGTTTGTATGATGAGTATCAAAGCAATATTACCTTTAAACGTACGGAGTTTATGTCGGTAAAGGTAGAGGTGCTGGATATCAATCCTGACACTGCTTCCCGTATTGCAAATGTGGTGGCTCAGTTGCTCGACTCCACCACTACGCGTATGCAAAGGGAGCGGGCTTCTCAGGCATTCAGAATTGTTAAAAATGAGTATCTGGATAAGCTTAAGGATGTTAAATTCATTGGCGACTCCATGAATAAGCTGAATGAAAAAGGAATGTACGATTATGAATCCCAGTCATCAGTTGTGAGTGAGCAATATGCCATTGCTATTGCAAAAGGTGATGAAAGGGCAATAAAGTCGCTGGAACAGAAATTGAAAGTAATTTCAGAGTATGGCAGTGCTTATCTTTCTGTGAGGGACAACCTGACTCTTCAGACCAAGCAGCTGAATATGCTTAAGACCAAATTTGAAGAAGCGAAAGTGGATGCGGAACAGGAAATACCTCATAAATTTATTGTTAACAATGCCTTTCCTGCGGAAAAAAAATCTTACCCTGTACGATGGATCATTATTGCCGGATCCACATTATCAGCTATCTTAATCGCTGTAATTTGTATTATTATTCTGGATAGTCTTAACCGTTACAGAAAAACTGAAAAAGGTGAACCTGTTCGATAATATGTCCTTTTTAAGATTGATTTACAAATGGAGGCTTCAGCTTCTGGTTGTATTTGTCTGCGCGGGTGGAATCGGGTTGCTTCTGTCAAGTGAATGGTTTATTAAACCCAAGTATAAATCAACAGCTGTACTTTATCCTGCCAATCTCACTCCTTATGGAAATGAGACTGCTACGGAACAGATGCTGCAGTTGCTTCAGTCTGCTGATATCAGGACCACTATCTGCCAGCGATTCAATCTTGCCGACCGGTATCAGATTGATATGAACAAAAAGGGTGCTTATTCTGCACTGTACGATACCTATAGTGATAATGTGGACATACGCCGTACGGAATTCGAGTCGGTTAAGATAGATGTATACGATACCGATCCTCAACAGGCATGCAGTATAGTGGATTCGATTATCGGTATGATGAATATGAAAGCCCGGATTTTGCAGCGTTCAAAAACGGCTGAGGTTGTAAATCTGTTGAAAGAAGAACTGGATTACAAACAAGCAGAAATAGATACACTGGAAGTTTCCCTGAAGATATTACGTGAGAAATACGGGTTGCTGGACTATTATATTCAAACCAAGGAAGCCCTGAAACGATACTATAAACTGATTACTTCCGGAGCTACCAAAGATCGTCTTGTGGAACTGGATGGAATTCTGAAAAATCTGGAAGCAAAAGGAGCACAATCTGTTTCTTTGAAACAGATGCACCAGAAAGCATATGAGTCCTATTCCGAGATAAGGGTACAATATGATAAGGCCCTGAGTGATAGCCGCAAGGTGCTTACCTATGCGAATGTTGTGGCAAAACCCTATCCTTCGGATAAGAAATCCACCCCTGTTAGATGGGTTATTATGTGTATCTGTGCCATATCTGCATTTGTGTTCAGTCTCCTCGTCATTGTTGTGGTGGAGAACAAAGGATTTTTTTCCAAGCTTAAGTAGCCTTGACCGATCAACTAAAATTCAGGTGGGTTTTCAGCCTGAGCGCGGCTTTTGTGGTGCTCAATGCCATTTTGTGCTTTTATGAGTTCTATTGGTTCAGCCTCATCCCCTTTGTAATAGTTATTATTTACCTGGCATTTGTCTCGGTTGATATCCTTCTTCAGCTGATCGTTTTTTGTACCCCGTTTTCCATCAATTTATCGGATCAGGAAATCAGATTAGGGCTCAGTCTTCCTACAGAGCCCCTCATGATAGGGATTATGCTGTTGTTCTTTTTTAAAATGCTTTATGAAGGAAAGTATGATATCCGTGTTCTGCGGCATCCGGTAACTATTGCCATTCTTTTAAACCTCATCTGGATTCTGATAACCTGTATCACCAGTGAAATGCCGGTGGTATCATTCAAATTTCTGCTTGCCAGATTATGGTTTGTCGTATGCTTCTACTTTATTGCCGTGCCTATGTTTCGCAATAAGAAGAATATACGCAGGTTCGGCTGGTTATATATCATCCCCTTGCTGGGGGTAATCGGATATACGATATATAATCATGCTCTGCTAGGATTCCGCGAAGACCCTGCTCACTGGGTCATGGCTCCTTTCTATAATGATCATACGGCTTATGGAGCGCTGTTGGCTATGTATTTTCCGCTGGTGGTTTCCTATATCTTCAACCGCTCATATTCCGCTCCGGTAAGAATACTTTCCGTGCTCCTCTTTGCCATCTTTTCAGTAGCACTTATATTATCATATACCCGTGCTGCATGGGTAAGTTTACTGGTAGCCTTAGTGCTCCTGATTATCTATCTGTTGAAGGTTCGCTTCCGTACGTTCGTTATTGTGCTGGGCGGGGTAGGAATTGTATTAGCCTTGTTCTGGACAGATGTAATGATGAAGCTGGAGAAAAACAGACAAGACTCTTCTACCAATCTTACCGAACACGTTCAGTCCATATCGAATATTTCAACCGATGCTTCCAACCTGGAACGGATCAACCGCTGGCATGCAGCCATGCGTATGTTTAACGAGCGTCCTTTTTTCGGATGGGGGCCGGGTACTTACAGTTTTCAGTATGCTCCTTTTCAGTTGTCTACAGATAGGACTACCATCAGTACCAATGCCGGAAACAAAGGAAATGCCCATAGTGAATATATCGGACCTTTGTGCGAATCGGGTGTTATAGGAGCCGTATCCTTTATAGCAATACTTATCTGTGTGCTTTGGACCGGGTCAAGGCTGTATCATGCATTGCCCAATGGGGATTTGAAAATAACAGTGCTGGCTGTATTACTTGGACTGGTAACCTATATGGTACACGGGGGACTGAATAATTTTCTGGATACAGACAAAGCTTCTGTGCCTTTCTGGGGCTTTATTGCTATTCTGGTTGCGGCAGATGTGTACCACAAAAATCAAACGGAACGTTTACCCTCAGAAAATCCTGCAGCTGAATAGGGCAATATCATCCACATAAGGTCTGCTCCCTTTGTGTCTTATCACATCAGCAATAATGGTATTGTTCAGGGTTTCCATATCGCCGTTGAATTTTGATCGAAGCGTATCTTTTAACATGCTAACACCGAATTCCTCCCCTTCTTCATTTTCAATTTCAACCACTCCATCGGTGTAGCACAGTACTATAGATCCAGGGTCTATGCTTACTACGCCTTCTTTCACTTTGCTTAGCTCATCAAACATGCCCAGTCCGGTACATCCTACTTTAAGCATGGTAATACTATTTTCTGTGCCAAGCAAAGGAGGGTTATGACCGGCATTTATATAGGTCAGTATTTTTGTGACAATATTATAGCGGGCAATGAAAAGGGTTATGAATTTTTCACCTTTTGCATTCTGAATTACTTTGGTATTAAGTTCTTTGACCAGATCGCTGAGCGATGACATATTATTCAGAAGAATGCGCAGGTTAGCCTGGAAATTGGACATCAATAAGGCTGCAGGCACTCCTTTTCCGGAAACATCGGCCATGCAAAATGCCACTTCATTTTCATCAAGCTGAATAAAATCATAATAATCGCCACCCACCTGCTGATGCGGCAGGTAATAAGCAGCAATCTGAAGCAATCCATTGTTGGGCAGCTTGCTTGGGAAAAGCATGTTTTGCATTTCAGAAGCCAGCTCCAGCTCTTTACGCATGGCAGCCTGCCGGATATTTTCCTTTGCCAGTTTCTTGTTTTCAATGGCCACCATAATAATATTGGCCAGGGTCTGAACAAAAGGTAGATGTTTGATAGCGGCGCTTACTTCCAGTTTATCCTCATTCAGATCACCGATAAGAACATAGGCCAGGGGACTGGCTTTGTGATAAACAGGAACAACAATTTCGAATGTATGCTGGGCTGCGGAAGAGGTATAATCGATCGTGCTGATTTCTTTGATATGGCCAAATTCCTTGGCTACATCAATGGTAGCCATTTCGGCTTCCACACCATATTTGAGAAGGCATTTCCAGTCCTCATCGTAACTAAACAGAATAAGTTTGCCGATACTTAGCTGGCTGCGAAGTACATTTTCAAAGATCTCCAATAGCTTCTCCGTTGAGAAATTGCTATTGATAGCCTTTGTGACTTCCAGGATGGAATTTAATTTAATGTCCTTGATTTTCGGTTTGGAAACCGCAGGTTTTCCTGTTATTTCATCGGCCATGCTCAGAAAGAGTCTAGAATCAAAGTTAATCAATTTAGAGATAAGAAGAAAAGCGGTAATGGGGTAAAAGACAAAGAGGAAGGAAACTATTTATTCAGCTTTTGAAGGATATCCGGAATACGGCGGACCAGAAATAATTCTTTCATTTTTTCAGTGGCTTCACCGGCAGGGCTTCCAAACCAGGTTTTTCCAGGAGGAATGTCATTACCAACACCCGATTGAGCGAGTACGGTACAGCCTTTACCAAGTTTTACATCACTTTTTACTCCTACTTGTCCCCAAAGCGTTACTCCGTCTTCAATAACACAAACCCCTGCTATTCCTACCCCGGAGGCAAAGAGACACATTTTCCCGATTACGGTATCATGACCTATTTGAACCTGGTTGTCAATCTTGGTTCCTTCACCGATCACGGTATCACCAGACACGCCTCTGTCAATCGTACAACAGGCTCCGATTTCCACCTTGTTATCAATTACCACCCTGCCACAGGAGATTAGCTTGTCGAGGCTTTCCGTTCTTTTTTTATAATAAAAAGCATCGCTTCCAATTACAGTATTGGCATGAATAATAACATCATTGCCTATTATGCAATTGTCATAAATCACTACGTTCGGGTGAATCGTACAATTTTCTCCGATAACAACATGTTGGCCGAGATAAACACCGGGCATAATTACACTGCTTTTTCCCACTTTAGGAGCAGGATCGGTAAGTGCGTTTTTTTGCAGCGAAGAAAAGTGAAGGGTCAGTTTATTATAATCGCTGAAAGGATCGGTACTGATGACCAAGCCTTTTCCAGGAGGGCAATCCACTACCTTATTGATTAATATAGTGGAAGCGTTGGAGGAGAGTGCTTTATCGTAATATTTGGGGTGATCCACAAAGACCAGATCGCCGGTTTCAACAATATGTATTTCATTGAACCCGGTAATGGAATGGCCCGGGTCGCCAATGAATTCAGCATTTATGAGTTTGGCAATAGCATCCAGTCTATGGGCAGGGATCTTCATTTGACCCGCTCTACATAGGTATTCGTTCTGGTGTCTATTTTAATTTTCTCACCCTGGTTAACAAACAAAGGAACGTTAACGATACCACCTGTTTCCAGGGTAGCCGGTTTAAGGGTGTTGGTAGCTGTATCCCCTTTCATGCCGGGTTCACAGTAGGTGATTTCCAGTTCAACAAATACAGGAGGTTCGGCAAGGATAGGGGTGTCGCCTTCAAAAGAAACTTTTACTTCCATTCCTTCCTTCAGAAAGCTCATGGAGCTTCCCAGCATGGTGGAAGGGATATAAATCTGTTCAAATGTTTCATTGTCCATACAAACGATGAAATCATTTTCAGGGAAAATATATTGCAATACTTTGTAGTCAACTCGTACTATTTCAACCAATTCGCCGGAGCGGAAGCGGTTTTCAACCAGTTTACCTGATTTCAGGTTACGCATCTTAGCCTGGTAAAAAGCGCGGAGGTTACCGGGGGTACGGTGTTGATATTCTTCAATACGACAAAGTTCACCGTTAAAACGGATTACGGAGCCAATGCTGATATCGCCTGTGTCTGCCATGGAAATCTTTTTTTTGTGATCAGATAAATTTTACCAGAAGCTGGTTTTTGCCCTTTTTAGGGGCTGCAAATATAGGATTTATAGGGGAAAAACAAAGATTATCCTTCAATTCTTGTAATCTTCCATCCGAATCCCTGTTTTGCAGAAAGGATATTCATGATTCTGCTGATTGGAACATACCAGAATAAGACGCTGATCGGAATGGGCCTCTATAAGCTGCTGGTACCAGTTGATGGCCGGCTGATCCAGATTGCTGCAGGGCTCATCCAGACAAAGCAGAGCCGTATCGCTTAAGATAGCCAGTCCAAGCTTCACCCTTTGCTTCATACCGGAGGAGTAATGTCTTAGCTCTTTTTTTCGGGCATGTTCAAGCCCCAGAAGAGCCGGAATTTCCTCCGGACGCAAGAATTTACGAAAGGGTTTAAGACCGGCATGAAAAGCAAGGTGTTCATCCAGGTTCAGCTCTTCCAGTAATTCCATATAAGGAGCAGCATAACTGATATGCCGGAACAGGTTTTCCGGAAGAATATTTT
>JABDCB010000056.1:0-8871 GCA_013288325.1 Bacteroidota bacterium
TTCCGGCAGTGACGCTACGACGGGTTATCTGTCTAACAGTAACGACGGAACATTACTTTCCTTTACAGGGGCCAATACCACCGTCAGTAGCACCACCAGTGCCGGCAATATCAACACCATTACAAAACGGGGAGTGGGCACACTGAGTTATACCTACTCATTTAATATGGCAACCACCTATACGGGTATTTCAGGAAATCAAACCCGTTGCGCTACGAGCATAGATAATACGACCTGGTATGTAGGCGATCAGGGAGGGATTTATTCTAATGGCACCACTACTCCAAGCCCTGCTGCCAATATCCGGGGAGTTAAAGCCTTTGGCGGAACCGTATATGCTTGTCAATCCAGTGCTTCTATTCCTCCGGTAGGTATCCTTTCTGCGCCCACGGGAGGAACAATTACCGGGTTGCATGGACTTCCCAATGGAGCCACTACCCGTCAGGATTTTTATTTAATATCATCCGGAAGCAATGGCACTACCTATGATATACTCTATATCCTTGATGCGACGGCAGATAATGCGGGAACCATTTACAAATATTCACTGGTAAGCGGTTCCTGGGTAAGTAATGGATCCTATACCACCAACTTCGGAGGATTTGGCCTGGCAGCACAGACAGGTGGAGGAGGTGCTTATTTATACATATCAGAAGGCTTAGGCGCGAAAACAGGTAACAGAATACTGCGCGTTACGGATGCAATGGGATTTAATAAAGCCATCAGTGTAACAGCATCCAATACCATCACACTATACACAGCTGCATCGGGAAGTATTGCAAAAGGGGTTGCTTTTGCTCCTATTAATCCTTGCAAATTCCCGATTATTACTTCTATAAGTAGCAACAGTCCGGTTTGTGAAGGAAGTGCCCTTAACTTAACGGCAAGTGCAGTAGGAAATTCTGTATTGAGCGTTTCTTATTCCTGGAATGGGCCCAACGGTTTCACATCTTCACAACAAAATCCAAGTATACCCAATGTCACCTTACCAGCAGCCGGCACCTATACATTAACAGCCACAAACAGTTGCGGTGCCACTTCTATCACCGCAACATCTTCTGTTCCGGTAACTATAAAGCCGCTTCCTTTACAGCCAGGTGCTTTTACTGCAGGGCCTTCTGTGGTAAATGAGGGACAAAGCGGAGTTGTCTATACCATTCCCGCCGACAGCACCCTTACTTATTCCTGGAATTATAGCGGAACAGGGGCCGTTATTCATGGCAGCGGACACAGTGTAACAATTGATTTTTCTCTTCCTTCTACCAGCGGAAACCTGAATGTTATTCCCAATAACAGTTGCGGCGCTGGTCCCGCAAGGAGCATGAGTATCACCGTCAATACAACCGATTTCACTTCGGGTCGTCTGGTGGTATTACAAACAACAGGTACTGTCAGTAAAGCTTCTTCTCCCATTACGTTAAAAGAATATACCACTACCGGAACACCCGGCTTATCCTTTACAATGCCTTCTTCGGGCACCACTCCTATACAAACATCCGGAGTTTATGGAGGATCGGAAGGGTTTCTGACCACATCCACAGACGGAAAATATATTGTCATAGGAGGTTTCGGCACCTCCTCTTCTTTTGCCGATATCACAGCTACCAATTCGACACAGATTCCGCGGGTTATTGGAAAAGTAACTCCTTCAGGAGATTATGTACAGATCGCTTCAAGTAGCACGTTTTATAATGAGAATGATATCAGAGGCGGAATCTCCGATGGTATCAATTATTGGGCTTCAGGAGCTTCGGCTGCATCGGTAGACGGTATAGACTATTATGCACCAGGAACACAAACAGGGTTGGGCACCGGGGCTACACCACTCAAAGCTTATGGGCTCCGGATATTCAATGGACAGATTTACTATTCCACTCAAAAAGCAGGACCTGCGAATTCGGCCACCCAATTGGGAATCTTTGCTTTGGGCACAGGTTTACCAATAAACGGAACACCGGTAATAACTCAGATCATCAATACCGGATCCGTTATTCCGGAAGATTTTTCCTTTAATTCCACTACGGATGTATGTTATATTGCCGTCAATCTCAATACTTCTGCCGGTGGAATTCAAAAATGGACAAAAAGCGGAAGTACCTGGAGCCTGGCCTATACACTGGGCACCGGCACAACAAACATAGGCGCTTATGGATTATTGGTGGATTATTCAGGTGCCAATCCGGTTATCTATGCAACTACCTTCGAAACGGCTGGAAACAGGGTCATTAAAATTACCGATACCGGATCTGCTTCGTCAGCAACAACACTTGTAGCCGCTGTTCCCGGAGTGTTTAATAAAGGCATTACATTCGCTCCTGTAGATGCAGGAATTCCTTCTGTCAGCCTTTCTTTAAGCTCCGATTCAGGATCGGAAGCAGCCAGAACAGTAATAACTGTTACAGCCACTTCTTCCAGTGCAGTAGCAGGAGATCAGACCGTAACACTCGGTATTTCCGGAACAGGTATTACAACCGGTGATTATACATTATCCAATACAACCATTACTATTCCGGGAGGTTCCAGCAGTGGCTCGGTTACATTTACAGTGGTAGATGATACCATTCCGGAAGGCACCGAGACGGCCGTGCTAACCATTAGCAATCCATCTTCCGGTATTACTTTGGGCAGTATAACCACTCAGGATATCACAATCCTTGACAATGATAATTTCCCTCCAACTATTGTCATGGACGTAATCAACACTTCTGATTTTATTGATGGTGGTGCCGTAAGTTCCCCTGCCAGCCCCTACCCTTTTAGTGGTACACGGGGTGATCCGACTGATCCCGGAAAAACACTCGGCATCTTTTTTATCGTTAATGATATAGAAACTCCCGCTTCTGCCTTAACAGTTACAGCCAGCAGTAGCAACACATCGGTAGTACCCCTGACAAATCTGATATTAAGCGGAACCGGGGCTGACAGAAATTTAAAAATAATTCCGGCAGGAATCGGCTATTCTACAATCACTGTTTCTGTTAATGACGGAGCTACCACCACCTCGTATCAGATCAGCTATGCCGCCTCAGACTCCATACCGGTACTGATTGCTTCCAATACCTTCTGGCATACCGGCATTTCCGATGCTTCGGATGCCATTGCCCTGGATGACAGCTATTATATGACAGCGGACGATGAACTGGATGTGATTAATGTTTATTCCCGCTCCGCTTCAGGATTACCCCAGGTGTCTTTTAATTATGCATCGTATCTGAATCTCCCTGATCCGGGAAGTCCGGAAGATGATCTGGAAGCTGCAACCATCAGTCCGAAACACCCGGGAAGATCATACTGGATGGGATCGATGAGCAACGGCAAGGCTCCATATGCGGTTAAACCAAACCGTGATAGATTATTTGCCACTACCAGTACAGGCACAGGTGCTGCTACTGCCATCTCCTTTATCGGTTATTCTCAAATAAAATCTTCCTTACTGGCCTGGGGCGATGCGAATGGATATGATTTTACAACCAGTGCTGCTGCAGGAATGAACGCAAAGGCTCTGAATGGGTTTAATGCAGAGGGAATGGTGTTTGCCCCGGACAGCACCACATTATGGATTGGCATGAGAGCTCCCCTTGTTCCTACAGCCAACCGGACCAAGGCCGTTATTGCTCCTATCCTGAACTTTGAAACCTGGTTTAATAACGGCTCCCAATCGGGAAGCCCGGCATACGGAAGTCCTATTGAGCTGGATCTTGGTGGCAGAGGCATACGCGATCTGATACGACTCTCCAATGGCACCTATATTATTTTAGCCGGAAGCGCCCTGGATACAATTGTCGGTGGGGCTTTGTTTAAATGGACAGGGGTGCCAACCGATGCACCGATTCGTATTCCAAGTGCAGGCGATAATATACTGAAGATGGAAGGGGCCATGGAAATGCATTCGGGAGGAAATCTGTCATTTGATAAGTTGCAAGTGATTACTGACGGAGGAGATGCCATACTATACAATGACAATAACGAAGCCAAAGATCTTGGCGATCTTAACCTCCGAAAATTCCGTTCTGATATTTTTACCAATCTCGATCTGACCATGTGCACCGGATTTACAGCAACCATTACCCCAAGCGAAAGCACTAATTTCTGTGCAGGCGATTCAGTGGTCTTGACAGCAAATGCCGGCATGAGTTCTTATTCCTGGTCTAACGGGCAAACCACTCCTTCCATTACAGTCAAAACTTCCGGAACATTCACGGTAACTATCGGTAACAACTTGAGTGGATGTTCGGCGGTTTCCAGCGGCATCACACTGACCACACATAGCCTTCCTTCCGATTTTAACCAGGATGGAATAACAGACATGAACGACTATCAGCTATTCGTCCACATTTTCGGCAGCTCCTGTACCTGTGTTGAAGACATGAATGGAGATGGGATCATTGATATTAATGACTTCCGCCTTTTTGTAGGGCAGTATGGGGATGTTTGTCATTAGGTTAAGGATAATAAACCGGCAGGAACCGGGCGCCTTGTTATCCAGAAATAAGAATGTACATTACTTAAAAAGCCCTCCGTATAAAACGGGGGGCTTTTTGTTTAAGCTTAGGGGGAGTACTTAAAATTCAATTGCTCGATGATGTATATGTTAATGCCGCAGCGCTATTTCAATCACTTTGTACAACATAATAATACTCAGGACAATAAAAATAGATCCGAATAATTTCGCTGCCCCAGTTTTTCCTTTCATTTTTTCTGCTCTGGCGCTATCCTTTATCTTAATGCGGTTAAAACCAAGAAGTAAAAGATAGATGCCGATTATTGCCAGCACAATCCCATTAATACAGTCAGCGATTAATAAATTTCTTTGCATTCGTTTTAGTTAAAATAAATGATCTTCCAAATTACAGTTGCCCTTCTTTATAATCTCTCTTTAAAAAATGTAAGTACAGCGTCTGTTTGAGATCCCCAGAATGCATAATTATGCCCTTCTCCTTCCGGCTGAGCAAACTGTACTTTTATTTTTTGTTTCACTAATAACTGATAAAAATTCTGACTCTGAAAAAAAGGCACAACAGCATCTTTTTTTCCATGCCCAAGGTATACTGCGGCTTTTATTTTTTCCACATTCCGGGATGGGTTATCTTCCCCTTCCCATCGCTGTTTAAATTGCTCAGCAGGGCCATAATACCCTTTCATCAGATTGTCATTTATATCGAGCAACTGATCATAATCGCCGGAAAGAAGTGCGCCTGCAAGAAACAAATTATTGGTATGCTCCAGTAATAGTGCTCCTCCTCTGGCGCCTGTAGAGATTCCAAAAACAAAATTGTTTTGCCCCGGGATCAGGAACATTCGAATTCAACAAATCAGCCAAACGAATAGCGCTTTCTAGCTCACTTTCAACACTTAAGGAATCTAGTATGGCGCTGGAAATATTAAATAATTCCTGTTTATATTCCTCCATGTCGCCCCAAATATAAATTAATGTAAATTGCGCGAAAGTTGAATCCTCTCAAAAATCCACTATATAACATACAATAATACAAGAAATTACATGAAACAAATTACCCGAATTCTCTTCTTCCTGTTTTTGTCTTTGTCGGGGCAAAACCTGCTGGGGCAAACAACGGAAACCTTTGAAAGTTATACTACCGGGAGACCCACTTCATTTACCAACAGCGGTCAGACCTTCACCATTCTGACCAATGATTGCACGAACGGAGGTACTTTTGGAATCTTTATTCCAGGTCAGTCCTATACACCATGCACTGGATCCGGAACCTCTACTAGTACCGGAACAGGCTTCGGTGTCGGAACTAGTTGCACCACCGGATCCTGCCCAGGGACTTCCAATAATTTTATTGACAATGGAGGTGCCTCCACCGGTACCAGCCAGATCTATTCCATTAAAAATGTCAACCTGTTTACGATCCATAACCTGCAGGTCTATGTTTCTTCCAACCAGGGTTCCAACCCTGCTGCAAGCGGAATTATTTTTCGGGGAAAAAGAGCAGGCTCCACGATCTTTACACTAACCATAAGCTCGGGCTTGAATACTTTATTCTCTTCCAATAACGGATTTACCTATATCGATTTCTCTACCTATTCCGGAACGGATAATTCCAAATTCAATATTGACCAGCTGGAAATGCAGGGAACCGGAACGGTCAATTATATTGCTATTGACAACTTTACTTTCGGACCTGCTTACGGGCCTATTACCACCACTGTTGCTGCCAGCTCCGTAACAGCCACTACGGCAACCCTCAATGGCACGATGAATGATAATGCGTATAGCACTACGGTTAGTTTTGATTACGGCACTTCCCCAACCTTAGCAACCCCTATAAATGTTGCAGCCACCACAGGTGGAACCGTTGCTGCCAATGCTGGTACCACGGCCAATTCGGTTAACCTTACCGGACTTCCCCCTTCCACTACCTATTATTTCCGGGTCAAAGGTGTAAATACCGATGGCACCAATACCGGAAGCATTCTGAACTTTACCACCGCCAGTGCCCTTTCAGCTACCACTTCCCAAACCAATGTGAGTTGCAACGGAGGATCAAATGGTACGGCAAGCGTTGTCGCTTCAGGCGGTACTTCGCCCTATACCTATTCCTGGTCTCCTTCTGGCGGAACCGGTGCTACTGCCAGCGGACTGGCGGCCAATACCTATACCTGTACCATCACAGATCATGTAGGCTCTTCCATCAGCAAAGGAGTGCTCGTCTCCCAGCCTTCGGCAATTTTCAATACCACTTCCCAAACCAATGTAAGTTGTAACGGAGGTAGTAACGGCGTAGCATCCGTTGTTGCTTCAGGTGGAACAGGACCGTATGCTTATGCATGGTCTCCTTCCGGAGGAACAGGCGCTACTGCCAGTGGTTTGGCACAAGGAACATATACTTGCACGATCACCGATGCGAACTCCTGTACCAAGAACCAGGTTGTTACTATCACCCAGCCTTCGGCACTTACATCTTCTGTTGCATCCCAAACCAATGTAAGTTGTAACGGTGGAAGCAACGGTGCAACAACAATCACCGCTTCCGGTGGAACGGGGTCCTTAACTTACGCATGGGCACCTTCAGGAGGAACTGCTGCTACTGCAACCGGACTTTCTGCTGGCGTGTATACCTGCACCATCACCGATGCGAACTCCTGTACCAAGAACCAGGTTGTAACCATCACCCAGCCTTCGGCACTTACATCTTCTGTTGCATCCCAAACCAATGTAAGTTGTAACGGTGGAAGCAACGGTGCAACAACAATCACCGCTTCCGGCGGAACAGGCTCCTTAACTTACGCATGGGCACCTTCAGGAGGAACTGCTGCTACTGCAACCGGACTTGCTTCAGGAACGTATACCTGCACGATCACCGATGCGAACTCCTGTACCAAGAACCAGGCTGTTACTATCACTCAGCCTTCGGCTCTTACATCTTCTGTTGCATCCCAAACCAATGTAAGTTGTAACGGAGGAAGCAACGGTGCAACAACAATCACCGCCTCCGGTGGAACGGGGTCCTTAACTTACGCATGGGCACCTTCAGGAGGAACTGCTGCTACTGCAACCGGACTTTCTGCTGGCGTGTATACCTGCACCATCACCGATGCAAACTCCTGTACCAAGAACCAGGTTGTTACTATCACCCAGCCTTCGGCTATTACTTCTTCTGTTTCTTCTCAGACCAACGTTAGTTGCAATGGAGGAAGCAACGGAGCGGCTACCATCACAGCCTCCGGCGGAACAGGAACATTTACTTATTCATGGAGTCCTTCTGGCGGAACAGCTGCCTCTGCAAGTGGTCTGGCTGCAGGAACATATACTTGCACCATCAAGGATGCAAATGGATGTTCAAAAGCTCAAGTGGTAACCATCACCCAGCCTTCGGCTATTACTTCTTCTGTTTCTTCTCAGACCAACGTTAGTTGCAATGGAGGAAGCAACGGAGCGGCTACCATCTCGGCTGCCGGTGGAACAGGATCCCTCACATACGCCTGGACACCTTCTGGAGGTACCGCTGCTACAGCAAGCGGATTAGCCACCGGAACATATACCTGCACTATTACAGATGCAAATGCTTGTACCAAAACTCAGATAGTAACCATTACTCAGCCTTCAGCCCTTACTTCTTCTGTTTCTTCTCAAACCAATGTAAGCTGTAATGGCACTTCAACAGGCTCAGCAACCATTACCGCCTCCGGCGGAACAGGGGCTCTTACCTATGCATGGACACCTTCCGGTGGAACAGCAGCCACAGCAAGCAGTCTTGCTGCCGGAACATATACCTGCACCATCACCGATGCCAATGCTTGTACCAAAACTCAGGCAGTAACCATCACCCAACCTTCGGCTATCACTTCTTCTGTCTCTTCCCAAACCAATGTAAGTTGTAACGGAGGAAGTAATGGAGCGGCTACCATCACCGCTTCCGGTGGAACAGGAACATTTACCTATAGCTGGACACCTTCCGGCGGTACTCTAGCCACAGCAAGCAGTCTGGCTGCCGGAGCATATACCTGCACCATCAAGGATGCAAATGGATGTTCCAAAGCTCAAGTGGTAACCATCACCCAGCCTTCGGCCATTACCTCTTCTGTTTCTTCTCAAACCAATGTAAGCTGTAATGGTGGAAGCAACGGAGCGGCTACCATCACGGCTGCCGGTGGAACAGGATCCCTCACATACGCCTGGACACCTTCTGGAGGTACCGCTGCTACAGCAAGCGGATTAGCCACCGGAACATATACATGCACCATTACAGATGCGAACTCTTGTACTAAAACTCAGGTAGTAACCATTACTCAACCTTCGGCCATTACCTCTTCTGTTTCTTCTCAGACCAACGTTAGTTGCAATGGAGGAAGCAACGGAGCGGCTACCATCTCGGCTGCCGGTGGAACAGGATCCCTCACATA
>JABDCB010000056.1:8881-15569 GCA_013288325.1 Bacteroidota bacterium
TCTTCTGTTTCTTCTCAGACCAACGTTAGTTGCAATGGAGGAAGCAACGGAGCGGCTACCATCTCGGCTGCCGGTGGAACAGGATCCCTCACATACGCCTGGACACCTTCTGGAGGTACCGCTGCTACAGCAAGCGGATTAGCCACCGGAACATATACATGCACTATTACAGATGCGAACTCCTGTACTAAAACTCAGGTAGTAACCATTACTCAACCTTCGGCTATTACCTCTTCTGTTTCTTCCCAGACGAATGTAAGCTGTAATGGTACTTCAACAGGCTCAGCAACCATCGCTGCCTCCGGTGGAACAGGAGCTCTTACCTATGCATGGGCACCTTCCGGTGGAACGGCAGCCACAGCTAGCAGTCTTGCTGCCGGAACATATACCTGCACTATTACAGATGCAAATGCTTGTACAAAAACTCAGGCAGTAACCATCACCCAGCCTTCGGCCATTACCTCTTCTGTTTCTTCCCAGACCAATGTAAGCTGTAATGGCGCATCGACAGGTTCAGCAACCGTTAATGCTTTAGGAGGAACTGGAACATTTACCTATAGTTGGACACCTTCTGGAGGTACTGCCTCTACAGCAAATAGTCTGGCTGCCGGAACTTACACCTGCACCATTACCGATGCAAACGGATGTACCAAAACACAAACTGCAACAATTACACAACCAACTGCAATTAGTTATTCTCCTTCCGTCGGTGCTGCCACTTGTGGGCTAAGCAACGGATCGGCCAGTGTGAATGCCAGTGGAGGAACAGGAACCCTTACTTATTCCTGGTCTCCTTCGGGAGGAGCAGGCTCCACAGCTACCGGTATCCCATCCGGATCTTATACTTGTACTATTACCGATGCCAATGGATGTGTGGCAAATGCTACTATAGCCGTACCAAATACCAACGGTCCTTCGGTTACGTTATCCGGATCTGTCAATATACTTTGCTTTGGTAACAGTACCGGAAGCGCATCAGTAACAGTAAGCGGTGGCACAGGAACACTAATTTATAGCTGGCTCCCTTCCGGTGGAAGCAGTGCAACTGCCTCCAGCCTTGCTGCCGGAACGTATACATGTCAGGTAACTGATGCCAACGGCTGTACAGGAACGGCCAATACCACCCTTCTTCAACCAGCTGCTGCGCTTGCTGCCACTACCAGCCAAAATAATATTACATGCAACGGGGCCGCTAACGGCAATGCTATGGTAACAGCAAGCGGAGGAACCACTGCCTATACGTATAACTGGATTCCATCCGGTGGAACAGCGGCAACAGCCAGCAGTCTTACGGCCGGAGCTTATACTTGTACCATTACGGATGCCAATGCTTGTTCTACAACTGCCAGCGTAACCATTACGGAACCAACAGTACTTAGTGCCAGCATGGGCACTCCGGCAAATGTAACCTGTAACGGGGCGGCTAATGGAAGTGCTAGTGTAAGTGCGAGCGGAGGAACTGCAGCTTATACCTACAGCTGGTCACCATCTGGGGGAACAGGTGCAACCGCCAATAATCTTTCGGGTGGGACTTATACCTGTACCATTACCGATGCCAATGCCTGTTCCACGACGGCCACGGTGTCCATTACCGAACCTGCACCGGTTAATATCACGTATGTTTCTTCCGGTAACTCCATTTGTACAAATGGCGCGGATACCATACAAGCAAGTGGAGCGGTGAGTTATGTATGGTCACCTTCAACCGGATTAAATACTACCAGCGGAACAAAAGTAATTGCTACTCCAACAGGATCTGTAACTTATACAGTAACCGGAACGGACGGATCGGGCTGTATGGGATCGACTACCATACCGGTTACATTCAACTCCAGTCCTTCAATACCTACTATTACTTCAGCTGGGAATGTACTGTCAGCTTCATCAACCGGAGTTACCTATCAATGGTATTTTAACGGAACAATCATAGGCGGAGCCACGAGTCAGAATTATACGGCAACGGCAACAGGCAGCTATATCGTGGTAGTTACAAACGGCTCAGGCTGTTCCACCTCTTCTGCCTCCTACCCCTTTACCATTACGGGTATCGTTACTATAGCCCATCCGGAAGTGATCAATTTGTTCCCTAATCCATCTCAGGGAGAGATGACACTGGAATTAAATACAATCGGGCAAAAGAGCTACCTTTTTATATTCAATATGTTAGGTCAACAGGTAAAAAGTATTCCATTGGTTAGTACTCATTCCGTTTTGGACATGAATGATCTGACGGAAGGGGTATACATTTATCAGGTAATCCGGGATAATAAACCGGCAGGAACCGGACGCCTTGTTATCCAGAAATAAGAATGTACATTACTTAAAAAGCCCTCCGTATAAAACGGGGGGCTTTTTGTTTTAGTACTCTGAAAGTACATGATTGCTATAGCTTCTAATGGCCAGGAAACTAGTGCCGGAGCGCTATTTCAATTACTGTATATAACATAGCAATGCTCAGGACCATGAAAATGGATCCAAATAGTTTTGCCGCCCCTGTTTTGCCTTTCATTTTTTCAGCTCTGGCACTATCCTTTATCTTAATACGATTAAAGCCAAGCAGCAAGAGATAAATACCCATTATTCCAAGGACAATTCCATTAATACAGTTTGCTATCAACATGTTTTTTTCTTTAATCTAAGTCAATATAAGTAATCGTCTATTTTTACTTTTTTACAATCTGTCTTTAAAAAAAGCAAGTACTGCCTCTGTCTGAGATCCCCAGAATGCATAATTATGCCCTTCTCCTTCCGGCTGAGCAAACTGTACTTTTATTTTTTGTTTCACTAATAACTGATAAAAATTCTGACTCTGAAAAAAAGGCACAACAGCATCTTTTTTTCCATGCCCAAGGTATACTGCGGCTTTTATTTTTTCCACATTCCGGGATGGGTTATCTTCCCCTTCCCATCGCTGTTTAAATTGCTCAGCAGGGCCATAATACCCTTTCATCAGATTGTCATTTATATCGAGCAACTGATCATAATCGCCGGAAAGAAGTGCGCCTGCAAGAAACAAATTATTGGTATGCTCCAGCAACAGTGCTCCTCCTCTGGCGCCTGTAGAGATTCCAAAAACAAAATTGTTTTGCCCCGGCTTGAGCAGGTTAAATTGTTGTTGCAGAACTCTTATTAATGTGTCTGTAATAAAATGCAGCTGGGGGAATACAATCCAGTCCTTCCTGCTTTCAGGATAAACGGCACTAGCATAAATGCTTTTTTCCATTTCAGGTTCTACAAGAATAAACCCTGCTTCTTTTGCTTTCTGACAAAAGGTGCTTTGTTCGCAGGTTTTTTTTCTGGAAAAATTCCATCCTGGAAGCAAGAGGATTGTTCCTTTGGGTTTTATCAATGGGTATTGGATATCTATTGCCGTATGTCCGATCAGGAAGGTCGTATCTTTCCCTGAGGTTTGGCTTTTACAAGGCTCGGAGGCCAACAGGAGGATAACAAGAGTATAGACAGAAGCCAAACCGGTCTTGATCTTCATACAGAAGTGAGATACTATTTTTGTTTATTCCCTGCGCCTATCGTTTTCTTGCCAATTATTTCGGCCGTTATTGCATCCACAAAAAAGATCTGCTCCCCAATGGGGTCGCTTGTTTGTATATCAATTCGATAACAGAGGTGCATTTCCCGTTTCAACAGATCCAGATTTCTGGAAGCGATACATAATTCAGGGGAAGGAAAACGAGTAGCGCTGGAATCTTTCAATGTCTTTCGCAGATTGGCTTCTTCCTGCAAATCTTCCCAACGGTATTTTCTAGCTGCGCAACTTTTAAGAGCCATATCAAGTGCCGCTTTGGGGGCGATAGCAGCTATTGTATTTACGTTAATACTGTCCACAAAAAAACCGTCCAGAGTAATAATTCGTCCGTTTTTTTCATGCATCACATATTCAGCTCCTTCTACCGGTAAGCCTTTGTACATCTGATCATAATGATGATGAACGAATCCCAGGTAGTCTTTCCCTTTCTTTGCCTCTTTTAAATCATCGCCATCACTCATAGAAAGCAACAGATGAGTAAGTGTATAAAACTCACCTATGGGGTAATTACTCGTTTCTCCCATCTGAACAAAGGTGGGAACTTTTGCACCCTTTCCGATGATGATAAGCGTACTTCCCTTACAGCGCTTATCAGCTTCATCGCCGCTAAATTTTTGTTGAGCATGAAGAGTGTTACTTGTGCAGCCCAGAAAGAGCACTAGAAAAACAAACAATTGAATCGTTCTTATCATGATGTAATTCATTATAACGATAATATCTCCATCATTCTTAACAAATGAAGATCCAGTCCTTCTCTATGCTTCACCGCATTAGCAAAGGGGGTGTAACATATTTGCTTATCAATAATTCCAACCATCTCCCCTGTCCTGCCACCTACCAGAGCCTCCACTGCAGCAAATCCCATACGACTGGCATTTACCCGATCCATACACGAAGGGTTGCCTCCCCGCTGTATATGCCCCAGAATAGTTACACGGGTATCATAGTACGGAAGCTGTTTTTTTACTTTCTCCGCTACCACAAAAGCCCCGCCTGCTGATTCGTGCTCGGAAACAATGACAATTTTCGATGACTTATTTTTCCTTCCTCTTTCAAGCCTTTTTATCAGATCATCAATATGAGTAGGTGTTTCCGGTATCAGGATTGCTTCGGCTCCTGCACCAATACCACTTCGGAGTGCAATTAACCCGGCATCCCTTCCCATCACTTCCACAAAGAAAAGGCGCTCATGGCTTTCTGCAGTATCCCGTATTTTGTCAACTGCATCAACTACTGTATTAATGGCTGTATCATACCCAATTGCGAAATCGGTGCCTACCAGGTCGTTATCGATTGTTCCGGGGCAGCCCATTATTTTGACCTTTGTTTTCTTCTGAAGCTCATCTGCTCCTTTAAAGGTTCCGTCCCCTCCTATCACTACCAAACCTTCTATTTTGTGTTTTTCCAATTGTTTAGCTGCCAGTATCTGTCCTTCTTCAGTCAGAAACCGTTTACTGCGTGCTGTTTTTAAGATGGTGCCTCCCCGGTGAATAATATTTGATACCGCTTTTGCATCAAGTGGAATAAACTCTGCATCCATTAATCCTTCATAGCCTCTCATCACTCCATGAATCTGCAGCCCGTTGTGCAATGCCGTACGCACAACAGCTCTGAGACAGGCATTCATTCCCGGGGCATCTCCTCCGGAAGTTAGTACTGCTATTGTTTTCATTCGTCTAAAAAATTTATGATTTATGATTCAAGATTTATGATTAGGGAGTTTGCTACTAGTTATACTTCATTCCTATTTCATAGTCTATTAAATCATAAATCCTAATTCGTAAATCTTAAATCCTAACTGGGATACGCCACCCTGACATGATAAATACTCATGAGTTTTTTCTTCAGAATTTTTTTCACACGGCTTATATCCCGAAATGTGATGGGTGTATTCACAAATTGTTTTTCGGCTATCTGATGATCGATAATTTTGTCGATCAGATTCTGAATGGTATCCTCATCATATTTCAGCAGACTCCGGGATGCAGCCTCTACAGCATCTGCCATCATCAATACTGCAGTTTCTTTGGAATAAGGTGTTGGCCCCGGATAGCGAAATTTGCTTTCGTCCGGAAACTCTTGAGGCAAGGATTTCTTATACAATGTAAAAAAATAGCCGGTAGTAGTAGTGCCGTGATGGGTACGGATAAAATCGGTGACAATGTCGGGAATCTTATACTTTTTAGCCTTTTCAACACCTCGTATCACATGACTGATGATAATAGAAGCACTTTCATCATATGAAAGTTCATCATGCGGATTAACGCCGGTAAGCTGATTTTCTGTGAAAAACATGGGCATATCCCCTTTTCCAATATCATGGTATAGTGCACCTGTCCTCACCAACAATGCATTTCCTCCAATCTGCCTCACGGTTTCTTCAGCCAGGTTAGCAACCTGTAAGGAATGCTGAAATGTACCAGGGGCCTTGGTGGCCAGCTCCCTTAATAAAGGGCTGTTGGTATCAGCCAGCTCGAGAAGGGTTACATCCGAAACAAAACCAAAGATCTTTTCGCAGGCAAAAATGAAAGGATAAGTAAACAATACCAGCAATGCGCTGCCACCATACCAGGTAAGTACCCCCCAATCAATAGCCGTAATTGAATTTTCATGCAGCATACTAAGTCCGAAATATGCCGCTGCATAGCTTAAGAAGATAACTCCGGAAGAAATAAAAATCTGGGACCGGTTGCGCAGATTTACCATACTGAAAATGGCGACAATACCCGCTATCAGTTGCAAAAAAACAAATTCAAACCGGTCTGGTACATGTTGTGCGGTTATCAGTACGGCCACCAGGTGAGAGAACAAAGCCAGCCTCGTATCATAAAAGGAGCGAACTACCAATGGTAAAACACAAAAAGGAAGCACCTCAAGAGGAATCTTAGTGAATTCGGATGGTATATAAGACATGAAAATAAACAGATCGATCATAATAATCAGGAAAGTGACCTGTGTATCGCTTGCAAGTATTTCGGGACGGAACAGTTTGAGAAAAAGAAAGAAAATAAGAAAACAAAGACAGACCAGGGTAAGTTGTCCGATAGCAACAAAAATGAAACTTGTGTTTTCCTTGCTTTTAAGCTCAAATTCTTCCTGAAGCGATTTAAGAATCAGATATTTCTCATCATCTACCATATCCCC
>JABDCB010000057.1 GCA_013288325.1 Bacteroidota bacterium
TACACAATAATAGAGATGAGAGACACTCTTTTTTATTAAATATTATTATGATTATTATCCAAACATGTGTTTATTAATAACCGAAAAACAAACGAAAAGTGAGAAAATCTTACATCTGTAAGATTATTCGATTATTTGGCTATTAAAAGGGCTTCCGGATTATGGCCATGTTTCGTCAAGGTTATCTTAAGTTTTCATGTTTGTTATACCCCCTCACGATATTTCCTATAAGAACTGTGGATTTCCACAGTTGACATGGATAAAAACACCTACTACCTTTCTCACAAATTAAATCTCCTCCACAGAATCTTAAACAATAAATCATAAAATCAATACTATGGCCAACTTCGGAAGATAAAGATTTTATTCGAGGTCTTGCCCAAAACACTCCGGAAAGTAAAGTGATCGTGGTAGGAAAATGTTTTTCCGTCGAGTTGATCGAGACTTCTGTCAGGCTGGGAGCTCATGGCTTTATCCCTAAAAATTGTGATATAGCGAAATTGATAGAAGCCATTTATCTGGTAAAAAAAGGAGGTAACTGTTTCAGTCTTTCATATGCATTGATAAATGAATATCTGGATGAAAAACTGGGAAATGTATCCAGGGAGTACAGTCTGTCAAAAAGGGAGATGGAAGTGTTGAAACAAATATGCATGGGTAAATCCAATAAGCAGATAGCAGCGAGCCTGAATATAGTGGCAAGGACTGTTGAATTTCATAAAACTAATATATATGCAAAAACAGGATTGAAGGGGTTGTCGGAGCTCATCACATATGGAATCCAGAATGAGTTGCGCTGAAAAGTAATAACGGAGGTTCAAAAAATATAAATACATACCAATGGGAATAGAAGAAAAATTAGAGGAGATCAGCAAAAAAGTGGATGCGAAAAAAAGAGACCTGTGGGATAAAATCCAGATTGTGGCTACAATCTTAACCGGAGTTATAGCACTTTGTTTGACGGCAATTAATTTGTATACGACAAGTCATATTTCTGATCTGTCTACGCAGCAAAATGATACGTTCCACAAGGACCAACTTGCGGAATTAAAAAATGTGGCTGACCGGAAAGATCGGGACGATAGACTTGCGGAGTTTTTATTACTGCCAAAGTGTGCCGAAATGATAGGTAGCCCAGATCATAATGTGAGGGATATGGCCATGAAAATATTGGAAAGCATTAAAGAGGACTCCTTGTTTAAGAAGCATATAATTGCCACTTATTTTGATGGGATGCAACGAGCAACGGAAACACCCCACTATGCCCAGGCATATAATACTCCGGTCAATGGTACAGGGCATCCTTTCTGGGTTTATCTCGGTCAGACTGAGAATAATAAATGGATCACGAATTGCTTTGGTCTTAAAGAATTACCTCCTCCCAATACGGTTATAGTTGCAAATATGAATGTGTATAAACATGACAGTAAGCCGGTACAAATAGGAGACCCGAATGCAGATACATGGGATTTCGGAAACAGGATCGGCGCAATTCAGAAGGGTAGCAAAGTAAAGGTGCTTGAAACAACGACATTAACCGGAGATAATTACTGGGCAAAAGTGCAATAAGAAATCAAGAGACCGGGCAGGAATAGACCGGAGAATGCAATTAAGAACTTAAATTAATCATCATGTTTGGATCAAGTATTCTGGAAGTCGTTATTGGATTGGTATTTATTTACCTTCTCTATAGTTTGCTGGCCACTACCGTAAAGGAAGGAATTGCTACCATGCTTGGACTCCGGGCCAGGATGCTGAAGAAAGCTTTAGGGAGAATGCTTGATGATGGTTTCAACAAACCCATGACCATCTTAACCATGTTGAAAGGGATTGTAATCTGTATTGCGAAAGGATTCGAGTCGCTTTTTTTCTTTATTTTCTCTATCAATGGGAAGGAACAAAAGACTGATAAACTCGTTGATAAATTTTATAACCAACCGGGAATAAAATATCTGGGTGAAAATGTATTGTATAAAAAGCCTTCTTATATAAGTCCGCAAGCGTTCTCTAAAGGGGTTGTGGATACACTAAAGGAAATGGGAACCGATAAGACAGTGGACGGTACTGACTATGCACTTATTACAGCAGGTATAGAGAAAATTAGCAACGCAAACGAAACAAAGAAGTTTATTGGCTCCCTGCTAAAGGATTCGGGAAATGATTTAGTTAAGTTTAAAATTTTGCTGGAGACCTGGTTTAACGAAACGATGGATCGTACAACCGGGTGGTATAAAAGGCAAGCCCAGGGAATTATATTTGTTATTGGACTGATACTTGCCGTATCCTTTAATGTTGACACACTTTTGATTGTTAAAAAACTATCAAAAGATAAAGAAGCCCGGAAATCCCTGGTTGATATGGCTGCCGGTTATTCTAACAGTCATAAAGATATTGTAAGAGAAACTGCTGTTCCTACAGACTCATCCAGAGCTTTATTTCACTATGCTGACAGCCTCGTTAAAGGGGACATAAACGATGCCAATACCTTGATAGCTATTGGCTGGAATGTGCCAGAGCGGTTTGATACCTGCCCGGTGAAAAAAGGAGACCCTGAATATAAGAATGACATATCTAATTGTAAAGATTGTCTGGAAAAAATGAAAGGCACCGACAAAGGGGATGAGCGAGCTGCATTGACGAAATGGCAAAAGGTGAAATATGTACTCTGTATGTCTAAGGAGCGACCCAGGAAACTTCTTGGATTTCTGATCACAGCCCTGGCTATTTCTCTGGGTGCCCCTTTCTGGTTTGATCTGTTGAATAAATTGATTCAGCTTCGAACAACTGGCAAAAAGCCGGATGAGCCAGCATCCAAGACTCCAACAACAACACCCTAAATCAATAAGCATGAATAATTTTGTTATCACCACCCGTTCCATGGATGGGAACGGAAATTTTGGCAATGAGGTAGGAGAAACTCAATTTATAGAGGTGCCGGACACAGAAAAAATTGAATATACAAAACAACATGTGGTGGGTAAGGACAACTGGTTAAAGGATGTTCTTCAGGGCAGCCCCGCCGACATTCTGATATACGTACACGGGTTTAATAATGGAATGAATGATGTCCTGACCCGGCACAACACTGTGAAAACGGAGCTCGTTGCCAATGGGTATCAGGGCAAGGTAATAAGTTTTGATTGGGCATGCGGACAAAGCGTCATGCTCTATCTGGAAGACAGACACAAAGCCGATCTGGTTTGCATCCGGCTTATCAATGACTGTATTACCATTTTAAATCAGCAGCAAACAAACGGTTGTACAGCGAATGTTCATGTATTGGCGCATTCCACCGGAGCCTATATTGTAAGGGAAGCATTTGGAGGTTCCAATATCAGTTCAAGCGATGCAAGCACCTTTAAATGGCAGGTGGCTCAATGTGTCTTTGTGGCAGGAGATATTTCCAGCGATTCAATGGATTTGAGTCAAAAGGATATTTATGGCTTTTATGAGCACGTTGTGAGAGTAACCAATTATTATAATCCTTACGATGAAGTGCTCAAAATCTCCAACTCCAAAAGGTTAGGATTTTCGCCCAGAGTGGGTCGTGTCGGTCTTCCACAGGATACGCCATCCAAATGTGTGGACATTAATTGTGGTAATACCTACAATGCCATCCCTCAAAAGGGTGGCCTGACCTATGGACATGCCTGGTATTTTGATCCCTCCAACAATCAAATATTTATGAAGGATCTGGCATATACAATCATGGGAAATATAGACAGGAATTATATTCCAACACGTACCAGGATTGATGATGACCGGTTTACGCTGAATGGGTGAGGCGGGTTGGCGGAATTCCAACCATTTCAGGCTTCTTTGCCACAAAAAACAATAACAAAATGAAAAAAATAATAATTATTGGTGAAGTTGCAAACTCCGAGGGATGCACGGCACATATAACAGTTACCGGTCCTAACCTTGTTAAACATTTTGACCCGACAGACACAGCTTTTAATATACCACTTTCTCCGCTTCAACCGGGGACATACCTGGTAAATGTAAAAGGTGTTATGGAAGGAATCTTAACGATAACTTTTCAAGGCGATGTAGTGAGTTCAGATCCCCCTGTGCCCAAAGACATCCTACCTAATATCTCTCAAACATTTATTGTCAAAATCGGCACAAACTAAGCATGATGCGAAGGACATGGTTTTTATTACTCTTTCTGTTTAGTGCAGGATTATGTCAAGGTCAGGGGAAGCCTCCTGTTGGAAAAACAGTGAACAAAGATAGTAACATTGTCTATGTCAATTCAGCTTTTGAGAGGCGATCGCCTAACGAGCGGGAAACCTGGGGTGGTTTTCTGTCCAGTGCTATTCAGACCGGGGGGGGGGCATTGTCTTTCCAGGCTCTTCCCTACGGTTTGTGGCAGATGATCCATGAAAAAGGAGATACGATTGATTATGCCTATGGTAGGGGCTGCCGGAAGACTATTTTGCGAAATGTTCAGCTTGCAGGAAGTATTACACCTGACAAGAAAAATAATTTTCAGTTTGATGACGCAGGTTATGGAGCATCATTCACCTTTCTGAATAATATGAAGGCATCACAAAAGCTCTTCGATCGCTATAATAGAGCAAAAAAATCAGCTGGAGATATTGTAAGAACGGATCAGGAACAGAGAATGCTGCTGGATCTTATCAATGATCCATCTCTTTCGTCAGATGAAAGGGGCCGTATGGTAAATGATATGCGGGCATATATTGATGGAAGGGATACAATCCAAATTATGCAGGACAAGTATAGAAACGGCCGTTCTTTCCGGGATTCCCTCTTCAGGAAACTCAATATCCGGTATTTAGGGGAAGCTTTCCTAATTCAGGATAGTATTTATCAGAATTTTATTGACAAGGTTGCAAGGCAGGTATTGCTGGTCAATGGATGTGGAGTAGATTATGACTTTCAAAAGAATTTTACACATAGCATCAGTGATTCGATCACCTTTTTCAAGGTTATTTGTTCCGATGCAAAAAAGAACACGTTGTGGTCTTTGCAGGCTACTGGAGGTTATACGTGGGCTGTTGATTCAACAAGGAAAGGAGCCAATTTTAGCAGAGATTATGTTAGAGGTTCGGCCGGTATTGATTATCAGGCCAACAAGTGGTTTGAAGTAAAATTGG
The DNA here is from genome assembly GCA_013288325.1 of Bacteroidota bacterium. GTDB lineage: Bacteria > Bacteroidota > Bacteroidia > Palsa-965 > Palsa-965 > Palsa-965. The sequence continues at coordinate 5,124 of JABDCB010000057.1, forward strand.
CATTCGATCTTACCCATATGATAAGCGGCCAGTACAAAAACGAACAAACAGACAACGTTTATATAGGATTAACACCAAGGGTTACCATCAGCAAAAAATTGTCATTCCCGGTAACAGTTAAATTCGATTTGAATTCAAAGAAACCACAACCCTTTGGATTTATCTCTGTCCAGTACTCATTGAAATAGTGAAGGCGTTTTTCTTCACAAATAAATAAATTAGTTGATAAGTCATAAATTCCAAAATAAGTCTGCGGTAAAGGAATCCAGGTCAATGGGACTCTACCTCTCTATTTCTCTGGCTTTGTTTATTTTGATTTGTCTGCTTGCAGGAATTTATCACCATCTTGATAGGGAATTCACGACTCCTTCTGTGCATTCACTCCTCCCCAGTTTTAACGCCGCAGACACTTTTATCAAGTATGGATATCCGGAAATAAAAGCGCTATCCATTCAACTATTAACCTTACTTACAGCCATATTGATTTTCTCCGTTACTTTCTCTGAGAAAATAATTAATTACCCGCGGACGAAAATCCCGGTTCGTTTCATCCTGATAGTTGGTTGGACATCATTAATCCTGGCAATAATCTCAGACGGCATTGGCCTTGCTTATAATGCTTTGGCTCTCCCCTATGCTTTGACGGACTTATCTTTAAATACAGGAGGCACGAAAAGTATACAGTTTTTTGACCCGGCATTTTCTTCGATAAAAGCAATTCTGATGAGCGGTGTTTTTTTCATAACAGGCCTTATTTGTATAGTCTTAGCCGGGATATTTTCGATTGTCGGAAAGCCGGTGAATAATCCGTGACGTTTTCCCGCGTCCGTGTATTTTATTTTGTTTAACAGATATGATGAATCTGCTTAAGAATGTATTGCATATAGCTCACGAGACTACCATGACCACCTATTTTAAACATCTTATCCCGGCTTTCCTTATCCTTTGTATTCAGACTGGAAGTGTTTTTGGTCATGATTTTATATTGCCCCAGGAAGGTGTAATTAGTCATAAAATAAGAGTCGCTCATACGGAGTATAAGCATCCATTAAAAATGTATAATAATGTATTTAAAGAGGCGGTAACTTTCACAGACTGCATTTTTGATTCAACATTTGAGATCAACCATCACTGTCTGTTTGAAAAGCAGGTTACGTTTCTGAGGTGCAAATTTAAGCAGGATGGCTTTTTTGCAGAGTCTGAATTCAAAGACAGCCTTATCATACAGAACTGCGATTTTCAGCTTGCGACCTATTTTGACCATTCCATATTCCAGAGTCTTATGTCGCTCCGGTATTCCACTTTCAGAAATTATGTTGGATGCGACTCTACGTTCTTTCAGAAAGAATTAGATTTTTTTTCCACAAGCTACGGACATGGAATTGGATTTTTTCACGCCCGTATATTGGACGGGATTGACTTTGGAGCTGCTGATTTCTCAAGAATGATAGACCTAACGACGATTATCTCCGGTAGCAAGGAGTGCCCGATCAACCTTTTTGGAGCAACAGGACAGGAATATATCTTAATGTCATATGAAAATTTTAAATTGAAATTCAGCTCTGCAGTTCTCAATGTAGAGGAGAAAATCCCGTTGTATCAAAATTTGTTAAAATGTCAGGAAAATTTTGGTTTTAGTGACGGATACAAAAAAATGGATATTGAGTACCGGAAAATGAAGCATGGTATTTTGTTTTATCCGGATTATTTATGGTGGGAATGCGGATACAGCAAATTTCGGGTGGTCTTGTATTCCATTGGATTTATCATTTTTTTTACATTCTTAATTTTCCGAAAATATGCTATGTATTTAAAAACATACCCCATTGAATCACTTCTTCCTGATCACGGAACAAAAAAATCGACCAGTCACAATTTATTTTTGTGTCTTGTTTTCGTTTCTATCCTTTTTTTTGGACTAAAAATCGAAATAAATAAACTAAACTTTCATCATAAACCAGAATCACGGATGATTTTACTTATCTATTTATCAGGTTTAATCTGTAGCGCTTATCTTTTTCATGCCGTTTTCACGCTTAAAGGGTAGGCTTTGGAAGGGGGTAAGCAAAAAATTTAGGGTATGGGTTAAAATGGACTCTGACTGATAGAATTAATTCTCAAAGTGCAGGCCTAATTGGGGCTCTAAATGCTGGATTTTGAGGTAATTAAATGTATCACAAATGCTAATAATTTGTACATTGGCTGCACTGAGGTTGCCAGAATCATTTTAATTCACAAAAACGACCCCATATGACCCTTAATTATCAGCAGGTTAAAGATGCAGCGTTACTAAAAAATATTGTGGAAGAGAATTTCACAAATTCAACATATAATTTAAGGGCCGGTGACATTATCACCATGGATGGTAAAGATGTTGATGAATATGATATTCCACCTCAGGGAATGGTTCTTGTCATTTCCTCGGAAGAGTTTGACATGCAAACGGATACTGTCGGATATACAACGGTAAAAAATGCCCTTTCAATTAAGGGCGTAATGGCAATCAATATCGGGATTGTGGATGCGGGCTATAAGGGACCGATCTCAAGTGTATTAATGAATTTTGGAAAGGAGTCATGTACTATCAGGAAAAATGAAACTTTTCTCAGAATGACCTTCCACAAATTTGATAAACCCGCGGTTCCGATCAAAACTTCTTTTAGCATCTATCATGACAGGCAGGTATATGTGGAAGCGCGAAAAAAAGACGCGAGACTTTATCTCGACAAAAAATTCCTCTCCCTTAATGCCGTAAAAAATCAGATCACGAACGAACTTCTTAAAAGGATTGTGACCTATATAGGTGTTTTCCTTACAGCATCAGCATTAATAGGAGCGATTATTCACTATGTCGGGGCTATAAATGACCGCTTGGATAAAGTATCGGTAAATTCTGCAAACGTCATATTGAAAAACAGACTGGATTCCCTTATCAAAGTAAACGCAAGCCAGAGTATGATATCAAGGGCTCTTATGTTAAAAATGGACACGATGTCCGCACAGTTAAAATCAGTGAAAATTTCCGGAAAGAAACAATAGTTACATGAAGGGGTTAATAATCTTTGATTTGGATGATACGCTTGTCGATACAAGTCATGTATATTGGCTTGCCAAGGAAAATTTCATTGCTCTCTTTACAAAGGCAGGCTTTAAAAAGGAATATATCGATGACCTTTTCGAAAGCATAGATACGGATAACATCAGACAGTTAGGTCATAGCCCGTTAAGATATTTGAAGAGCATGAATGATGCTTACGACCAATTGATAAGCGAGGGCCGGATTCCTGACTCAAAAACAAACCGGGAAAGAATAGAAATGTATGGCAGACAAATTCTCACGAATTTGCCAGAGCCGATTGAAGGCGCACGTGAGCTTCTGGAGTGGTCCGGTCAGCATTTTTCTTTAGCATTAATTACAAGAGGAACAGAGGAGCTTCAACTACAGAAATTAAGGCATGCAGACTTTACTCATTATTTTGAAAAGATTACTGTCGTGTCTCATAAAAACGAAGACACTTTTAAATCTACGGCCCTTGATTTTCGTATTACAGCTGGTGAAACCTGGGTGATTGGTGATTCAATAAAAACAGATATTAATCCGGGAATCAAAGCGGGAATGAAATGCATTTTTTATCAATATCGTCATCATTCCTATCAATGGATTCAGGAATACGGAGAAAAGCCGATTGGGGAATATTTTGAAATCCAGAAGATAAAAGATGCTATTTCAATTTTAGGTAAGGAAGTATAGATAAAAAGCAATGGTTTGCTCTTTAAAAAGGCAATATGAAACAAGGTTTTCTTTCTGATTATTTCTCCGGTGTGGGTACTAAGCGCCTCTCTGAGGTTGAAATTTCTCCAACGAAGTCTAATCAGCATGAGTTCAATGGAATTTCAGAGTTTAAATCAATTTTCGGAACAGATAAAATTAATTTCCATGCTAAGTACATTTACCTGCATGATGATGAGGAGCAAATATTCACAGAGAATGGAGCGTTGACCTGGTATAATGCAAGGGAAGGACACGCTACGCGTACAGAGTACAGATTGTATTATACCCTGAATAGTGTGCTTGCCAGGGCTGAGAAAGGGGATCTTGTCGTAATCTGTAGAAAGGCAGAAGACGAACTGTTTATTATTGTTGCGCCGGAAGGCTCGACTTCTGAAAGACAGGTTCTCTGGCTTTTTGGCCTTAGTGAAGGAGGGCAGGGATTTGTTGTAAAAAATCTTCAGGAAGAGAAGCATGAAATCGGATTTAGCGGCAGAGCTATACTTTCTGAACTTGGAATAGAAGCACAGGAAACGATTCCGGATTATCTTGAAGACTTAATTAAAAAATTCGGCTCTGAGTTTCCAAAGACGATTGAATTTTCAAATTATGCAAGAGCAACAGTAAATAAAGTTTCAGCTATTGAGGCTCCGGATGAAACATTGATGATGTGGCTTGAGCAGGAGGAAATGCTTTTCAGAACCCTTGAAAAGCATATTCTTAGCGATAGACTTAGTCATGGATTTGGGAAAGATGGAAAGGATATTGACGAGTTTATAAATTTTTCGTTGAGTGTTCAAAACAGAAGAAAGGCAAGAGCTGGCAGGGCGTTTGAGAATCATCTTGCTTTTTTGTTCGACCAGAACGGAATTGAATATTCCAGGGGAAAGAAAACAGAACGCAACAATAAACCGGATTTTCTTTTTCCAAATGTTAAGTGTTATGAAAATAAGCTGATTTCAGATTCTTTTCTGACCATGCTGGGTGTAAAAACTACTGCAAAAGACCGATGGAGGCAGGTTCTTACCGAAGCAGATCGCATTGAAAATAAGCATTTAATAACACTTCAGCCTGCCATAAGCAAAAATCAGACAGATGAAATGAAAAATCAAAATCTTCAGTTAGTAGTCCCCAAAGCTATTATAGACTCATACGCCCCAGATCAAAGAAGTGAAATAATGAAGGTTTCTGAATTTATTAGTTTGGTAAAGAAGAGGCAATTTGATCTGGACATTTATATGGGAATATGACGGACGTTCATGATACGGCTACCCGAAGCTATAATATGAGCCGTATCCGGAGTAAAGATACAAAGCCTGAAATTAGTGTAAGACAATACCTTCATTCCAGGGGGTTCCGATTTTCTTTAAATAAAAAATCCCTTCCGGGTAAACCGGACATATATCTCAGAAAGTATAATACTGTTATTTTGATTCATGGCTGCTTTTGGCATGGTCATAAGGGATGTAAATACTTCGTTCTGCCTAAAACAAGAAGTACCTGGTGGAAGGAAAAGATTGACCGGAATGCAGAAAATGATTACAAAAAGACGGTAGAGCTTAAAAAACTGAGACTGAATGTTATTGTTATCTGGGAGTGTGATTTGAAAAGAGAAAAATTTGAGAAAACAATGTCCCGTTTAGTCAAGAACATTAAACGCCACGGCTGATTTAGATACTGGCTTTGACTCCTTTGGCTCAGATTTGCAGTTTTTGTCAATGAAAGAGATCATTTGCCTGGCAATAGCAGAAACAACCGGCACGGCCACAGAATTTCCAAACTGCCTGTACAACTGAGTGTCAGAAACGCCAATATTCCGGATAATGAAGTCATCCGGATAGCCCATTAGTGCTCTGCATTCTTCAGGGCTAAGTCGTCTTGGATTTTCCCCTTTCCCCTGCGGAATAAGAATTTCGGATCCATCCTTGTGATATCTTGCACTCAGGGTTCGGGTAACTTTGTTTAAATCTGCTAACCCAAACCCGAATCCATTACCCTTTTCCTGATGCTTTTTTGCATAGTCCTGAAGGTATTTCCATAGATGATTAGATAGCGTATACTTAGGATCAGGAGTGTTTTCAAGTATATCCTTTACCTTCATTTCCTTTTCATCGGGTTTAGGAAAAGTAAAAACCAGAGATTCAGAAAAATACTCCTTGTTGAAGCCAGCAATAAAAATTCTTTCCCGATGTTGTGGAACATAGTGTCTGGCATCAATAATCTGGTCAAAAACGAGATAATTCAGCTCTTTTAATGCCTCAATAATAATTTTGAATGTTTGTCCCTTATCATGGGAACGGAGATTTTTTACATTCTCAAGCAGGAATGCTTTTGGCCTTCTTTCTTTTAAAATTCTGACTATATCATAAAAGAGAGTCCCCTGGGTTTTGTCAGCAAATCCATGATCTCTACCGAGGCTGTTTTTCTTGGAAACACCAGCGAGAGAAAAAGGCTGACAAGGAAATCCACCTAAGAGAATTTCATGCTTAGGTATCTGCTTTTCGTTTATGGCAGTTATGTCTCCAAAGGGAACCTCTCCAAAATTCGCTTCATATGTTTTTTGAGCATTTTTATCCCACTCAGAGGTAAATACACATTTTCCTTTAAGTTTCTGAAAGGCAAGCCTGAATCCCCCAATCCCTGCAAACAGATCTATAAAGGTAAATTTTGGATTTGTTACTGGCGGAAATGGGACGTCCCACTTAATAGGTAAAAAATATTGAAAGTCAGGTTCCTCGGCAAGATTCAGTGTGTGAATTCTGTTCGATAAATATTTTTGAGCCGGCTTCTCAAAACACAGGGATACCCCATTAGTGTGGCATTGCAAATAATGAGTAAAATCTGACAGGTTATCATCGGCCCCTTTTTCCATGTTAATCTGGAGACGCTTCTTAACCGATGTGTAAGTTGCTGATTTCTTCTTAGCCATTTTTGTAGGAATACTAAACAATTTCACTATGCGTAAAGTTCGTGAATCCCTTTGAGATACTAATGGAATGCTGGTCAAAGTTTTCCAGGACCAGTGTTAATAACTTCCAGACATGATTCAGTAGTCTGTATTACTTGCGGAAGAGATTTGTGTAAATTAGGAAATACTTAAATGTCAGGTTTTATAGCAAAGTCTGATTGGTGTGAAAAGTGGTTTCCCGGATTTTCAACGATCGCTCCTTTAATTAATACTCTTCAACAAAATATCCACTGTCCTCGAATCTAAAAAAATCCCCCCGATGGGTCTTCGGAGGGATTTCACGCGGTCAACTAAACCCAAGTACCGGCATTAATAAGCCAACACTTGCAAAAAGCTTTCTTTTTTACCTGAGGAATTCATTTATTTTTTCGCAATACATACAGGCTGGTACAGACAACCATACATGATATAGATTTCTTTAGAGATGTTTTTTGAAAGGATTTCAGGGATTCGGATTCCATAATCTTCTGTTGCAACAATAAAATTTCCCTTCACTGAAATTTCTCCGTTCTTGATGGTGACCGTTGCGCTATCGGTTCTTTGTTTGCTGATATGATGCAAGGTGAGTGTTCCGGAAGCCACTACTTTTACCTGTCCTTCTTTTTTCCAATCCACTTTGGTTTGAATAATTCCTTTATAGGTGGCGTCGGGATATTTTTCACTTTCCATATAATCCTCATTAAAGTCGGTTTGCATCTTAGAGCCTTGGAACGTAAAGGTCCGGATAGGGACTGAAAATACCACTTCGTTATTGGCTGTATCAATGGCTGAACTGAGCTGCATACTGGTTGCGTCAATAGTTCCGATAGATGCCCAGCTGAAGAATGAAATCATGCCTTTATTGGCTTGAAAAACCTGTGCCCACCCTGACAGGGAGATGATCAAACCAAGGGATAGGAGAGTAGCTTTTGTTTTCATGGCATATTGTTTTATACTATAACCCTATTCTATACAGTAGATACGTTTTTTACTCCATAAAGGTTCGGTTATTGGGAATTATTCGGTGATCGGGTTGTAAGAGTAGGCAGAATATTCTTTTGTGCTACAGGACACAAAAAAATCCCCCCGCTGGATCTGCGAGGGGATTCACTATAAGCGTAATAAAACAAAACATCAAGCAAACCTAACCCAAATTACGGAGCCAGCACCTGCAACGGGTTGCTCCAGTTACCTTGAACACCCTTGGTGCAATAGGCTACCCGGAAAAAATAATGGGTAGCGGAGGTGAGGCCCGTCATCAGAAACTTCACCTTGGTGCCGGTATACACGGTGGACCAGCTGAGGGCGTTTGTCTGATCGGTTGTCATCTGATAGATATAGGCTGTTTCTCTGGCTGCCTTGGTATCGAGTTTCACCGTTCCTTTTAAAGTGCCGGGCAGGGCGGTGAAGGTTTTGGGCGTACGTACAGCCGGTTTTTTAACCTCCATACCGGCAGAAACGATAATGGTTTCTGCATTCTGAGGATCGGCATTGGCGATGCTTTCCACATAAGCGGCCAGGAGCTTCAACAATACATTCAGCTGTTTGAGCTGGGTATGCATGGCTGATACCGAACCTTTGGCACGGGTCAGGGACAAATTATAGGCATTATCCAAAGCCGTTGCTTGTGCCGTAACAGTGGCAAGCGTTGGACTTGGAGTGGGGAAGTGGGCGTTGCCTGTCATCTGTGTTACACAGTGGTTAGCCAGGGCAACAACCTGCGGAGGTGTAAGCTTGGTCAAGTTTAATGCAACAAGCTTTTTAAGCACCTTGGGTGTTGTAGACATTGTTGTTAGGTTTAGACTTGCTTGTTACGGGTGGACAGAATCCTCCCATTACGGCAAGCCGGTTAATATCCCTCTGCGATTTTCGCAGACGGTGGCTTTCATTTCCCTGAACCGGATTTCAGCACTTACGTCCTATGCCTCACCCCGTTCCAACGTAAAAGGGGAAATGAGAAAGTACTTTTAGCTACTCGTTCTTTCGTTGTAGCATCTGTTTCTTTATGGATAGCATCTGCTTCTTTACCGGCAGCGCCTTTTCTTTACTTGTCATATTTCCTGCTCTGTTTATAAGGACTCCTTCTTCACTTACAGCGCTTCCTTCTTTAGTTGCAGCGCTTCCTTCTTTACTTGTAGCGCCTCCTTCTTTACTTGTAACGCTTCCTTCTCTACTTGCAGCGCTTCCTTCTTTACTTGTAACGCTTCCTTCTTTACTTGCAGCGCTTCCTTCTTTACTTGTAGCGCTTCCTTCTTTACTTGTAGCGCTTCCTTCTTTACTTGTAGCGCTTCCTTCTTTACTTGTAACGCTTCCTTCTTTACTTGTAGCGCCTCCTTCTTTACTTGTAACGCTTCCTTCTTTACTTGTAACGCTTCCTTCTTTACTTGTAGCGCTTCCTTCTTTACTTGTAACGCTTCCTTCTCTACTTGTAACGCTTCCTTCTTTACTTGTAGCGCTTCCTTCTTTACTTGTAGCGCCTCCTTCTTTACTTGTAGCGTTTCCCTCTGCACCGGTAGCGTCTTCTGCTTCAATTATAGGATCCGTTTCTTCACGAATAGCGTCTATTTAGTTCTTTAGATGCGCTTTAAGCTTATAAAGTCGGCATAAAGCCCCATGAACAGCAGCATGATCTAAGCTCCCGGCGGAATATCATCATCTTCAAATTCAAAATCCCAATCATCCATGGGGGAATAGTTGTCTTCTTCATCCAATTCGTATTCAATCATCTCTTTGGCAAGAGCAAAGAGGTTATAAAACTCAGGATGTTTTTTCAGGAACATAAGCACGGCTTTTTTTTGTCTGGGCTTAAGAGTATTTATATGATACAACTGGAAAACCAAAAAGCAGGTTTCATGATTTATAGTGGACATGGCATTTCATTTTTTTTTATTAATAATAGACATGCAAAATGCGTGCAGAATTTTGAGAAAACCGAGGGGAAAACATGCGAACAAGTTTATTTACGGATGGGAAATACGATCTTGAACGTAGAAAGTGAGGAGAGGGGATACGGTAAATGCTTAGATTGAAATGCTTTCTTTTTTCTTATTTTTTTTAGAAAAAAAATGCAATGGGAAAATGAGGGAGGAGTTCAAGTTAAATCCTCCCCCTGCCCCCTCCAGAGGGACGGCAAAAGTCCGGTGGACTTTTGAGCGAGTTTGTGGGATGACATTCGTATCCTTTCAAGTTTATCCTCCCCCTAACCCCCTCCAGAGGGGGATAGCATTCGTATCCTTTCAAGTTTATCCTCCTCCAATGGAGGACACGATTTTTGTCCCCCTCTGGAGGGGGCAGGGGGAGGATCTGCTGTTTCGTTGGTGAGCGTTTTAACAAAGTAAAATGAACGTTTTAACAAAGCATACCCGCCAATCCTGATCGAATTTTGTAAGAAAATAAACAACATGAAATTCATCAACAAAATCTACATCAACGGGCAGTTTGTAACGCCACACGGTTCGGAAATTTCCAACCTCATTAATCCAACCACAAATCAGGTTATCGGGTATGTCACACTCGGTGACGAGGTGGACACGCGCATGGCCATTGCAGCGGCCAAAGCCGCTTTCGTAAAATTTTCAAAAACAACTGTTGAAGAACGCATCGGGTATTTGCAACGCCTGCACGATGCGGTAATTAAAAGAGTTCCTGAATTAAAGGATGTAACAATCCAGGAATATGGAGCTACTGTTCAACGGGCGGCATGGTCTAACCAGCTCGCTGCGGAAAT
>JABDCB010000058.1 GCA_013288325.1 Bacteroidota bacterium
GGGGCTGCTGTTTTTTTGCATGGCAGGATTCCGGATGTTTGAGGAGCCTGCCGTTGTTCAAAAGGCGGCAGCGGCTTTGCTGGAACAAAACGGGATTCTTAAAAAAGAAGTAGATGCTCTTGCTACTTTAGTTAACAGTGCCTCCCTGACACCGAAAACAAACCGGAACACATTTCAATCAAAACTCTTATCCTGCCGGTTGGCTTATAAGCGGATGGAATGGGCCTATGTATATTATTATCCCTCCCTGGCTACCCGCATCAACGGTACTGATGTGATTGAAGAAGAAGAGCCCACCGAGTTTGAACCGGCTCACGGTTTACAGGTGATTGAAAATCTGGCTTTGAAAAATACAGCGATTGATAACGAGTCGTTGCTGAAATTGAAACAGGAGCTACATCGCCTGAGTATTACCGTTGGCAATTTCCCGGAAGCCATTTCCAGGCTTACCGCAACGTTTACTCCCGAATTACTGGCTGCCCTTAAGCTGGAAATCATTAAAGTGACCCTGACAGGCTTTACCGAATATGACAACCCTATTATGAATAATTACCTGCATGAATCAGCAGCAGCATTGAATGGGGTAAGGGATGTGCTGATGCTTTTTCAAGATGCGGTAAGTCCGGCTTTGATGCAAGGAACAGGCGATGTGTTTGATAAAGCAACAGCTTACCTGCTTCAAAACAAGAATGCCAATGCATTCGACCGGATGTTTTTTATCACCCATCATTACAATGTCCTGAGCAAACTGGTGGATGACTATGCCTCAGAACTGAAGGTATCTTTCACCTCTTATAATCCCTGTGTCAACCTCCAGGCCGCATCGGTGTTTGAAGCCGAGTCGTTCAGGACTTTCTTTACAGACGGTAATCCGGAACAAATGGCAAAACGGGTGGCACTGGGGAAAAGCCTTTTTTTTGATCCCCTCCTGTCCGGCAATTATCAACGATCCTGTGCTTCCTGTCACAATCCGGACAAGGGATTTACTGACGGCTTTCCGAAAAGCAAAGCTTATGAACCCAATCAAACGGTAAGCCGGAATGCCCCTACGGTGATCAACTCTTGTATGCAGGTTTCTTTTTTTGACGATGCCCGGGAAGCTTCCCTGGAAGAGCAGATAGGGGAAGTAGTCAATAATCCACGAGAGCTGCACAATGATTTTGCGACTATCCTCACCCGGCTGGAGAGCAGCCCGGAATACAAAAAGATGTTTGATGCGGCTTTCCCCGGTGAAGCGATGACGGCTTCTTATGTGAAGAGAGCCATTGCAGATTATGAACGATCGCTGGTGGGGTTTAACAGTGATTTTGATAAGTATCTGAAAGGAGAGCGTAATAAGCTGAGTGTATCCCAGATCCGTGGTTTTAATCTGTTCATGGGCAAGGCAAAATGTGGGAGTTGTCATTTTCCTCCCTTGTTTAATGGTGTGCTGCCTCCGCTTTTTAATAAATCGGAGTTTGAAATAATCGGAGCATTGGAAACGAATGATTTCCTTCATCCTCATCTGGATAAGGATGAAGGAGCTGGACCTATCAAAAAAGCCGCCCATCTGAAATTCGGTTTTAAAGTGCCCGGTCTGCGCAATGTGGCTCTTACCGCTCCCTATATGCACAACGGAGCCATGAAAACACTGGACGATGTGCTTACCTTTTATAACAAAGGAGGAGGAGCTGCTTTTGGTCTGGATGTAAGTAATCAGACTCTTTCCAACCGCCCCCTGGGTCTGAGCAAAGAGGAAATGAAAGATATCATTCATTTTATGCAATCGCTCACGGATACCACCGGGTTAACATCCCGCCCAGCCCGGCTGCCTGAACTGGCCGGAGATAGGGATGTAAAGAACAGAAACAGGGAAACAGTTTATTGATGGACACCTGCTATCGAAAGACTTATCTCTGATTCATCCATTCATTAAAAGCCTGATCTGCAATCTCTTTTCTGTTTGTATTGAAAATAGTTGAATGAAAATTTGTTTGGTAACTTTTAAGTTACCTATATTTGCGTAACCTTTAAATTACATATCATGGAAAAAGAAATTAAACAAACATGGCATTTCAAACAATCGCCCAAAGAGGTTTGGGAATACCTGACAAAGCCTGAGCTCATAGAGCAATGGCTGATGAAAACGGATTTTCAGCCCAAATTGGGATTCAAATTCAGCTTCACGTTTACACCCAAGAAGGACAGTAAGTACGGAGGTGTTGTAAGCTGCGAAGTATTGGAAATAAAACCCTTTTCCCGGCTTTCTTATTCATGGTGCGGCAATACGAATGACAAAAGCAGAAATTACGATTCCAAAGTTGTGTGGACGCTTATCCCCAAAGACCATGGAACGGAATTGCAATTGCAGCACAACGGTTTTACGATATTGGAAGATATTCTTGCTCATACCAGCGGCTGGAATGCTTGTGTGGCCCGTTTGGAAGAACATATTAACAAACCGAAATAATGGGAACACAAATACTCGATGCCTTTCAGGTTATTGCAGATCCAAGCCGCCGGCAAATGATGTTGCTGCTTTCCAGGGAGAATATGACCATCAATGCCCTGGCTGATAATTTTGAGATGAGCCGGCCGGCTGTTTCCAAACACATCAAAATCATGTACAATGCCGGTTTTATCTCCATCACTGATATAGGCCGGGAGCGGTATTGCACCTTGAAGCAGGATGGCTTTCAGGAGTTGCAGGATTTCATTGACTACTTTGATAAATTCTGGATAAGCAAACTCAAGAAACTGGAAACTATTTTGAATAAAAAATCAAAAGCAAAATGACCCTTAACTAAACAACGCAAATCATAATTAATCATCATAAAAATTAGTGGCTTATATAATACAAAGCCATGCTTGATGGACCGCAGATTATCATGATTGTTATGATTTTCGCTGATTATACATGGCACATCAAATGTAATCATGATTGCCAGGATTTACGCGGATTATCAGGAAATCACAAAATCATAGTTAATCATGATGATCATAAAAATCTGCGGTCTATTACCTTCGCATGTTAAGGATCAAAAAATTAGTAAAATGACAGCACTTAAATACAAACCGGCAACCTATACGGTTGAAACGGAGTTCGCAAAACCAGCCCGGGAGGTCTTTAATCATATCATTGATCTTTCCCATTGGTGGCCCGAGGAATTTGAAGGCAAAGGTCTCCAGCTTGATTCGGAGTTTGTACTAAAGACCGGTGATTCGCATTATTCGAAAAACAAGGTAATTGAATTTGTTCCCGATAAAAAGTTCGTCTGGCTTACAACATCCAGCATACGCAAAACGGATCATTATGACTGGACGGACACAAAATTCATTTTTGAGCTAATACCCAATGGTGACCATACCCTGTTAGTGTTTACCTATGATGGTGTTATGTTGGAGAATGAATCGGATCGGTTAAAGCAAATTTGTGACATGACGATTAAGGAGATGCTTTCAAAATTTATAAATGCAGGTAAAGAGAAGTGACCACCTGAAGACGCTTTAGGATTATTCAATGTGTTATGGACCACAGATATTCATGATTGTCATGATTTTCGCTGATTATAAGGAAATCACAAAATCATAGTTAATCATAATAATCATAAAGATCTGCGGTCTATCATGTTAGAATGTTGATAGGGAGACTCATTATTAAATCAAAATCACTAAAACTAAACTTTAAAAACATGAAAACACTACAAGATTTCAGCTATGTCCTTACGGTAAAAGCCCCGGCAAAAGATGCCATGAAAAAAATAAGCCAGGTAAACCTATGGTGGGCCAAAAACTTCAAAGGAAAAGCCGAGAAACTGAACGATGAATTCTCCGTTCATTTCGGAGATACTTACGTAAACTTCAAAATTTCGGAAGTAATCTCTGAAAAGAAAATAACCTGGCTGGTCACCGACTGCAATCTTCACTGGATAAAAGACAAGAAAGAGTGGAAAGGCACGGAAGTGATCTGGACATTGAGCGATAAAGGCGGAAAAACGCAGATTGATTTTGTCCACAAAGGTCTGACTCCGGAAAGCGAATGCTATGAAAGCTGCAAACCAGGATGGACGGGCCATCTGCAGGGCAGTCTCCTGAAACTGATTGAGGAGGGGAAGGGGATGCCGGAGTAGGTAATTTCTATTGACTATACAATTGCTAAAAGGACCGCCTCTATGATGGACGGTCCTTTATTAAACATTCAATTCATACCTGTTTATTTCTCCTTCCGGATCTTGTCGGCACTTTTTACATAGTGGGCATCCATGTATGCATCCAGATCTTCCCGTTTAATATAAATAGCCTTGCCTACTTTGATATAGGAAATCAGTTTAGCTTGTCTCAGATTAAACCAGGTTTTACGGCTTATACCTAGGATCTGTCTTGCTTTTTCAGAAGGGATATAACAGGATAATACATCATCTTCTTTCTTTTGCTTCAGTAGTTGCTTGATTTCCTCCAAAGAGGTTTTGAGTTTCTCCAGCTCTTCGGTAGCGATAAGCGTGAAGTTCAGTTGCGGATCAGCCATTTTTTATTGTTTAGATTCAAGCCTCTTTAAACAGAACTTGTCCTTTATTTCTTCCCGAATGTATAGGCTACACCCAGAGAGATGTTAATCACATTTATGGGTTGATTATACTCGGTAACCAGTCTCCCTACATTGGCCGGACGGTTTATATTGTCCATAAAGAAATCAGGGGTACAGGATAAATAACTTGCGTGCAGGGAGATAGCCATGCAGGAAAGAACCTGGTAACTGACCCCGATTCCTGCTGAATACCCAAATGCATTTGCTGTGCAGGATTTTTGGGTGAAGGTACCGTCTTCCACACCACCGTCTTCCACGGCTACGTCGATGGTAGGAGTTGTGGTGCTGGTAAACCCCGCCAGTATATTTGCATTCACCGATAATTTACCGGAAACAGGATAACGCAAATAAATCCCCGGCATGAAAGCCCAGATGGAGTAGGCGCCTGTTATGCTGGTGGTGACACGGTCTACATCAAATGAATTCCGATATCCGGCAGAAAGGGAGTCCAGTCCGGTAGAGGAGATATTGAAGGAGGTAAAACTCACCTTTCCTCCAATACCGATATACTTGGAAAAATAGTAGGCTCCTTCAACGCCAAAGGAAGAACCTTTGCCCGCAAATCCTGCGGTGTTATCATTATAAGCCACTTTGGTGATATTGCCGGATGGAATAGAAAATCCTTCGCTGATTCCGATAAAACCTTTAGACGGGGCTGTGGCATCCGGTGTTTGAGCTCCTGCGCTCAGACTCACGATAAGAATTAAGCAGGTAAATAATCTGTTTTTCATAGGTATATGTTTTTAATTATTTTCTTTTCTTGATTAGTGAATAGTGACTCCGTAATACACGTCAAAATCGTCGGTACCTGGACCGCAACTGCCGTTTTTAACATTGGGCTGGTGGTGAAGCGCCATTTCCATGCGGCCAGTGCTGGGGGCCAATACGGTAGCGTTATCATTCAATCCCACTTGCAACGGAGGATTGTTGGTATCATAATCGGTTCTTGCCACGGTGAGATTTGAAGTGATGGCACCCGACATATCGAAACAAACCAGATGATAATTCTGACGTGCTCTGATCTCCGTGGTCACATTCACGGTTGTGGAAGGAAGATTATTGATGTTGAAATTAGGTTGTACCAGTGCCGATAAAGCAGTCTTGGATTCATCCAGGATATACACATTGCAGGTGTAGGTACTGTTTTTGTTGAAGGTCAGGATTGCTTTGGAGGTATCCGGAGGTGCAGAACTGCTTGGGTTTAATGCTCTCCAGATAGCCGTGGTGGTATCATAAGGTGCAGCGGTATTGACACAGCGGAAAATAACGGTAGTCAGAAACTCATTGCTGGGCGGGGCAGGAGTAACGATCTGTTCCGATTTTTTGCACGAAGCAACGCTGAACAGCAGAGCTGAAACGGTCAATACGGTGAGGAGGAGGAAGAGAAGTGATTTTTTTTTCATGGTTTTTGTTTTACAGATTGGTTAATTAATACTTGTTTGTGTTGTTTTTGTTGGAAAGAATTGAAACGGGATTCTGATTTTCAGCTGAACACTTCTTCCGGGTTCATCGGCATAATACCGGAAGAAATCCATGTAATCGCGATAGACAGTATTGAGCAGGTTATTGCAAATGATACTGAAGCTGATGTCCTGATTGCGCACTTTTACGGAGCACCCCACAGAAGCCGAGAATAAGACATATCCTTTGGGTGGAGGAACAAAGTCACTGTTAGGAGGAACACGCGTCTGAGCAGGCACGATAAGGTTACCTCCGTTGACAAACACATTTCGTAATCCGGCCAGTTTCTTCCAGCGGTATTCCAGTTTGTTCTGAAAGCGCTGGGGAGGTATAAGGACCAGGTATCCATGTGTTGTCAAATCGTTGGCATAAATAAGCGTTGCTTTGGGTTCATAAAGCAGCTGAGGAGTGATATGCCATTTCACATCCAGATCGATGCCTTTGAATAATGCATTGGTCTGGGTGTAATCAAACACCGGGAAGTAGCCATCGATATTTATGTGAGTCGTCAGGGTAGGTTTCAGATAGATATAATTATCAATGACGTTCACATAAGCTCCCAGCTCGGCTTCCAGTTTTGATCCGGCATAAAGCAGTGAGCTGCAAAAATTATAGGATTGTTCCAGCTTCAGCGTACTGTCTCCCACTACAAATTGTCCTGTAGCGCCATGAACCCCGAAGGCATAAAGCTCAAAAGCAGAAGGAGCCCTCCATCCGTTACCCGCATTCATGGATAAACTAACTGTAGGCGAGAACCGGTATGAAGCGCCGATGGTGGCCGTTGTGGCATTGTATTGCTGTGTATTGGTATATTCCAGTAAGGAAGTAGGATTCAGCATATACTCCCGCTGCCATTTATAATCGGACCTGATTCCGGCTTCCAAGGTGAATTTGTCGTTGGGATTCCATTTTTCAATCAGAAACAATCCCCCTC
The DNA here is from genome assembly GCA_013288325.1 of Bacteroidota bacterium. Taxonomy (GTDB): domain Bacteria; phylum Bacteroidota; class Bacteroidia; order Palsa-965; family Palsa-965; genus Palsa-965. The sequence goes on from JABDCB010000058.1 coordinate 6,960, forward strand.
CGTAGTTGCGGTAATTGGGAATAAGCGCCCCATAGGTGAGTCCGGTATATACATTGCCCTCGGTGATAAAACTGCCTCCCAGGCTTCCGGAAATATGGTGCCAGGAATTATGTTCCCATATCAGTTCGGCCGTGTGCGTGGTCAGATCAAAATTGTTCTGAGGAGCATTGTCAAGACTGCCATTGATGGAATAGGGCACATCCAGATCATATTCCTGACGGCTATCCGTCTGTCTCGCAAAGGTTGCTTCCAGTTTACCAAACGTTCCGTATTTTACATAAGCAGTTGCTTTGAGCAGGTTATGGCTTACAGCTTGATACCCTCTGTTGATTTTGTAAAACCCTTTTTGCAGATAGTACGACAACGGAAAATTAGTCGGTGCCAACTCCTGAAACAGTTGGAGCAGCTGAGCAGGATTGCTTGCTTCGGAATAGGTAAAGATGCCCAGTTCGGAATAGAAGTGGCTGTAATATACATTCAGACCATAATGCTCTTTTTCATAAGCAACAGCTCCCGAATAGTTTTTTTCGAGCAGTCCCGTATTGTCTAAAATATAATCGGGCGTTTCGATATTACCGGCCTGTCGGTATGTACCTTGTATACGGTAGCTTAAGCCCGAGAGTTTATTGTCAAACGCTCCCTGCAGTATGCCAGAACCGGCAAATAGTCTGCTATTATCCATCCCTACCAGGTTTAATTCTCCGTTCATACATTTTTCTTTTGGCAACTCAGCCGGCTCCACCAGCACCACACCTCCGATAGCATCAGAACCGTACCGTATACTGGCGGCTCCTTTGATAACGGAGAGTTTGGTAGCGATAAAAGGATCAATTTCCGGGGCATGATCATCTCCCCATTGCTGTCCTTCCTGTCTTACACCGTTATTCAAAATCAGGATGCGGTTGCTGTGAAGACCATGAATAACAGGTTTGGCAATAGTGGCACCCGACTGTATAACATCCACTCCTGCAATTTCCTTTAAGGCATCACCCAGATTCTCTCCTCTTGTCTGCTGAAGCTGCTCACCCGACAATTCCGACTTATGCACCGTTTCCACTTCTTCTTTTTTTACCTGATGACTTTCCACGCTAATTTCTTTCAGATGGGTATCGTCAGGAGGAAGGTCAAACACTACATGGGTATTGCCGGAAATGCTGATCAGTGTATCCAGTATACGGTGGCCCATTTGATGCACTTGGATAGAATATTTGCCGGGGCAGATTTTCGGAATTAGAAACATTCCTTTTTCATCGGTTGCAGCACCTTTCTTCGACTCCTTGATGTAGATGATTGCATAGGTCAATATTTCATGGGTGCGAGTGCAAACCACCTTTCCGGATAAAGACAAGGTGCAGCTATCCTGTGCATGCAGATAAGAGGCATGGACACCAAACAGACAACAACAAATAAGGAATGTTTTAAGTGTATGCATTATAAGTGGGTATTGTTCCATGCCATGCTATGCCTGAACAGTTCTGTTCAAAAGGGCTGAGAAGGTTGCTGAGGGGAGACCCTCAATGATTTGTGCGACTATCTACGAGCCTATACAAGCCATTTGTGGTCAGGAATCCGAATGAAAAACGCGGACCTATGACACAGTGGTTAAACAACCGGCTAGCCGGTTATACTGTAAAGACAAACAGAAAGAGGTGATGGAATAGTCCGATCAGGACTTAAGCGGGGGAGCCCTGGGAGAAAACAAATAATCTACCGGAGAAAGAATACCGGTAGGGGTGATAGAAGAATAATAAACAGGTAGGGAAATCAGAACAATATCCGAACGGTATTCGGCAAAAGCGCCGGAGGAAGAAAAGGTGTAATCACACAGGGAACAATTGTGTTCCTGTTTATGAAAATGTTTCTGAGTGCTGGAACAATGTTTATCATCCCGGTGCTGGAAATCGTGAATCCCTACTTCCGCTAAAGGAAACAGAAGCAGGAATAAAAAGAAAAACGATAAATAGCGTTTACCTGATTTCATTGTCGCAACAAAGATACGACAAAACGATGCTTTATTACGCTGGCTGGTATGCGGACTAGCCTGTTTAAAAGCTGATTCGGATATGTTTGAATAAAATGGAGTCGAATTACTGCTTATTACCGCTTAACGGCAAAATAGAATGGATCGATGGTTTATATCTGGACAGAAAGGAGTAGGAGAGCGTAAAAATATTTTTTTTGCTGTTTAAATTACACGTGTAAGAAACACCCTGTTTCTGTATCCCCTTTTCTCAGTTGAAATTCCGGTTGCTGCGTATAGATGGGTAAGTGTAGCGCATCATTCTTTTGAATACCGCACTCGTTATCCTTATACCAGCGCCATGAAGTACGTCTTATTTGATTTAAATTTCGACCACGGACCGGTTTTTCTCTTTTCTCTGATCCCGGTATTCATTAATATCGGCATGTTTGCCTATATCACCTTGTTTCTGCCGGATGATAAAACAAACAGGGCTTTTGCCATTTTTGTGCTGTTGCTCGGAATATGGCAGGGAACCGACAGCATGATGAGAATAAGTGCCACACCAGAAACAGCATTGGCCTGGTTCCGCATTTCCAGCGCCTCGTTAGTGTTTATGATGGCCTTTGGATTGTTGTTTGCCCTGCGATTTACGAAGTGGAGCGAGAAAATGTCTGAAATGCGCTTGCTGGGCCTTTTGTTTTTTCCCGCCATTCTGTTTGAATTCCTGATGATGGGACAACAGGATACTTATACGATTGAAAAAGATGCACTTTGGAACTGGGTGGCAGATCCCGAAGCTACGTTGTTTATGATCATCATGTACGGCTGGGTTTATCTCACCTCTGTGTTCATGTTAGTATTACTGTGGCGTTTCTATTTCAAAGCACCAAAAGATTCTGTTATAAAAAGTCAGGCTTTCTTGCTGGCAGCCGGGTTTACATTGCCTTTGTTAGGTGGTGTTTTTGAAGAAGTCGTTTTCCCTGTCCTGCTCCATATTAACGAAGTTCCTATAACCGCACCTTTAATGGGTTTATTCTCCCTGGCAGCTCTGGTGGCCATAAAGAAATACGGTTTGATGTACTCTCCTAAACATCAATGGGGCGACATCATGGATATCGTCAGTGAGGGGGTATTAATTGTGGATAAGCAAAACAAAATAAAATATGCAAACAAAGCATTCTGTGAAAAGCTTGAATATGCATTCGATGAGCTGGAAGGAAATTATACCCATGAAATATTTAAAATTGCTGAAGATGTCCACAAGCAGCCTTCCTTGGTGGACGGAAATAATGGGAATTCAGACAGCAATGGAATCCAGTTAACGACTAAATCTGGAAGAGAGATTTGGATGATCATTAGTGTGGCCCCTTATATCAATGCGGAAGGGAAAGAAATAGGGATAATCGGTGTTCATACCGACATTACCCAGATGAAAGAAAAAGAGAGCGATCTGCTGCAAAAGGAAATCAAACTCAAACAGGCCCAGGAAATCGCAAAAACAGGAAGCTGGGAGCTGGATTTTGCAAGTGGCATCGCTGTCTGGTCGGATGAGGCTTGCCGTATCTATGGGCTGGCTCCGGAGGAAAATAAACATACGTTCGATGCCTGGCTGTCTTTTATGCACCCCGATGACCTACCGGATGTAATGGACGCCATTGCTGAATCAAAAGAAACCATGCGGCCCAATTCTTTTTATCACCGGATTATCAGAAAAGATGGGGAAGTAAGGTACATACATTCTCAAAGTAAGTTTGAACACAATAAGAAAGGAGTATTACTGGGAATATATGGTATTGCGAGTGATATAACCGAACGCGTGGTGGCCGAACAGGAAAAGGAGTTTGATAAGAGCAATCTTTCGGCATTAATCAATAACACAAACGATTTAATGTGGAGTGTGGACCGGGAATATAAATTAATCATGTCCAATACCAGATTTGACAAATGCATAAAACAAATGACCGGAAAGAGAATCCCCAAAGGAGGAGCCGTGCTGGCAGATGGCTTTAGTGGAGCACAGCTGGACCGGTTTAAAGTTTTCTATGACCGGGCATTTGCAGGTGAAATATTTAAGGAAACGGAGTATATATCATCTCCGGCGGAAGTGTGGTCGGAAATTTCATTTTATCCCATCCGGAATGGAGATGAGATTATTGGCGCAGCCTGCCATTCCCGCGATATATCCGACATAAAGCGGAATGAGGAGAAACTGACGTCCACAAACAAAGACCTGGAAACATTTATATACCGGGCATCACACGATCTGAGAAGCCCGTTATGTTCCATCATGGGACTCGTTGAAGTAAGCAGTATGGAAATACAGGACAAAACAGCTCAGCAATACTTGAAGATGATCGGGGATGCCACTAAAAAACTGGATAACATCTTATTGGGGTTTGTAAGGGTTATAAGCGTAAAGGATGCAAAAGCATCTTATGAAGAAATCAGTATCAACAGGCTTATTGATGATACCCTGAAAAAGCTGGAGAATAATAGCGGATATTCCCGGATGAATATCACAAAAATGGGTACGCTTCAAAGCTCGTTCGTTTCCAACAGGGTCGTTATTGAATCTATTTTCCAAAATATTATGGAGAATGCGATTAAGTATCAGAGTCCGTCATTGGAAAAGCCCATCTTAAATATCCTGGTATGGGAAAAGGAAAAGGAAGTCTGTTTTGCATTTGTGGACAATGGAATCGGATTTGACAGCTCCTATCTGGAAAAGGTATTTGAAATGTATTTCAGGGCCTCTCAGGAACAGGAGGGCTCGGGATTGGGCTTATACCTGGTAAATATTGGTGTCAAAAAATTAGGTGGAAAGATAGATGTATGGAGTGAAAAGGGGAAAGGAGCAAAATTTATTGTGTCCCTGCCGCTTAATTAGAAAGCATTAGGCCCTGATTCCGCATGAATAGGAGTGATAAGCCTATTCAATTTCTTAAGTATAAGAGATAATTCGACAAATGCGTTATCCATTGGCTTATATACTTAGACTATATTTCTCATGGGAGGGGCAGAGGCCTGTAATTTAAAGTACTTTTGTATGGGTATCAGAAATGATATTATTTCAATAGAATCGATTCTATCAAGTAGTCCACACTTTTACTACCGCTAAAATCTAGAAATTTTCACAAACAGATAATCACCTCCGGGAGTTTCGCGGAATCTGTAATAAATGTAAAAATTCGCTAACGGGTTGCTGTTTCTTACACACCCCTAATAATGCTCAGAGTGTGTTCAATGATGTTATTGCTCACTTTACTTCTCTGATATTGAGCTGCCAACAGCATTCTGTAAATTACTGGAATGTGTTAATGTGTAAGCGATTCGCCTTTCTCTGATTACTTTCCAGTCCCAAATTTCATGTTCGGAAGTTCTTCCCGGCATTCAGCAGTATAGCCCTAATCGGAATCAGGTATGTTTTCTGAACGACTCTTTGCTATGGAGCAAACTCGTTTTTATTTCACTCTCATTAAATATTGAATTTAGTCATGGAAAGACTTAGAAAATCTGAAGCGGAACTTGTACTGGCCAATACAGCACTTGCCTTTCAAAACGAGGAAAGAGAAAAACGAGCTGCCGAGCTCGTCCTTGCGAATATAGAACTGGCATTCCAAAACGAAGAAAAGGAAAAACGTGCTGCCGAACTGGTACTTGCAAATATCGAACTCGCCTTTCAAAACGATGAAAAAGAGAAAAGGGCTTCCGAACTGGCTGTTGCAAATACGGAACTTATCTTTCAAAATGAGGAAAAGGAGAAAAGAGCTGCTGAGTTAGTGCTTGCAAATAAAGAGCTGTTGTTTCAAAACGGGGAGAAAGAAAAGCGGGCGGCAGAGTTAATCCTTGCCAATAAAGAACTGATTTTTCAAAATCGGGAAAAGGAAAAACGAACCATAGAGCTGATTCTTGCCAATGAGAAAGAAAAGAAAGCTATTGAATTATTTCACGCAAATAAAACGCTGATACTTCAAAATGAGGAAAAGGAAAAACGGACTAAAGAGTTAACACGCGCCAACGAAGAGTTAAAAAAGGCAGAAAACTATATCCTTCAGCTGAACGATCAGTTGGAACACAAAATAGTTGAACGTACGACTCAGCTGGAATCGGTTAACAAAGAGCTGGAATCGTTTTCCTATTCCGTATCACATGATCTGAGGGCGCCGCTAAGGGCAATAAGCGGAAATTCAAAAATCCTGGAAGAAGATTATTCCGAAAAATTCGATGAAGAAGGGAAAAGAGCGCTAAACTCTATCCGGCACTATTCAAAAAACATGGGGGAATTAATCGACGATTTACTTGCCTTTTCCCGACTAGGAAGAAAACAGGTGTCTGTTTCAGACATAAACATGAATAACCTGGTCAGAACAATAAAGGCGGAATTGCCGCCCAGCGATCAGGACGCCAGAACGGAATTCCGGATCCTGGCCCTCCCTCCGGCAAAAGGAGATGTTTCTCTGATTAAGCAAGTATGGACAAATTTGATTTCCAATGCCCTGAAATATTCAAAAAACAAGCCAAAAAGTATCATAGAAATAGGTGGTAAGGAAGAAGGTGAACGTGTTGTATACTATATAAAGGATAATGGAGCCGGATTTGATATGCAATACTATGATAAGCTTTTTGGCGTTTTTCAGCGATTACATTCTCAGGAAGAATTCGAAGGTACAGGCATTGGCCTGGCAATTATCCAAAAAATTGTGAACCGCCATTCCGGAACAGTTTGGGCTGAGTCAAAATTAAACGAGGAAACATATTTTTATTTCACCTTATCCGCTATACACACTAACCCGCAAAACAATGAATGAGAATGCTGTTGAAATCCTGCTTGTTGAAGATAATTCGGAAGATGCCATGTTTACCATTCGTGCCCTTAAAAAGAGCGGGTTAACCAATAACCTGCTGCATTTGAAAGATGGGGCGGAAGCACTCGATTTTTTGTATTGCCGCGGTGCATATGTATCTCGGGATGCCGGTCATCGACCCCGGCTGATACTGCTTGATGTTAAGATGCCCAAAGTGTCGGGGATAGAAGTACTGGAAAAGATAAAATCAGATCCGGGCCTTAAATCTATCCCTACCGTGATGCTTACCTCATCAAAGGAAGACCCCGATATTAAAAAGTGTTACGACCTGGGTGCAAACAGCTATATCGTAAAACCTGTTGAAAGTGAAAATTTTTTCCAGGCAATAAAAGAAATCGGAATGTATTGGATGATATTGAGCCAATCATCAGTTTAACAGCGCAATATTCGAATGCAAAATGACGACAACGCTACTAAGGGTGCTTATTCTGGAAGACAATCCCGCAGATCTGGATTTGCTTCATCGCGAGCTGAAAAGAAGTAAACTAGACTATGTCTCCGAAGTTGTTCAGACGGAAATAACCTTTAGAAATGCTCTTCAATGCTTTAATCCGGATATAATCCTATCTGATTACAACCTTCCCACATTTGATGGACTTGCTGCCTTCAACATTAAACAAGCAATGTTTCGACAGACGCCATTCATTATTGTTTCGGGAACAATAGGAGAAGAAAGGGCTGTTGACCTTATTAAGAATGGGGTCAATGATTATGTTATCAAGGACAGACTGTGTTCGCTGGCTCCCAAAATCCAGCGGGCTTTAAAAGATGCTGAGGAATTCAAAGCAAAGGAATTGGCTCATGTGAGACTATGTTTGCAGAATAAGCAATTGTTGGAAATTGCTTCCTTACAATCACATCAGGTAAGGGCCCCGCTTGCACATATCCTGGGTTTGTTCAATTTATTTGAATTCAATGATCCCGCTGCTCCTATCAACTTCGAAATTTTCCGGAAATTGAAGATTGTTGCAGAATCGTTCGAGAAATTAACGGTTCAGATTGTGGAGAAAACCAGTGTCATAAAGGGCGGCAGTTAATACGGAAACCTCAAATCACTTCGAAATCAGGCAGCATTAAAATCTTTTTCATATTCTCCGCACAACTGT
>JABDCB010000059.1:0-14578 GCA_013288325.1 Bacteroidota bacterium
AATGATCTGGCTCTGATACATTCCAAAGCGGCCGCCGATCTGGACCCCTCCAACGAATGGTACCTCTATCTCTATGCCCAGATTTTGCAGGAAATGCATAAATCATCGGAAGCTGCAGAGGTGTTTCACAAACTGATGAAACTGAGTCCCGAAAAACCCGAATACTACTACGGCTATTCCGACGCCCTGCTTTACGAAGGAAAATACAAGGAAGCCATCAAGGTATATGAGGAAATTGAACTGCAGAACGGTGCTTCGGAAGAAATTACACTTCAGAAAGCCAAAGTATACGACCGTATAGGCGAAATAGATAAGGCAGATGCTGAAATACGCAAGCTGATACAGCAAGACCCGACAGAAACAAAATATTATGTTTTTCTTTCCCAGCTCTTTCTCGACAAAGCAGCCACCTATAAAACAAAAGGAAATAAGGAAAAAGAAAATGAGTTTACCGAGAAGGCTCATGTGCTGTATAACGACTTGCTAAAGGCCGACCCCGCCAATCCGTATGCCCTGCTTTCTCTTGCCGAATATTATCTGGGCAAAGAACAATATGACAGCGCCTATGTGGAATATAAAGCAGCACTTGAAAACCCCGATCTGGATATAGACAGCAAGGTAAAAGTAGCGTTGCGCTATTACTATGAGTCGGAAAAAGATGCCAAACTCAATACCGAATGTGAAGAGCTGTGCCGCATCATTGTGGATGTACACCCGAAAGAAGCAAAAGCGCATGCCGTACTGGGCGATCTGCTATACCGGAATAAAAGAAGAGAGGAAGCCAGGATTGAATATCGCAAAGCGGTGGATCTGGACAAAAGCAAATACGTAATCTGGAACCAGCTGTTGCTGCTCGACTCGGAGATGAATGATTACATCGATATGCTTACCGATAGCAAAGATGCCATAGAGCTTTTCCCAAGCATGCCCATACCTTACTTTTTCAATGGTATAGCCCTTATCCAAAGCAGGAAGTATGACGAAGCCATTGACGCGCTGAATGCCGGCGTGGTGTATGTAATCGATAACAAACCCCTCGAAAGTCAGTTCTATTCCAATCTCGGCGATGTATACCACAAAACAAAAAGCTTTCCGAAATCGGATGAGGCCTATGACAAAGCCCTGGCTCTTGATCCTGATAACGCATACGTACTCAACAACTACAGCTATTACCTCAGTCTGAGAAACGAAAATCTGGACAAGGCCGAGAAGATGTCAAAACACTCGAATGAGCTGGATGCAAAAAATGCCAACTTTCAGGATACCTATGCCTGGATCCTGTATCGCGAAGGTAAATATGATCAGGCTTTGGAATGGCAGGACAAAGCCCTGGCCGGAAGTCCCGATCCAAGCGCTGTCATGTACGAACATTACGGAGATATTCTTTTTCACCTCAACAGAAAAGACGAAGCACTGGCCTATTGGATAAAAGCAAAAATCAAAGGCGGGGGTTCGGAATTTCTGGAGAAAAAAATTGCTGATAAAAAGATCTATGAATAATAAGAGGGCACCTCTTTCTTTCCATCTCTTGTGTTCCCTCTTCCTTGTCAGCATCACGGTTTTGACATCTTGTCATTCGGGCAGGAAAATAACCAAAATGAAGCAAGGCACGGAACTGTTCCTGGCCGGCGACTGCCGCAATGCCCAGGCATTGATGGACAGCATGAAGCTGCATCAGTTTAAATTCGAAACACTTTCTTCCAAACTGGATTGCGAAGCCAAAGGCGACAGCATGAAGGGTAGTTTTGAAGTGACCCTGAGGATGAAAAAAGACAGCATCATCTGGATGAATGTAAGCGCTCTGGGTGGATTGGTAAAAGTGGCCCGTATTGTCATTACCCAGGATTCCGTATTCCTGGTTAATTATATGGACAAACAGAATGATACGGTAGGTTCTTATTTCAAAGGCGATTACAGCTATATCAACAAAATGCTGCAGGCAGATTTTGATTTTGAAATGGTACAAAGCATCCTCGTCGGCAACCCTGTTACCTTTTATGAGGAAAATGAACGGCTTCGCTCCTATGGAGAAAATGGAAAATGTGTGCTCAGCACCATCCGTAAAAGAAAACTAAAAAAGGTGGTAAACCGCAACCGCGAACTTACCAAGACCGATTCGGCACAAACCATCTGGCTGGATCCTCAGACACAAAAAATAGCTCACCTGCTGTTTAATGATTTTAATTCACGACGCAGCTTTGATGCTACCTACAGCGATTTTATAACCGGTGCCAATGGGTTGCTGGTAGCAAACAAAGTCCGGTTTCAGATTCATACAACCGATAAAAATCTGATGCTTGAAATGAACTACCGCAAAATTAACCTGAACAAACCGCTCGAATTTCCGTTCAATATACCCGAAGGATATAAACGAATATTTATCAGGGACCCCAATGGAACGCATTAACCCCGCCAAATATCTGCTCCGTTATTGCCTGGCAGCCTGCCTGCTGCTGTGCATTTCCTTTGCTGCCTCCGCACAGCGTCAGGACAAGAAAGCCCTGGAAAACAAAAAGAAAAAACTCAAAAAAGATATTGAGCTGGCCGAAGAACTGCTGAAAGAAACAAAGCAAGGCAAGAAAAAAACCCTCAATACCCTGGTGGCCCTGAACAAAAACATTGAAAAAAGGGAAGAGCTCATTTATACCATCAATACCGAAATAGGCTTGATGAACCGGCAGATTGACGAAAACAATACATCCATCAAAAATCTGCACGGAGATATCAAAAAACTGAAACAGGAATATGCCAGCATGGTATACTTCGCCTATAAAAACAGGGACAGCTATGATAAGCTCATCTTTGTTTTTGCAGCGGCCGATTTTAACCAGGCTTATAAGCGTCTTAAATACATTCAGGAATACAACGAAGCCCGGAAAAAACAGATTGCCGCTATCTCCCAGAAACAAAAAGAACTGGGTGACCAGGTACAGGATCTGGAGCAGAAAAAAACAGAAAAGAAAGATCTGCTTGGCAATGAAGAGACAGAAAAGAAAGACCTGACACAGAAAAAAGAAGAAAAAGAACAGGTGCTGGTAGACTTGCAGGACAAAGAATCTCAGCTCAAAAAAGACCTGGAAAAGAAAAAGAAGGATGCCGAAAAAACAGAACTGGCTATCCAGGCGCTGATAAAGGCGGAAATAGAACGTCAGGAAAAACTGGCTGCTATAGCTGCTGAAAAAGAACGATTAAAAGAGTCGGGAAATCATGTAAAATCAACAACCACGGAAACGGTTAAATCAAGCCCCCGATATCATCTTTCCAAAGATGAAATGGATCTGAACCAGACCTTTGCCAATAACAAAGGAAAACTGCCCTGGCCTGTGATACAAGGTATTATTACTGAAGGGTTTGGCCCTCACGAACATCCTACCATCAAGAATTTTATCTATGTCAATAACGGGGTCAATATTAGTACCGGCAAAGGATCCCTGGCCCGGTGTATCTTTCAGGGCGAAGTAACGGGTGTTACCAGTATCCCCGGAGTAGGAAAGCTGGTTATTGTCCGTCATGGAGAATACCTCAGCGTGTATTCCAATCTGGATGAGGTATATGTGCAGACAGGAGATAAGGTGAAAGCCAAACAAAATATCGGGAAAATACAATTTGACCAGGAAGAGGGGAAGACAGAGATGAACCTCCAGATCTGGAGAGGGCAGAATAAACTTAATCCGGAAGACTGGCTTTTCAAGGATTGAGCTGAAAAACCAGTCCAATTCACATTTTCTTAGTATCTTTGTTCTTTAAATACTAAAATTCAGACAATGTCACATTATCAATATGCTGGTATTCTTGGCGGATTAGGCGCACCTGAAATTCTGCTTATCCTTGTTATCGTACTTCTGATGTTCGGAGGGAAGAAAATTCCGGAACTTATGAAAGGATTGGGACAAGGCGTGAAAGAGTTCAAAGACGCTTCTAAACCAAGCGATTCTAAGGACAGCACATCAAGTGCACCGACTACTACCAGTACTCCAACAGAGAAGAAATAAGCCTTTAAGGCTTTCTTCCGTTTATTTATTTTATTGATTCTGCCTTCCTGTGCACCCGTATTCTTCCCTTGCAGATACCCAAAAAGGCCTTAGGGATGGATCGCTTACCTGCGATTCCGTTCTTCGGCATTTTCTGGCCCGTATAGAGAAAGAAAAACATCTCAACGCTTTCCTGGAAGTATTTACTCAATCGGCTTTGGAAAAAGCTGCCGAAGTAGATAAGAAAATAAAAGCCGGAAAAGCCGGAAAGCTGGCCGGGCTTGTCATTGCCCTGAAAGATAATATCTGTTACAAAGGCCATGTTGTTACCGCCTCATCCAAAATCCTGGATGGCTTTCAATCCCTTTACAGCGCTACCGTTGTAGAACGCCTTCTGGCCGAAGATGCCATCATCATAGGACGGTGCAATTGTGATGAGTTTGCCATGGGCAGCTCCAACGAAAACTCCGCCTTTGGTACCGTTAAAAATCCCCGTGATAATAAACGGGTAAGCGGTGGCAGCTCCGGAGGATCTACTGTAGCCGTAGCGGCCAATCTTTGTCATGCTGCACTGGGCACCGATACCGGAGGTTCTATCCGTCAGCCGGCATCCTTCTGTGGTGTTGTGGGCATGAAACCTACCTATGGACGCGTATCCCGCCATGGTATTATTGCCTATGCCTCCTCCTTTGATCAGGTAGGTCCGTTGACCAACAATGTACAAGATGCTGCCTCTATCCTGGAGGTTATTGCCGGTGGAGATGAATTCGACAGCACCCTCAGCACCAAACCCGTTCCCGATTATTCAAAAACAGCCTCTGCCAAACAGGGACCTGTTCGTATTGCCTATATAAAAGATTGTGTGGATCACCCGGGATTGGATCCGGAGATCCGGAACTACATGAAAGGGCTGATAGAGCAATTGCAACAGGAAGGACACACCCTGCATGCCATTGACTTTCCTTACCTCGACTACCTGGTTCCGGCTTATTATGTGCTTACCACAGCCGAAGCCAGCTCCAATCTGGGTCGCTATGACGGGGTTCATTTCGGATACCGCAGTCCCAATGCCACCGATCTGGAAAGCACCTATAAAAAATCCAGAAGCGAAGGCTTCGGAGCCGAAGTCAAGAGACGTATTATGCTCGGAACCTTTGTGCTGAGCGAAGGGTATTATGATGCTTATTATTCAAAAGCACAAAAAGTCCGTCGCCTCATTCAGGATAAAACAAAGGAAATATTTGCCGGTCACGACTTTATCCTGCTGCCTACTACCCCCGGTACCGCTTTTGAGTTTGGTGCCAACTCGGCCGATCCGATTAAAATGTATCTCGAAGATATCTTTACCGTTCATGCCAACCATGCCGGTATCCCCGCTATCTCTTTACCGATGGTAAATCATAGCAATGGACTTCCTTTCGGTGTTCAGCTCATGGCCAGCCATTTTGAAGAAGCATCCTTGTTCCGGTTTGCACAAGAGCTGATGAACATATCGGCGTTGAAAACCTCTGTTTAGTCCCTACCCTGTTCCCCTGCTTTTTGTTTACTATTGTAACAGCCCTTTTTTTCACTGATCTTGTGTGGAAAATCAGGTGTTTTATCCCGTTTTTGATCCTTTTTAGCTAAAGACCACCCGAAAATCAGCATTTTTACAACAATTACGCTATTTTTACGTATACTATAAATAAGATATCCCCGTAGTGATGAAGATTCGCAGGCATTTCTCTCTTTTTCCGGCACTTATTATTGCCTGCCTTGGCCTGCTTCCTGAAACGGGAAAAGCCCAGTTCGACTCCTCTCGTTTTAAAGATGATCCCGTAGTTGCCATGCTGGATAGTATGTCCCGGCTCAATTTTTTTAACAAACCAGCCAAAACCACTAAGTTTAAATACAATCTTCCACCCGATTCCATTCCGCGTTTCGACGATCTTATTTATGAGGCCCGTATGGCTAAGCTGGATGCCGCCTCTCCGTTTGATCTGGTATACAATGAACCGGTACGTGCATTTATTGATCTTTATATGGTTCGCAAACGGGTGCTCGTTTCCCGTCTCGTAGGTCTTAGCCAGCTATACTATCCCATGATGGAAGAGGTGCTTGACAAATACGGCCTGCCTCTGGAACTGAAACACCTGGCGGTGATAGAATCGGCTTTAAACCCCAATGCCAAATCACGTTCCGGAGCTATGGGTCTCTGGCAGTTTATGTTCAATACCGGAAAACTATACCAACTGAATAGCACATCGTATGTAGACGACCGGTGTGATCCTTACAAAGCAACTGTTGCTGCAGCCGAATATCTTAAATTTCTATATGGTCTTTTTGGGGACTGGCAGATGGTGCTTGCCGCTTATAACAGCGGTCCGGGTACCGTTATGAAAGCCATGCGTCGCTCGGGCAACAAAAAAAGTTACTGGGAAATACGTCCCTTCTTGCCCCGCGAAACACAAAGCTATGTTCCGGCATTTATAGCCGCCAACTATGTGATGAATTATTATGCCGAACATAATATCTATCCTGCGGAACCCCGGAAAAGCTTTTTTGAAACCGATACCGTTTCCATCAAACAGCAGGTTTCTTTTGAACAGATATCAAGTGCTCTGAATATCCCCATGGATGAGCTCATCTTTCTTAACCCCATGTACAAAAGAGGGGTAGTGCCTTACCCTACCGGAAACAAACCTTATGAACTGATATTACCCGCTTCCAAAGTAGGCACCTTTGTGACCAACGAAAGTGCCATCTATGCCTGTCTGAAAAAAGATTCGGCACTGGCCAAAACAGGGATGGCTGCCGAAGAGGTACGTAAAATATGGACCGTACAAAAAGGCGAACACCTCAACCTCATTGCCCGCTCGTGTAAATGTACCGTGGATGACTTAAGAACCTGGAACGGATTAACCAGCGCGTATGTAAAACCCGGACAAAAACTTATTTATTACGGAGCCACCGCCCGTCCTGTCCTTGTCCCGATTCCTGCAGCACCTGCTCCGGTAGTGGTAAATAATATTACTCCCGTTAATGCCATCGCTGCCAATAATCAGTATGTATATTATACCATACAAAAAGGCGACACCCTCTGGATCATCAGCCAGAGACACAAAACAACCGTGGATGAAATCATCCGGCTGAATGGTTTTGGGAAAAACTATAAATTATTACCTGGCAATAAAATCAAAGTTGCTAAAGCGTAAACCGATTTCAGAATAAAAGCAAAGCGCAATAGACCGCAGATTATCATGATTGTTATGATTTTCACTGATAATCAGGAAATCGCAAAATCATAATTAATCATGATGATCATGAAAATCAGCGGTCTATGATCTTAGGAAGTTAATAATAGTATGTTTCTCATTATATCACTGGTATGATTTCTGTTTTTCGATTTTTCGCTTTGTTTCTCATTCTAGCTGCCAGCAACATTCAGGCACAAAGCGGAAAGCCGGTGGCTACACGAACCTTTACCCCTATTCCCGGTTCGGATGATTATCTGGTAACCATAAAAATTACGGTAGAAGGCATAGAAGGATTTGCCAAAGAGGAGGAGCTGATCCCTGACGGAGCACAGGTAACCGATCCCAACGCAGGCGGTGGATGCACCATCCTGAACAACGAAGGAAAACTTAAATATGTATGGGTCTCCTTTCCCAAATGTGCAGAAATAGCCCTCACCTATCGCATTTCTTTTACCAGAAATCTGGCAACCCCGCCCAATAAGAAATACCCCGGCTCCTTTCGCTATGTACTGGACAATAAAGTAGCAGTAGTGGCGGTTGAATAAGTGAAATTCCCTTCCGTTTAAAAACGTAGTAACATCCGATAAAATACGGAGTATCTCTATCCATCTTCATTTTTAAAGTGACGCCAACCGTTCCTCTGATCAGAGAAGAGGCTCGCCTGATCAATGCAATGGTTACATTGATGAGAGGAACCACTCCCCTGATCAATGCAATGGTTCCTCTCATCAATGCAACCACTCCCCTGATCAATGCAATGGTTCCTCTCATCAATGTAACCACTCCCCTGATCAATGCAACGGTTCCTCTCATCAATGCAACCGCTCCCCTGATCAATGCAACGGTTCCTCTCATCCATGTAACCGCTCCTCTGATCAATGTAATGGTTCCTCTCATCCATGTAACCGCTCCTCTGATCAATGCAGAGGTTCCTCTCGTCTGTATAACGTCTCTTCTGATCAATGCAGAGGTTCCCCTCGTCAGAGTAATGGTTCTTCACGTGTAGGGAACAACTCCTCACGTCTCTGTAATCGTTTTGCTACGTACGAATCAATGAATGCTTTTCAGCTGTATAGAGGGACAGTCTTTTTCCATCATCTTCCTGGTGTCTTCCATCGCTTCTTTCATTTTGGCACGGGCGGTGGCATCCAGATAAGCAGGAAGAGAATCTTTTAAGGCCAGCTCGGCAGGAAACACAATGTGTTTTTTCATAAGGGCATTCGTTCCACGGTATACCCAGGTAGGCATATAGTCAGGTATGGGTTTCAGATAGGTTCCTTTGGTCATATTCTTTCGTAAGGTTATGCTGAATATGAGTCCCGCATCGGTATATCTCCAGTATTGATTGGAAATAAAATTACCCAGCGACCAGGCCACAATACCGGTATCCAGCGTAGCATGTTTGGTTTTATAATAATTCACCGGGCTTATCACATGCGGGTGACCGCCAATGATAATATCAGCACCATACTCCTGCGTCTTTCGTACCACCAGCTTTTGAAAATCATTGGGATCGCTCTGATTTTCTTTTCCATAATGAAAATATACCAGCACCAGCTCAGCACCCTGTGTGCGCGCCTGCATAATATCATGCTGGATAAGCAGGGTGTCGATGATGTTTACTTCGTATTTACGTTCCGAAGGTGGCGGGGGTTCGTTGGTGCCATAGGTATAATTCAGGATTCCCAGTTTAATGCCTTTGATGTTCAGGATACGCACCGAGTCGTGATCGGCCTGTGATTTGAAAGTGCCGGTACTGCCAATTCCTTTTGCTTTTAATATATCCAGTGTGCGCAGCAATCCCGCTTCTTTGGTGTCCATGCAATGGTTATTGGCGGTTACCACAAAATTAAAACCCACATTTTTCAAAGCATCGGCATAGGAATCGGGAGTATTGAAGATGGGATATCCGGCCAGAGGAACAGCGGGGCCTGCAAAAGTAAGTTCCAGATTGCCCATGGTAATATCGGCCTGTTCCAGCCAGGGTTTCATCACCGCAAAGCTGGGATTGAAATCGTAGGTACCATCCGCTTTTCTTGAATTCTCATACTGGGGCACATGACACATCAGATCGCCTGTAAAAGAAATACGAACGCTCACTATAGAATCCTTCACCTGTTTATGTACTGGCCCCGCCCATGTCTGTGGACGTTTGTGCTGCTGCTCGGGTACAAAGGCAAACAGCAGGAAAACCAGGATGGAAAGAATAAATACAGGGGTTCTCATAATACGTAATTGGATACCGGAGCGAAATTAGGTTATTCTTTTATATGCTCCGCTGTCCTCCCCCTTTATCCCCCTCCAAAGGGAGAGATAAGCGCTTGTCCCCCTTTGGAGGGGGATAAAGGGGGAGGAAAAAACACTTCTCAAAAATTTCCCCTACATTTCCATTCGAATTTCTGAACTATGATAAAAGCCTGCAACCTCACCAAAGATTACGGAACGATGCATGCCTTACAACACAATGCAAAAATAATTTGTTGGTATTAAAAAGTAGCCGGAGGTTGCGAAAAAGAAGATTGTAAATAGTTTATAGTAACTCGGATATTAATGATCCAAATGGTTTCGATGAAAAAAAATATACTTCGGATACGGAACAGCACTGCCGAGTTCCTGATTTTTACTTCACAGGTTGGGGAGAATAGCATTGAGGTCATGGTTCAAGATGAAACAATCTGGCTCAGCCAAAAGATGATTGGCACTCTTTTCAATTGCAGTGCTGATAATGTTTCCCTACATCTAAAAAATATATTTAAAGAAGGAGAACTGAATGAAAAGTCAGTTACCGAGGAATTCTCGGCAACTGCTTCCGATGGGAAAAAATACAAAACAAAATTCTATAACCTCGATGCCATTATTTCGGTAGGATACCGGGTAAATTCATACCGTGCCACACAATTCAGGCAATGGGCCACATCCATATTAAAGGATTTTGCTATCAGGGGTTATGTATTGGATAAAGAGCGGCTAAAGAACGGAGCCTTTCTAAGCAAGGAATACTTTGACCAGTTACTTGCCGAGATACGTGAAATAAGGGCGAGTGAGCGTAAATTTTATCAAAAAATAACCGATATCTATTCCACCGC
Source organism: Bacteroidota bacterium (assembly GCA_013288325.1). GTDB lineage: Bacteria > Bacteroidota > Bacteroidia > Palsa-965 > Palsa-965 > Palsa-965. The sequence goes on from JABDCB010000059.1 coordinate 10,294, forward strand.
TGTCGACTATAAAGCAGATGACGATATTACCAAAGGATTTTTTGCCGGCGTACAGAACAAGCTCCATTTTGCTATACATGGACATACTGCAGCTGAATTGATAATGAACCGTGCTGACAGTAAAAAACAAAACATGGGGTTAACAACCTGGAAAAATTCCCCTCACGGTAAAATCATCAAAACAGATGTAACTATTGCGAAGAATTACCTGACAGAGAAGGAAATTAAAAACCTCGACCGTTTTATTACCATGTATCTTGATTATGCCGAAACACAGGCAGAAAGAAATATCCCCATGACCATGAACGATTGGGCTGGCAAGCTAAATACCTTTTTACAATTTAACGAAAAGGAAATTTTATCAGGGGCAGGAAAAATCACACAGGCCATTGCAAAAGCATTTGCCGAAAGTGAATTTGAAAAGTACAGGATAATACAGGATAAATTATACGAATCTGATTTTGATGCCGAAGTAAAAAAACTGAAAGCTCCTGAAAAGAAAAAGAAGGAATAGAATTCCGGATTCATACAATATCCAATATCCTCCCCCTTTATCCCTCTCCAAAGGGTGAGAAAAAGGCTGTATCAAAAATTTACCCTACATTTCCATTCGAATTCCTCCAACATATGATAAAAGCCGACAACCTCATCAAAGATTATGGAACGGTGCGTGCCTTGCAAGGCATCTCTTTCGAAATAAAAGACGGAGAGTTTTATGGACTGCTGGGCCCTAACGGAGCCGGCAAAACAACCACCATCAGTATTCTCAGCACCATAATTGCTCCCGATCAGGGATCGGTACAGATAGCAGGCTACGACCTGAAAAAAGACCCTGAGCAATGTAAACGCAGCATAGGCGTAGTACCTCAGGAAATAGCCTTGTATAACAAGCTTTCGGCTTACGACAATCTGCTTTTCTGGGGTAGTCTTTACGGTGTAGCTCCCGCCACACTCAAAACACGGATAGACGAGATCCTGACCCTGTTTGGTTTATCCGACCGGAAAAACGATCGGGTGGATACCTATTCAGGAGGAATGAAACGCCGTATCAATATTGCATCGGCATTGCTACACCGCCCTAAAGTATTGCTGATGGATGAACCTACTGTAGGCATCGATCCCCAAAGCCGTAACCTTATTTTTGAAGTGCTTGAAAAACTTCACAAAGAAGGAATGACCATTATCTATACCACCCACTATATGGAAGAAGCCGAACGGTTTTGCGATCGTATCGGCATCATCGATAAAGGTGCCATCATTGCACAAGGTACCCTTGCCGAACTGCAAAACACCGGTGGTATCAAGGAAAGTATTGCCGTTACTTTCAACGAACTGAAGGATGATTTAAAGGCAAAACTCAACAGCACGATCAGCGGAGAATTTACCTTCACCGACAACATCCTTACCTATTCTTCCGCCCATGTAAAAAATGATCTGAGCAAACTGATCATACAATGCAATGAAGCAGGAGCCGATATAAGTCATATAGAAATTCAAAAGGTAAATCTGGAAACGGTGTTTCTTGCGCTTACCGGAAAACAACTCAGAGACTAATCCTTTTCCCTATGATCAAAATAGCCATCAAGGACCTGCGACTTTTTCTGGCCGATAAACGCGCCATGCTGCTTACGCTCCTTTTGCCCATTCCGCTTATCACCCTTTTCTCACTTGCCTTTGGTGGTAACGGGGGCAGCTCCGATGCCAAACCCCTGGTGCTGATTACCTGCGATGAAGACAAAAGTCCTGCCAGCAAAAAGCTGATTGCACAGCTCGATTCGCTTAAGGAGCTGGATCTGCGCCTAACCTCCACCGATACGGCTACACGCTTAATAAAAAAGGGAGATGAAGATGCAGCACTTATTTTTCACAAAGGATTACAAGACTCCATGACGGCAGGCAAAGCCCTTCCTATGGAATTGATTTATGACAAAGCCAAACAGGTGCAGCTGGGTATACTCATGTCGGCGCTGAGCGGTAACCTGATGCGGTTTGCAGGCACATCTTCTTTTGAAAGCAAAGCTATCCGTCAGTTTGATGCACAAAATCCGGGTATGGATACCGCCACACGGGCTGGCGTACACCGTATGATTGCATCCAATTTCAGCGGTCCCGGTAGCGGAAAAAAAGAGGATGCTCCCTTGCTTAAAACAACAGCATTGGAAGCACAAAAAGAAAATTCTCCCGGTCTCATCCAAGCTGTTGCCGGTACCGCCGTGATGATGCTTTTGTTCAGTGTTGCCGGCTTAGGCGCTTCCCTGCTGCAGGAAAAAGAAGAAGGGACATTAAAAAAACTATTGTATGCTCCCCTCAGTCCACAAAGTATCCTCTTTGGAAAAATGCTGAGCGCCAATATCGTTTCCATTGTCCAGCTGCTTATCATGTTCACCTTTTCCTGGGCTGTATTCGGACTCAATGTAACACCAGCGCGTCTGCCCGCCATGCTTCTTATGATTGTTGCCACCGCCTTTGCCTGTTCGGCCTTTGGTGTTTTTCTGGCTTCCTTTGCACGTAACAGAGCGCAGGTACAGGGATTGTCGACACTGATTGTGCTTACCATGTCGGCTATAGGCGGAAGTATGATACCGGTATTCGTAATGCCCTTCTGGATGCAAAAGATGGCCGTGGTGTCGGTCAACTACTGGAGCATACAAGGCTTTTATGATATCTTCTGGAGGGCATTACCCATCACCGATCCGGCGTTTCTGACACGCGTGGGTGTATTATTCCTGATCGGTCTTATTCTGAATCTGGGCGCTATACAGCTTTACAAAAAAAATATCCTGAATATCGCTTAGTGCGCCTTAACGGGGAAGTTCATATTCACATTCATTTTTACTTTCATCCCGTTCATCATACCGGGACTGAATTTTAGCTGCTCCACATATTTCTTTACCGCTTCATCCACGCCATAGCCTACGCCACTCAGGATAACACAATTGGCAATGGTACTGTCTATCTTCACATCAAAGCTCAGACTTACTTCACCCTGCACATATTTTTTGATGGCCTCTTCCGGATATTTTACATTCATCAGCACATCCTGATAAAGCATTTTTTCGCCTTTGGGATATTCCGGATCACGGGAAGGTTTCATACTTATGTTCTGAGGATCTTTGGATGGGGTTGTTGTTTGGGAAAAGCCTAACAGGGGTAGTAAGATCAGTGCAGTTATAAAGAGGAATTGTTTCATGGTTATATATTTAAGTAAGATGTTATCTATTCCGGGACTAAAGTCCCTAATTGTAAATTGACTTTATAACCCCGCGCTTAAGCGCGGGGTTATTCAAATCGCAATAATACCGGAGCTTTAGCCCTTGAGTATTCGCAACTAACAACTGACAACAATAAAGAACTAAAACCGTTATCTGTATGACTTCCTAACCCCGCGCTTAAGCGCGGGGTTATTCAAATAGCAATAATCCGGGGCTTTAGCCCTTGAGTATTCTGCACTATCTGCTCATACAATGATGAATATAACAAAGACTCAGATCAATCGTAGCTTCAATGCCTTTTATATGCGTTCGCTCCACACCGTGTGATGCCGCCACACCGGGACCTATCAGCGCCACGCGGAAATCCTTACCGGCCTTGAGGGCTGCCGATCCATCAGAACCATAAAAAGGATATACATCCTGTTTATAAGGAATCTTATATTGTTCGGCCAGGGCTACCAATGTTTTACGAAACTCATAATCGTAAGGCCCGGAACTGTCTTTCACACAAATGGAACAGCTTTGTTCATTGCCTTCGCAGGCATCACCCAGCACACCCATATCAATCACCAGCAGCTCTTCAATACTATCTGAATAGCCTACGGTACCGCCATGCCCCACCTCTTCATAATTGCTGAAGAAAAGTTCCACCGGCGCTTCTATGCCTTCCTCTTTGAATCTTCTGGCTATTTCAAACAACACATAGCATCCTGCTTTGTTGTCCATAAAACGTGATTTGATAAATCCGTTTTTATACTCTCTGTAACGGGGCTCAAAACAAATGATATCTCCGGTTTTGATGCCGCAACGCTCTGTATCCTTAACGGAAAACACCTCCTCATCCAGCCGTATGTGCATGGTTTCCTCATTTCTCTTTTCTGTTTCCCTTTTGTCATTGGCATGAGAAGAGGGATTGTTAAGGAGCAGTGTACCGGTAACCACCTTTCCGCTCAGGGTATGAATATTCACATATTCTCCTTCGGCACTGGTGAGTGATGGACCACCGAGTTTGGAAAAGCGGAGCGTTCCATCGGTCTTTATACCCGATACAATGGCTCCGAGGGTATCTACGT
>JABDCB010000059.1:14590-14891 GCA_013288325.1 Bacteroidota bacterium
GGTAGGGTTTTTGCCCAGGGCGCAACGTACAGCACCTTTGTTGGTTATTTCGGGCTGATAGCCGTATGACTTCAGCAGGTTAAAAATATAGCGGCTGGCTTCTTTTGTAAAACCGGTTGGCGAATCAATCGCTACAAGATCGCGTAAAGTATCATAATCTGACATGGGATATTCTTTCTTCAAAGATAACCATTTCAATCCGTGTCCTCTTGTGCAAAATTCTTAATTTGGCGTTTAGAATAATCATCATGAAAAAAATAATCGCTTGTCTTTTATCCGTTTTTATAACGGTTTCATTCTT
>JABDCB010000060.1 GCA_013288325.1 Bacteroidota bacterium
AGATAAAAGAAGACAAGAAAAAAACGGAGATTGACAAAGAGAATATAGAGAAAGATAAAGCCAGCGGTGATAAGAAATCGCTGAAAATGGATAAAAGAAAACTCAAAGAAGACAAGAAAATTGAGAAGCAGGATAAAAAAGCCCTGAAGAGTGATAAGAAGGATCTGAAAGAAGACAAGGAAATGAAGAAGGAAGACAGGAAAGGGAAATAAGGAGGCAGCGGCAGGAGGCAGGAAAAGAAGGGATGTGTCCTGAAACCGTTTCCGGTTCGGCCTTTTTTAAAAAAGTCATGTTAATTATCTGAAATCTATGGAGTCTAAACCACTGGTTGTACTTGATCCGGTAGAGGTAAGAGTACTGGGCTCCCTACTTGAAAAGAGCAAAACAACGCCGGAATATTATCCGATGACGTTGAATGCCCTTACCCTGGCATGCAATCAGAAGTCATCCCGTAAGCCTATTGTACAATACGACGATACAACGGTAACGAATGCCTTGCACACTCTTACCCGAAAAGGCCTTGTGAATACGGCCAGTGGAGGAGGAAGCCGGGTGCTGAAGTATAAACATAACCTGGATATTGTATTTGATTTCACTCCTGCCGGAGAGGCTGTATTATGCCTGTTGTTTTTGCGCGGCCCGCTTACACCCGGCGAAATCAATTCCAATTCGGCACGTTTATACACGTTTGCTTCCCTGGAAGAAGTATTGCATGTACTGGAAAAGTTAAAACAAAGCGATCCCGCTTTTGTAGCGCAACTACCCCGGCAAGCCGGACAAAAAGAACAACGTTTCCGTCACCTGTTTTGTGAGATGCAGGAATCGGATGAAGAAGTACCAGTACAGGAAGATGCGGCACCCAAGCTGGAAGCAAGAGTAGAAGCGGTTGAAAATGAATTAGCTGCTTTGAAGCTTACGGTAGAAAAGCTGTTGAAGGAGTTGATGGGGTAAAGGGAGAGCGGAGGACGGTATAGGGATTCAGAAACAGAAACAGAGCGGAGAGCTATAACAGGAAGAGACGCTCTTCGCTTTACGCTCTCCGCTCTGAATTTTTGTGCGGATAGGGGGACTCGAACCCACACGCCTCGCGGCACCAGATCCTAAGTCTGGCTCGGCTACCAATTACGACATATCCGCAAAAAACGACACTAATTGTAGTCAAATACTCCCAAAAGGGCTCAAAGATAACTTTTTTCCATTCACATTTTATAAACACAGCAAAGTTCCAAGTCGATATTTGCTATTTTTGTTCTTCTATGGAAAAAATGCTTGTCATTGATCCGATTCAGGTAAAAACATCGGTATTGCATTCTTACTTGCTGGGTGCTGTTGCACCCCGCCCAATAGCGTTTGCAAGCACGATTGATAAGGATGGTAATCCGAATCTGAGCCCGTTCAGTTTTTTCAATGTTTTTAGTGCCAATCCTCCTATTGCCATATTTTCTCCCGCCCGTAGCGGCAGGACCAATACCACCAAGAATACATTTGATAATATTCAGGAAATCAGAGAGGTGGTTATCAATGTAGTTGATTTTGATCTTGTTCAGCAGGCTTCTTTAGCCAGCACCGAATATCCTAAAGGAGTAAATGAATTTATTAAAGCAGGGCTTACTCCTGTGCCATCTGAAAAGGTGAAACCATTTCGGGTTAAAGAATCTCCTGTGCAGCTGGAATGTATTGTGAAGCAGGTTATTGAGCTTGGCAATCAAGGTGGTGCCGGTAATCTGGTTATTTGTGAAATAGTCCTGATGCATATCCACGAATCGGTATTGGATGAGCAAGGTGTTATTGATCCGAATAAGATAGATCTGGTGGCCCGTATGGGAGGCGATTGGTATTGCCGTGCTTCGGGAGCCAATTTGTTCAAAGTTGCAAAACCTATCTATACCCTAGGTATCGGGGTGGATCAGATTCCTGTTCATATTCGTAAAAGCAGGATACTGACGGGTAATAACCTGGGACAGCTGGGTAATATTGAACATTTGCCCGATTCAAAATCCATCAATGAATTCAGACGCAGTGGAGCCATTTTCGAAGCGTATGAGTTGTATGGAAAAAATCTGGAAAAGCTGGAAGAGCACTTGCATCATATAGCCAAAAGGCTTCTTGATGAGAATAAGGTAGAGGAAGCCTGGAAAGTGCTTCTCTCGGCCGAGGAAATAACCCAGCACTAATTCATCGATTTTATTATTTTAGACCTTAAATCATAAATCTCAAATCTTAAATACTATATACATGTTTAACATCACAGGTACACTAAAAGTAAAAAGCAATGAGCAACAGGTTTCGGAAAAATTCCGTAAACGCGAGTTCGTTATCACTGATAATTCATCACAATATCCCCAGCATATCTCTTTTCAGCTTACACAGGATAAATGCAGTCTTATTGAAGCGTTTAAGCCGGGTGACGAGATCAAAGTTTTTTTTAATCTGCGTGGCAGGGAGTGGAAAAGTCCTAAAGACGGGGAATTGAAATACTTCAATTCGTTGGAAGCATGGAAGATTGAGCGTGTAGGAGCATCACAAAGCAGTTCTGCCCCTATTTCAGAGCCGGATGTTACTTCTTTTTCAGCATCTGAAGGGGAGAATGATTTACCTTTCTAAACTGTAAGCTCCGAATTAAATAGAATTCATTTCCATGATTACAAAAGAAAGAGTACTGATTACAGGCGCTGCAGGCTTTTTAGGGTCGCATCTGTGTGATCGTTTTAGCAAAGAAGGTTATCATGTTATCGGGATGGACAATCTCATTACCGGCGACATGAGAAATATTCAGCACCTGATGAAACTGGAAAATTTCGAATTCTACCATCATGATGTTTCCAAATTTGTCTTTGTTCCCGGTGAGCTGAAATATATTCTGCATTTTGCCTCTCCTGCAAGTCCGATCGATTATCTTAAAATACCGATCCAGACACTTAAAGTTAGCTCTCTGGGTACACATAATCTTTTAGGGCTGGCCAAAGCCAAGAAAGCCCGCATTTTAGTTGCTTCTACATCGGAAGTATATGGCGATCCGCTCGTTCATCCGCAAACTGAGGAATATTGGGGGAATGTGAACCCTGTAGGTCCACGCGGAGTTTATGACGAAGCCAAACGTTTTATGGAGGCCCTTACTATGGCCTATCATACCTATCACCAGGTGGAAACACGAATAGTTCGGATTTTTAATACATACGGTCCGCGTATGCGTCTGAATGATGGACGGGTATTGCCGGCATTTATCGGGCAGGCATTACGAGGTGAGGATCTGACCATGTTTGGAGACGGATCTCAAACACGCTCTTTCTGTTTTGTAGATGATCTGGTGGAAGGCATTTACCGTCTTTTATTATGTGATTATGTTCAGCCAATGAACATTGGTAATCCTTCTGAAATAACCATCCGTGAATTCGGTGAGGAAATTATACGTCTTACCGGAACCACTCAAAAACTTATCAGCCTGCCTTTGCCGGTTGATGATCCTAAACAACGCAAACCGGATATCACCAAAGCCAGAAAGATACTTGGATGGGAACCCAAAGTGAACCGGGAAGAAGGATTGAAAATTACGTACGCCTATTTTAAATCGTTGAGCAAAGAAGAGTTGTTTGCTAAAGAACACCGATTTGCTTAAATAGACGGGTAAACAGGTTTTGCCAGGAACCACCCGGCTATTGTTCTGTCCTGGCCAATCCATCTATGGTTTGTCCTTTATGCTGAAGCACCTAAATATTACTATTACCGGTAAGGTACAAGGCGTATTTTTTCGTGCCCATACGCTGGAAGAGGCGAAAAAATACCATATTTCCGGTTTTGTAAGAAATGAACCCAATGGGAAAGTATATATAGAAGCCGAAGGAGAGAGTGAGCCACTCAGTCATTTTCTGGAATGGTGCGGAATAGGGCCGGAAAAATCTTCTGTAGAGCGGATACAAATAGAAGAAGGCCCGATTTGTGATTTGTCGGGTTTCGAAATCAGAAAGTAAATTCTTTTCACTGCCCGATGTATGAAGTATAAACGAATGCCCATCGAGATCGAATCCCCTGAACAGATGGGCTACGATAAGATTATCTGTAACCTGGCCGAAAGCTCGGTGAGTGATGCTGTTTTTTCGGATCTTAAAATTGATCTCGCTTCCCTGGTTCTTTGTTATGGAGACCATTTGGGTAAACCCGAATTACGTCAGTTTATAGCCGCCGAAAATGATTTAAAAAGTGCTAATGGTGTTCTTCTTACTGCAGGGGCTGCTTCAGCTCTATTTATTGTTTCCACCTCGTTGCTCGAACCAGCTGATCACCTGATTGTAATGCGTCCCAACTATGCCACTAATATTGAAACACCCCGTGCCATAGGATGTGCCATTTCGTATCTTGATTTAATATTCGAGGAAGGATTTCATCCTGATATTTCCAAACTGCAGGCCTTGATACGGCCTGAAACAAAACTCATCAGCATTACCTGTCCTAATAACCCCACCGGGGTTATGATTACACGGAATGAGCTTCAGCAAATGATAAAAATTGCAGAAGAGCACAATATTTTTCTCCTCGTTGATGAAACGTATCGTGATTTGTACCGTGATATGCAATTGCCACCGGCTGCCTCCTTGTCGGATAAAGTAATCGGTGTTTCATCGGTATCAAAAGCTTTCGGGCTACCGGGTTTGAGACTGGGATGGATTGTAACCCAAAATAAGGCACTTCAGGAACTGTTTCTGGCGGCCAAAGAGCAGATATTCGTATGTAATTCGGTGGTGGATGAAGAGATAGCGTTTCATTACCTGGTTAAGAAAAGCACGTTTATCCCCGGTATACGGACTCAGTTGGATAAGAAGTTTTCTATGCTGGAGCAATGGATCAAAGATCATAAATACATGGAATGGGTAAAACCGGATGGAGGGGTGGTTTGTTTTCCCCGTATCCGCCCTGAAATAGAACTTGATCTGACCCGCTTTTACCGTATTCTGAATGAGTCGTATGGTACGTATCCGGGCCCTGGTCATTGGTTCGAAATGGATAAAAGATATATGCGGATTGGGTTCGGGTGGCCCAAGGAAGAAGAGTTCAGAAAAGGGTTGGAATCTATCGATGCCGCGCTGAAAGAGGTGCTTTCCGGCACATAAAAGCTTCCCGGAAAGAAAGTGCTGTTCGATTCATTAAATTTCTAATTTTGTATGCTTTATAATGCCTATGAACAAAGAATATTATGTGCATCCCACAGCCATAGTTGATGAAGGATGTGTAATAGGAAAAGGAGTCAAAGTATGGCATTTTTCCCACCTTATGCCAGGTTGTGTTTTGGGCGATCAATGTAACATCGGTCAGAATGTGGTTATTTCACCGGAAGTAATTTTGGGCCGTAATGTAAAAGTCCAGAACAATGTTTCCATATATACCGGGGTAACATGTGATGATGATGTGTTTCTGGGTCCTTCCATGGTATTCACCAATGTCATCAATCCAAGGAGTGCGGTGAATCGTAAGAATCAATATGCAAAAACGCATGTAGGAAAAGGCGCCAGTATCGGTGCTAATGCAACCATTGTCTGCGGTCATGATATAGGAGCTTTTGCATTTATCGGAGCGGGAGCTGTAGTAACTAAAAATGTTCCGCCTTATTCATTATGGGTAGGTAATCCGGCCAAACAAATGGGCTGGATAAGTGAATACGGACACCGCCTTCAATTCGATGAAAAGGGGATTGCCATTTGTCCGGAATCCAATCAACGCTACCAGCTTGTCAACGGGTCGGTTGTCCTGCTTTAATTCCAGGTTCTTATTATTTTAAGTCAACGCTATGGGTAATAGAATAAAATTTGCAGTTATAGGCCAGGGCCATATCGGGAAACGGCATTCGGAAATGATTCGCAGAAGCGATGATGCCGAATTGATTGCGGTTTGTGATATACTCCCTCAATCTATTTTAGGTCTTGAGGGTATTAAGGAAGCGTATTACAACCGTATTGAGGATTTGATTCTTGCACATCCGGAAATAGAAGTAATAAACATATGTACTCCAAACGGGTTACATGCCTCTCATTCTCTTCAGGCACTGGAAAACGGAAAGCATGTGGTATGTGAAAAGCCAATGGCTTTGCATCGTAAAGATTGTGAAGAAATTATTTATAAAGCACTTCAGCGGCACAAACAAGTGTTTTGCGTTATGCAAAACCGCTTCTCTCCGCCTTCCGAATGGCTCAAGAAAGTGATAGAAGAAAAAATTGTAGGCGATGTATTTATGGCTCAGTTGAATTGCTACTGGAACCGAGATGAACGTTATTACAAAAAAGGAGGTTGGAAAGGATCTCAGGAACTGGATGGAGGTACTCTTTTTACGCAGTTCTCGCACTTTATTGATATCCTGTACTGGCTTTTCGGAGATATCACGGATATACAGGCTAAGTTCAATGATTTTGCACATAACGGATTGACAGAATTCGAAGATTCAGGATTTATTAATTTTCGTTTTGTAAACGGAGGAATGGGATGTATTAATTACTCTACAGCGGTATGGGATAAAAACCTGGAAAGCAGCCTGACCATTATTGGCAGTAAAGGCAGTGTGAAAGTGGGGGGGGCAATACATGGATAAAGTCGAATATTGTCATATCAAAGATTATCAGATGCCGGAGCTGGCACCTACCAATCCTGCCAATGATTATGGGGCCTATAAAGGATCGGCTAATAACCATGGTTATGTAATACAGAACGTAACCGATACACTTAAAGGAAAAACAACCATTACAACCAATGCGCTGGAAGGCATGAAGGTGGTCGATATTATCGAACGCATTTACTCCTATCGCAAACCAGACAAAAAAAGTTAAAACCCCAACTTTTCATACGAGACTAAAGAAACACACGTTATGTATAGCAAACTGATTGATAAAAAAGCAACCCTGGCAGTAATTGGTTTGGGTTATGTTGGTCTTCCGATAGCTCTTGCTTTCGCTCGTAAAATTAAAGTGATAGGCTTTGATATTAATGAAAAGCGGGTGGCGCTCATGAGAAAAGGTATCGATCCCAGTGATGAGTTGGGTAAAGATGATTTCAAAGGATGTGATATTACATTCACCGCTTCTTTGGATGATCTGAAAAAAGCGAACTTCTTTATTGTCGCGGTACCTACCCCCATTGACGAGCATAACCTGCCAGATTTGAAACCGCTGATCGGAGCTTCGGTGACGGTTGGGAAAGTATTGAAGAAAGGTGATTATGTAGTATATGAATCTACCGTATATCCGGGATGTACAGAAGAAGATTGTATCCCTGTCCTCGAAAAACAAAGCGGATTGAAATTCAAAAAGGATTTTAAAGTGGGTTATTCTCCTGAGCGGATTAATCCGGGTGATAAAGAACATACCATCACAAAGATTCTGAAAGTAGTTTCAGGATGTGATACAGAAGCGCTTGATGCAATCTCAAAAACTTACGAAATTATTGTAGAGCCTGGCGTACACCGAGCCTCTTCTATCAAAGTGGCAGAAGCAGCCAAAATAATTGAGAATACCCAGCGGGATGTGAATATCGCTCTGATGAATGAGTTGTCCATTATTTTCGGACGTATGGGTATTAATACCTATGACGTACTCGAAGCTGCCGGCACTAAATGGAACTTTCTTAAATTTTTCCCCGGTCTTGTCGGTGGACATTGTATAGGCGTTGATCCATATTATCTGACACATAAGGCCGAATCACTGGGTTATCATGCGCGGGTTATTAACTCGGGTCGTTATGTAAATGATTCCATGGGATTTTATGTGGCAAAAAATCTGGTCAAGAAGATCAGTGCGGCGGGCAAAAATATCTCCAAAGCAAAGGTTCTTATCATGGGAGCCACCTTTAAAGAAAATGTAAGTGATATACGCAATTCAAAAATTGCCGATATTGTAAAAGAACTGAAATCATACGGGGTAAAAGTGGACGTGGTGGATCCCCATGCCAGCTCGGAGGAACTGATACATGAATATGATTTCGGACTCAGCAAACCAGGTAAATCGTATGATGGGATTGTAGTGGCTGTAAATCACCAGGAGTATGCGGATCTGGATGAAAAGTATTTCTTAAAACTATTGGGAACGAAAGGGGTACTGGTAGATGTAAAAGGTATATACCGCAAACGTTTTAAGAAAGTGGCTTATTGGAGTTTGTAATTGTAATAAAGTGTAACAATAACAACGGATGAAAAAAATTCTGATTACCGGAGGAGCCGGGTTTATCGGTTCACATGTAGTACGTCGCTTTGTAACGCGTTATCCCGATTGTGCGATTTATAACCTCGATAAGCTTACCTATGCAGGCAACCTGGAAAATCTGCATGATGTGGAGCAATGTTCCAATTATCATTTCGTAAAAGGGGATATACAGGATTTTGATTTCATCAGTTCGCTGTTTGAAAAACACCGGTTTGATGGAGTGGTTCATCTTGCAGCCGAATCACATGTAGATCGGTCTATATCCAATCCCCTGGAGTTTGTGATGACCAATGTAGTGGGTACAGTTAATCTGTTGAATGCAGCCCGCAAATTATGGCTTAATCCGGAGTCGCCCATGCCACAGGCGCGGTTTTATCATATCAGTACCGATGAGGTATACGGATCGCTGGGAAGTGAAGGAATCTTTACTGAAACAACGAAATACGATCCCCACAGCCCTTATTCGGCATCCAAAGCATCGTCCGATCATTTTGTCAGAGCATATCATGATACCTATGGATTTCCGGTAGTTATTTCCAATTGCTCGAATAATTACGGCTCTTTTCATTTTCCTGAAAAGCTTATTCCATTAGCTATCCATAATATTAAAAACAAGAAACCCATCCCGGTTTACGGAAAAGGAGAGAATATACGGGACTGGCTTTTTGTGGAAGATCATGCCAGTGCTATTGATTTGATATTCCATAAAGGGAAAAACGGAGAGACCTACAATATTGGCGGAAACAACGAGTGGAAAAACATTGATCTTATCCGTTTGCTGTGCCGTATTATGGATCGTAAACTGGGCAGAAAAGAAGGAGAGTCGGAGCAGCTGATTACATTTGTAAAAGACAGAGCAGGGCATGATTTGCGTTATGCCATCGATTCGTCCAAACTTCAGAATGAATTGGGGTGGAAGCCATCCTTACGACTGGAAGAAGGCCTGGAAAAAACAGTGGAGTGGTATCTGGGTAATGAAGCCTGGCTGGAGCATGTGACAAGCGGACAGTATCAGAAGTATTATGATGCTCAATATACCCAACGTTGATTCATCCCGGAGGGCAGAATACTATGTATGAAAATCCGTTTCATGTAGGATCTTTTTCTGAAAGTGCTTTTCTCATCACAGGAGGAGCCGGATTCATCGGTTCCAACATAGCCGAATACCTGCTTCGTTACAAAGCGAAACGGGTTGTGGTGCTTGATAATCTGGCCACCGGATTTATTGAAAACATTCAACCATTTCTTGGTATTCCCGGATTCGAATTTATAAAAGGAGATATTACATCGTTTGAAGATTGTGAGAAAGCCTGTAAAGGCATTGATTATATTTTTCATGATGCGGCACTGGGTTCTGTTCCCCGATCTATTGAAAATCCGTTGGCTACTCATCTTGCCAATGAAACCGGATTTATTCAGTTGTTGCTTGCGGCACGCAATTCCAAAGTAAAAAGGGTGGTATATGCCAGCTCTTCGTCGGTATATGGCGATAGTAAGGAAATCCCTAAAGTAGAGGAACGGATTGGGAAGCAGCTGTCTCCTTATGCCGTATCCAAAAGAGGGAATGAGTTATATGCCGAAATCTTTGCGAAGACCTATGGTATGGAAATTACCGGTCTGCGGTATTTTAATATTTTCGGTCCCCGGCAAAACCCAAATGGAGCATATGCTGCCGCCATTCCTCTTTTTATGAAAGCCCTGTTGTCTCATGAGGCTCCGCTTATACTGGGAGATGGAAATCAGACCCGGGATTTTACGTTTATTGAAAATGCTGTACAGGCCAATATAAAAGCCATGTTTGTATCTGCACCTGTTATCCCCGGTGCGGTTTATAATATTGCGGTAGGAGAGCGGGTGTCGCTCAACGAACTGATTGGTATTCTTCAAAAACTTACAGGAACAAATCTGAGCCCTGTTCATCGTCCTGAAAGAGCCGGCGATGTAAGAGATTCACTTGCCGATATTCGTAAGGCTGACCGCGAACTGGGATATAAACCCCAGATTCATATGGAAGAGGGTTTAAAACGAACGCTCGAATGGTTTCGCGGTTATGCTGCCATGAACAAGCCCGGAAAATAGCATAATCTTTCTGCCCGATTTATCTCCGGATTCTTGTTAACACCTGTTAGTAAATACCTCTGTTTTCCCGGCTCCTAAAACGTATTTTTGTTCAAATCATAAGACGATGTCAGAAGCGAAATATGCGAAGCGGATTGCTTTGCAGTTGGGAATTGCCGAGAGGCAGGTAGATGCTACACGCAGTTTACTGGATGAGGGTGCTACCATCCCTTTTATATCACGTTACCGTAAAGAGATGACCGGTAGTCTGGATGAAGTACAGATTGCCGCTATACGCGATGAGCTGGATCGTTTGCGGTCGCTGGATAGCCGTAAAGAAGCCATTCTGAAATCCATCAGGACACAGGAAAAACTTACCCCCGAACTCGAAGCGGCTATTCTGGCTGCCGATAACCTGAGCAAACTGGAAGATCTGTACCTGCCGTATAAACCCAAACGCAGAACCCGTGCTACCATAGCGCGTGAAAAAGGACTGGAGCCTTTGGCTCAGCTTATTTTTGCACAAACAAAAATCAACCTTCAGGAAGAAGCAAGTAAATATATCAGTGCCGAAAAGGAAGTAGCTACAAACGATGAGGCTTTGGAAGGAGCACGGGATATTATTGCCGAGTGGATCAATGAAAAACCGGAAGCAAGAGATAAAATACGTTTGCTGTTTAAGGAAAAAGCAATCATAAAATCGAGGGTGGTGACAGGGAAAGAAGAGGAAGCAGCCAAATTCGAAGATTATTTTGAGTGGCAGGAGCCATTGATGAATTGCCCATCGCATCGCCTGTTGGCTATGAGACGGGGTGAAAAGGAAGATTTTTTACATATCGATATCTCTCCTCCCGAGCAGGATGCATTCGATATCCTCAAAAAAATGTATGTAACGGGTACCGGCGATGCTTCTGAACAGGTGAAGCTGGCCGTGGAGGATTGTTATTCACGTATGATGGAAATTTCCATTGAAACGGAAATGCGCCTCCTTACCAAACAGACAGCAGAAGAAAAAGCGATACAGGTTTTTGCAGATAATTTACGCGAACTCTTATTGGCCCCTGCATTGGGGCAGCGTACTACCCTTGCACTTGATCCGGGCTTCCGTTCGGGGTGTAAACTGGTGGTACTGGATAAGCAGGGCAAACTATTGGAACATACCGTCGTGTATCCGCATGAGCCGCAACGTCAGACACGTGAGGCTGAACAAGTGGTAGTGTCGCTTTGTATAAAATATAAAGTGGAAGCCATCTCCATCGGTAACGGTACTGCGGGCAGGGAAACAGAAAGCTTTGTACGTGGAATCCGAAACTTGCCGAAAGATATTGTTGTTATCATGGTAAATGAGAGCGGAGCATCTGTGTATTCGGCGTCTGAGGCGGCACGAGACGAATTTCCGGATGAAGATGTAACGGTAAGAGGAGCTGTATCCATAGGACGCAGGTTGTGTGACCCTTTGGCGGAACTTGTTAAAATAGACCCGAAAGCCATTGGTGTAGGACAATATCAGCATGATGTGGACCAGAATCATCTGAAGAAAAAACTGGATGAGGTGGTAGAAAGTTGTGTGAATGGAGTAGGTGTGGAAATCAATACGGCAAGCAAGCAATTGCTTACGTATGTATCGGGTCTGGGACCTGTACTTGCCCAGCATATTGTGGATTACAGAAACGAGAACGGGCCTTTCAAAAGCAGGAAAGAACTGCTTAAAGTGCCCCGTATGGGAGAAAAAATATTTGAACAGAGTGCCGGATTCCTCCGCATACGTGATGGAGAGAATCCCCTGGATCAAAGCTCTGTACACCCCGAAAGTTATAAGGTGGTAGAGCATATGGCTTCCGATTTGAAATGCAAGGTGCAGGATCTGCTTGCCGATAAAGCCCTTCGTAAACAAATCGTGCTTCAGAAATATGTGAACGAGAAAACAGGTCTCCCTACCTTAAACGATATCCTGAAAGAGCTGGATAAACCCGGGCGTGACCCGAGAAAGGATTTTGAGATTTTCAGCTTTGGAGAAGGTGTTAACAGTATGGAAGATTTGAAACCTGGCATGCTGCTGCCGGGCATTGTAACCAATGTAACCAATTTCGGAGCTTTTGTAGATATAGGGGTGCATCAGGATGGCTTGGTACATATCAGTCAGCTTAGCAATACGTTTGTTGACGACCCAAACAAAGTTGTGAAGGTGGCACAAAAAGTAAGTGTTACGGTAACAGAAGTGGATATCAAACGGAAACGGATTGCTTTATCCATGAAAGATAATCCGGTACTTGGCGCTTCAGCCAAAGGAGGCGGAGGAAATTTTCAATCTACTCCATCCAAACCGGCCGAATCGGATCTGGCATTGAAACTGGCGGCCTTGAAAGGCAAGTTTAAATAGTATTTTCCTCCCCCGTCTTCATCCTATGGAGACAGGGGGAGGAAGTTATTTGTATCTTCGTTCTAATGAGTTTCTTCTCCGACATCTTTAAAAAGAACAGCAAAGTCAAAACACCTGCCGATCTTTCCATTCTGGGCACGGATGTGCATTCTCATTTTATACCAGGTATTGATGACGGTGCCAAAACAATGGAGGACAGCCTGAACCTGATTCGGTTTTTTTATGAAAAAGGATATAAGAAGGTTATCACTACACCCCATGTAATGGGCGATTCGTACCGGAATACTCCTGAAATTATATTAGGAGGACTGGATAGAGTAAGAGAAGCGTTGCACGAAAACAATATTCCTATTGAAATAGAAGCTGCCGCTGAATATTATCTGGATTACGATTTTGAAGAAAAGATGAAAAAAGGTAATCTGCTTACTTTCGGAAAGAATTATGTGCTGGTGGAATTATCGTTTGTAAATGCTCCTGACAATTTGTACCATATCTTCTTTGATATGCAGATGAAAGGTTATCGCCCTGTGCTGGCTCATCCCGAGCGTTATTCATTCTGGCATAATGATTTTGAAAAATATGAAGCCATAAAGGATAAAGGGGTATTGCTGCAGATGAATATCAATTCGCTTACCGGTCACTATTCAATTGCCACCAAAAGAGTTGCTGAGGAAATGATTGAAAAGAATATGGTGGATTTTCTGGGTTCGGATTGCCATCATGCAGGCCATACCGAGTTGATGGGGCACGCCCTCTATGAAAAGTCTCTTCATGAACTGCTGGCCAGTGGCAAGTTGTTGAATCCTACTCTTTAAGTCGCTTTGAAGTAAGCAGTTTTTTCATCTGGTGTATGTATAAAAAAGCCCTGATTTTTTTATTATTGCTTACTTACCACATAATAGGGGCTCAAACACCCGTGCTTCGGATTGATTCTACACTGGATGCACCATTCTTTCATACTGAACAAACCTGTTTCCCGAAATGGGTGATACATGGGAAAAAGAAAGGAGAGCTGATCAATGCTCAAACCAAGAAAAAAATCAAATCACGCGATAGTATCAGCCTCAAAACAACCGCATCTTCCCTTTTGATACGTTATTCAAATCAGGAAGATGGAATTTTTCCAGATACCATTGTTTCGGTCGAGTCCAGAGCTTTTTTAAGCGGCGATACGCTTAACCTTTTATGTGCATATCAGTCTTCACCCAGTGATGATATGTTATATGTAGCGTTGGCTCCTGTAATAAGGGCTTCTATTGTGGAAGGTGCGCCCAAGAAAAAAGAGATAGTAGGAGAGCGCGTTGTGTTTCGTCATGTGACGATCAATCAGGAGAAATATAAAAAAGGAGAGTGGGTGAGGGCTCAGTTGGATTTTGGGATTGAGTACGATCTTAATGATGTGGCGAGAGGGCCTTATCATCAAAAGGTATATTACCGGGGCTGGATGAAGTGCCGGGTGGAATGAAGAGGATGCTTTTTATAACTTATGACTTCCCTCCTGCATACTGAATCACATCCTTATCGGTGATTACCTTATCACAAAGAATAATAAGACGTTCCATCACATTCCGGAATTCACGGATATTGCCTGTCCAGTTTATTTTTTGAAGTTCTTTAATGGCTTCTTTGGTCAATGTTTTCATGGGCATGCCATGTTCTTCACACAGATTTCTCAGAAAATGTTCGGCCAGGAGGGGTATATCTTCTATCCGGTCATTCAGGGAAGGAACGTGGATGAGGATGACACTGAGGCGATGGTATAAGTCTTCCCGGAAATTACCTTTCTCTATCTCTTTTTTCAAGTCCTTGTTGGTAGCGGCTATCACACGCACATTCACCTTGAGTTCTTTTTCACCACCTACCCGTGTTATTTTATTTTCCTGCAAAGCACGCAGCACTTTGGCTTGGGCCGAGAGGCTCATGTCGCCAATTTCATCCAGAAAAATGGTACCTCCTTCGGCCAGCTCGAATTTGCCTTTACGTTGTCCGATAGCTGATGTGAAGGCTCCTTTCTCATGTCCGAAGAGTTCGCTTT
>JABDCB010000061.1:0-12923 GCA_013288325.1 Bacteroidota bacterium
TCCCCTTTAAATTTCAGATCCTGAGGGATGCCGGAAATGACGGCTCCGGGGAATATCTTACAATTCTGACCTATTCTGGAGCCTTCCAGAATAGTGGTATGAGGCCCTATCCAGGTGCCATCACCGATGACCGTGTTTTTGGCGATAAAGGCAAACGGTTCTATGATCACGTTTTTGCCAATTTTTGCATCCGGGTGTATATAAGCAGCAGGTGTAGACATAAGCATCAGGCGGAAACAGCCACAGGTTTTGTAATGTTTTTCACTTTCACGATTTGAGCCATCATTTCAGCTTCCATCACGGGTTTGTTATTTACATAGGCAACTCCTCCCATATGACAAATGCCACGACGGATAGGGGTTAGCAACTTAAGATCAAATACGACGGTATCGCCGGGAAGTACCTTCTGTTTAAATTTCACATTGTCAATTTTCATGAAGAAGGTCAGGTAGTTTTCGGGATCCGGTACAGTTGACAAAACAAGAATGCCTCCTGTTTGTGCCATGGCTTCTACCAATATAACTCCTGGCATAACCGGGTTTCCGGGGAAATGGCCTTTGAAAAAATCTTCATTCATCGTTACATTCTTGAGTCCTACCACCGAATCGGAGGTAAGCTCCATAATCTTATCAATGAAGAGGAATGGAGGGCGATGCGGAAGCATACGCATGATATCATGTATTTTGTAAAGAGGCTCCTTATTGATATCGTAGTTGAATACCGGTTTTTTAGAGCGCTCTTTCTTAATAAGCTCTTTAATCTTTTTTGCAAAAGCTACATTTCCGGCATGTCCGGGACGGGCTGCCAGAATATGTGCTTTGAGCGGAACCCCAATGAGAGCGAGATCGCCGACAATATCCAATAGTTTATGACGAGCAGGTTCATTATAAAAATGAAGTTGGGTATTGTTCAATACGCCTCTGCCTTTTACTTCCACATCGGAATGAAAAACACTTCTCAGGTGTTTCAGTGTTTCGTCTGAAATAGGTTTATCAACCAGTACGATAGCATTGTTCAGATCACCACCTTTAATAAGGTTATGTTTGAGAAGGGCTTCCAGTTCGTGAAGGAAAACGAACGTACGGCAGCGTGATATCTCGTCTTTGAACTGGTGAATATTATACATGCTGGCGTGCTGCGTACCCAGCAGGTCGGAATTATAATCCACCATAACTGTGATTCGGTAATCGTCCTGAGGCACGGCAAGCATCTCTACTTTTTTAACCGGATCTTCATAAGTCAGGTTTTCTTTCAGTATGTAATACTCCCTGTCTGCATTCTGTTCTTGTCTTCCGGCTTTTTCAATAGCTTGAATAAAAGGCCAGGAGCTGCCATCCATGATGGGTACTTCGGGGCCATCCAGTTCAATCAGCACATTGTCAATTTCCAAACCAACCAATGCACCAAGGGCATGTTCGGTAGTACTTACCCGGGCTCCGTTTTGCTCCAGGCTGGTTCCTCTTGCGGTATCCACCACATTATCCACATCGGCATCAATGATGGGTTTGCCATCCAGGTCTATCCGTTGAAACTTAAAGCCATGATTTTCAGGGGCCGGTTTAAACGTTATCGTTGTGAATTTACCGGTATGTAATCCTACACCGGAAACACTGACAGGGCTTTTGAGCGTGTGTTGTTTGTCCATGGTATCTCTTTGTTTCCCGCCGTAGCTTCCGGGAGATCAGCAATTTGGATAGCTGTAGTTTTTGTTGCCCCAAAATTAAAGAAATAATTGGAAAAACAGTCTCCCGGGGTTTATTAAGCTCCTGTTGCTTTAACGCAATGCTTTTGGATAGCAAAGGAAGTATTTACGCACGGTATTGGAAATAAGATCCACACCGAGCTGATCCGATGCTTCCGAGATATCTACCACACTTCCATCCTTTGCCAGAATCTTGATCTGAAGCTGATCCGGCCGGTAAGTATCGTTGCTTACGTCGTTTGAAAATACAAGATAAGAAAGGTCCTTTTCCGGAAGTTTGTATAATGCTTTTGCCTGTTGTTTGAGTTTGTTGATCCGTTTAATATCAAAAGGTTTTTTCTGGAGCTCCACAGCATAGAGGTTACGGTCTACCAGATTTTTACAAAGCATGGAAAGGATAGGATCCGTATGTCCCGTCCATACTTTGACAGATGCCATAATATCATGATCATCAAGCTGGGCAAAAGAAGAAAGAAGATTTGGATCTTTTTTAAACGATTTCTCGGTATAACGGTGATATAAAAAGACTTTTAAAGCAGGGGTACAAAATAAATCCTGTTTTTGATTCAGCGCCAGTTCTCTTGCCCGACGGAGAATATTAACAAGCAAATTTTCGGCACTCAATACCGCCTTATGCAGGTATACCTGCCAATACATCAGGCGTCTGGCAATAATAAATTTTTCAACGGAGTAGATGCCTTTTAGTTCCACAACCAGCTCATCATCCACCACATTCATCATTTTGATAATGCGGTCGGAGCTAACAATACCTTCTGAAACGCCGGTAAAAAAACTGTCTCTCTTCAAGTAGTCCAGCCTGTCTACATCCAGTTGACTGCTTACCAGTTGATGCAGGAATTTCTTTTTATACTTGTTGCGGAAGATGAGAATGGCCAGATCCAGCTTTCCTCCCATCTCTTTGTTGAGGCGATCCATAAACAAGGCCGAAATGGCTTCGTGCGAAACACCTTCTACAATACTATGCTCGAGTGCATGCGAAAAGGGTCCGTGGCCTATATCATGAAGCAGGATGGCAATGGTTGCTCCTCTGGCTTCGTCGTCGGTTATTTTATGCCCTTTCATTTTAAGCACCTCGATAACTTCGGTCATCAGGTGCATGGCACCCAGAGCATGATGAAACCGGGTATGAAGGGCGCCGGGGTATACCAGATTGGTGAGCCCCAGCTGTTTGATTCTTCTTAAACGTTGAAACCAGGGGTGATTGATAAGTTCAAAAATCAATTCGTCCGGAACGGTTATGAAGCCGTATATAGGGTCGTTGAATATTTTTCGCTTTAGTCTTTCAGGGTTCATAGAGGTAGTAATAACGGCAGCGTTATTTTTTCCGGGTAGAGGCAGTAGCCGCCTTCCGGTTGTTTTTGGCAAACTCAGCCTGCACCTTGCTCAATTTTTCCTTTTCTACCTGTTCCTGAAGCTGGGTCATGAGCTCTTCCAGGAAAGTCATGTCATCAATCCGGCGCAGGAGGCTTTCCATTTTTTGTTTAAGAATTTCAGGTCTCATAAGACAAATATAAAGGTGAACAAAAACCGGAATGTTAAATTATATTAAAAAGACAGAACTGCAAATTTAGAATTTAATTGTCAGGCAATAATTGCTGTAACTGGCCGTTCTGAGAATGAGCTGTTACGGATAACGTTTAGTCTGTTTGTCGATCCTTGCATGAATAAGTTTACCTTTAAAACCTGAAATCAACTATGATGGACAAAATTCAAATTCTTTGGGCCGATGACGAAATAGAACTGTTGAAACCGCATGTTCTTTTTCTGCAGGAAAAAGGTTACCTGGTACAAACTGCTAATAGCGGTGACGGAGCCCTTGACCTGATTAGAAAAAATAATTTTGACATTGTTTTTCTGGATGAAAACATGCCCGGTTTATCCGGACTTGAAACCCTTACCCGTATAAAAGGGATCAAGAATGATTTGCCGGTGGTTATGATAACCAAAAGCGAAGAAGAGCAGATCATGGAAGATGCTATCGGATCCAAGATTTCGGATTATCTTATTAAACCTGTCAACCCCAATCAGATACTCTTGTCTTTGAAGAAGATTCTTGACAATAAACGCCTGGTGAGTGAGAAAACCACTTCGGGTTACCAGCAGGAGTTCAGGAGCATAGGTATGACACTGAGCGATCGGTTATCTCAGGAAGAGTGGAAGGAAGTGTACAAAAAGCTTGTTTACTGGGAATTGGAACTTCAGAAGTCATCGGATCAGAGTATGTTCGAAATTCTGCAGATGCAGAAACATGAAGCCAATGCTCAGTTTGGAAAATTCATTGAAGGCAATTATGTAAACTGGCTGAATGGAAAAGATAAAAATGCGCCTACGCTTTCACATACCTTGATCAAAAACAAGGTGATCCCACTTTTGGATGGGGAAGGTCCGGTTTTTCTGGTACTGATTGATAATCTTCGGTACGACCAGTGGAAAGTGCTCCAGCCTGTCTTTCACAATTATTTCAAGACCGATAAAGAAGAACTTTTTTACAGTATTCTGCCTACAGCCACCCAGTATGCCAGAAATGCATTGTTTGCCGGTTTGCTACCTTCCGAGATAGAGAAGATGTTTCCGAATTCCTGGTTGAATGATGAGGAAGAAGGTGGAAAAAATATGCATGAAGAACAGTTTCTGGCAGCTAATCTGAAACGTCTGGGTAAGGATGTAAAATATTCCTACAATAAAATTACCAATCATGCTGCGGGCAAAAAGCTGTCGGAGAATTTCAACAACCTGATGGGCAATAAGCTGAATGTGATTGTTTACAATTTCGTGGATATGCTTTCCCATGCACGTACCGAAATGGAAGTGATCCGTGAACTGGCAGATGATGAAGCGGCTTACCGTTCTATCACTTTATCCTGGTTTGAGCATTCACCACTTCATGAAATCATCAAAAGCATTGCCGAGAAAAAAGGACGTTTGATTATTACCACCGATCACGGAACTATCAAGGTTACCGAACCATCCAAAGTAGTGGGCGATAAAAATGTGAATACGAATCTGCGTTATAAACAAGGCAAGAGCCTGGATTACGTAAAAAGGGACGTGTTTGAAGTCAGAAAACCGGAAGATGCTTTTTTACCTAAGCAGCATGTAAGTACTGCATTTATCTTTGCCAAGGAGGATAAGTTTTTTGCTTATCCGAATAACTACAATTACTATGTAAGCTATTATCGCAATACTTTTCAGCATGGAGGAATCTCTATGGAGGAGATGATAATACCTTTTATAGCGTTAAGCCCTAAATAATATTGAAGCTGTTTTTCCGAACCGTGACTATCCTTGCTCCAACCTTATCCGATTTGGCCGCTGTGGCCAGAGAGATGCTGAAACGTTATCCTGATCAGCGTGTTTTTGCTTTTTATGGTTCTATGGGGGCCGGAAAAACCACTTTTATCAAAGCTATCTGCAAAGAGTTAGGGGTGGAGGGGCCTACTTCCAGTCCCAGTTTCTCCATTGTTAACGAATACAAGGGTGCAGGAGGGATTAAACTGTACCATTTTGATTTTTACCGGTTGAAGAGCGAGGCAGAAGCGTCGGATATTGGGCTGGAGGAGTATCTTGATTCGGGTCATTATTGCTTTATGGAGTGGCCCGAGCGGATTGAAGGCTTATTGCCACCAAACCACTTGAAAATCAATATAAAAGAGTCCGAAACAGGGCGGCACATTTCTTTTAGTAGTTGTCCTTAAATTTGCGATATTTGTAGCTCACTCTATGAGCGCATCTAAAGGATTGCTGGCCACATTAGCCAAAGGCGCCTTACTCCCGCAGGAAGAAATGCTGGAAGTAGGCCGAAAAAAAGGAAAACTATATATCGGTATACCGAGGGAGATATCTTTCCAGGAAAACCGAGTGGCACTTGTCCCCGATGCGGTTGCATTGCTGGTCAATGACGGACACCAGGTAGTGGTGGAGACAAATGCAGGCAAATCGGCCAACTTTCAGGATCACGACTACAGTGAGGCCGGAGCTCAGATTGCCAACAGCCCTCAGGAAGTTTACAAAGCAGATCTTATTTTGAAAGTTGCTCCTCCATCTTTAGAGGAAATAGGGATGATGCAGCCTCGCAGTACACTGCTCTCCTCTTTACAACTCACCGTTCAGCCTGAGAATTTTGTAAGAGAGCTGATAGCAAAAAGAATTACTGCTATCGCATTTGACTGGATAAAAGACGAAGACGGAATTTTTCCTGTTATCCGTTCCATGGGCGAAATAGCCGGTGGTACTTCTATCCTGATTGCTGCCGAATACCTGAGTAATGCCAATAACGGACAAGGTTCTATCCTGGGTGGTATTTCCGGTATTTCTCCTACTGAGGTTGTTATTTTAGGTGCCGGTACGGTAGGCGAATTTGCTACCCGTGCAGCTCTTGGATTGGGCGCTTCTGTTAAAGTATTTGATAATTCGGTGTACCGCCTTCGTCGTATGCAAAGTGCTATCGGAACAAGGGTATTTACCTCCATTATTCAGCCTCGTGTACTGGCTAAGCATTTGAAAACAGCCGATGTGGTGATAGGCGCTATCCGTGTTCCGCAAGGAAGAACACCTTGTGTGGTATCGGAAGAGATGGTGAGTGAAATGAAAGTGGGATCAGTGATTGTAGATGTGAGTATTGATCAGGGTGGTTGTTTTGAAACATCCGATGTAACCAATCATACCAAACCTGTATTCCGCAAACATGGAGTGATTCATTATTGCGTACCCAATATTGCTTCCCGTGTGGCGCGTACTGCCAGCTATGCCTTCAGTACTATTTTTGCTCCTATCCTGCTTAATATAGGGGAAGAAGGAGGCGTGGATAAAATGCTTAAGAACAATATGGGCGTTCGTTATGGAGTGTATCTCTATTATGGAACGCTGACCAATAAATACCTGGCCGATACATTCAAGCTTTCCTATACGGATATTGACTTGCTGATGGCGGCCATTTAATAATACCTCCT
Source organism: Bacteroidota bacterium (assembly GCA_013288325.1). Taxonomy (GTDB): domain Bacteria; phylum Bacteroidota; class Bacteroidia; order Palsa-965; family Palsa-965; genus Palsa-965. Next base: position 6,673 of record JABDCB010000061.1, read on the forward strand.
TTGAATTTCAGAAGACGAATCACCCTTTACCTATCCGGTTTTTTAATCGGAGGTCTTATCGTTTGGTTTGGTTTGTTGAAAAACAGACCTGATGATGCATTAACGTCCTGGCTTCCTACCAAACGGATTGTGATGCAATTGGATACCAATCCGATGGTATTAACCCACCATGCCGAATGCCGTATGCATTGCAGAGGTATTACGGAGGCAGATATTCATCAGCTGATCAAAAAAGGAGATGTTAATTTCGGTAAGAGCGAAGTGCATGCCACCCCTTGTCCTAAATATGCCATGGAAGGCACTACGGCACAAGGCCATCATTTACGGATTATCTGTGCTGCCTGTGAAAAGGAAACACGCATTGTTACAGCTATTGATCTGGATTTGAAAACAGATACGTGTAGCTGTCCGGAGAAATAAGCCTCCTGCTCCTGCCTCCTGCTTACTTTTTCCTTCTCTCCTTTTCCTTCATAATAAGCGACAACTCTCTTCCTGTCTGTCCTTTCACCGATGTGTTTTCCTGTGCTCTGCGAATGAGGTAAGGGAGCACTTCTTTTACCGGCCCATAAGGAACATATTTTACCACATTATAACCCTCCTTGGCGAGGTTGAAGCTGATATGATCACTCATTCCGAACAGCTGAGAAAAATAGATACGTTTATCGGAAGGTTCCAGATGTTGTTGTTCCATGGTATGCACCAAATGCATGGAGCTGTCTTCGTTATGTGTGCCGCAGCATAACCCCATACGGCTGATATTGGCTGCACAAAAATCAAGGGCCGCATTATAATCGCGGTCGGTATCCGATTTGTTTTGTTGTATCGGGTCAGGGTATCCTTTTTCTATGGCACGGGCCCGTTCTTTTTCCATATAGGCACCTCGTACCAGTTTGGCTCCTAAATGATAGTTGCCTTTCTCTGCCAGGACAAAGGAAGTTTTTAAATAGGCGAGTCTGTCTTTCCGGTATAGCTGGAACGTGTTATAAACATAAGGATGCTCTTTGTTATAAAGAGCCATCATGGCATTGGCCAGGCCATCGATGGCTTCCTGTATCCAGCTTTCTTCGGCATCAATAAAAACAGGAACTTTTACCTCGGCAGCTTTTTTGCAGATCTCATTCACACGGTTCTTTACTTTTTCATACTCTGCTTTTTCTGCATCGGTAAGAGGAGCTCCGGAGCTTACCTTTTCGAGTAAATCGAAGCGGGCAAGACCGGTGGCTTTAAATACGCAGAAGGGGATGTATGTATTATGTTCGGCTTTGGCAATAGTAGCGAGGGTTTCTTTGGCACAGGCATCAAAGGCAGCTTCTGTTTCGGCGCCTTCGACAGAATAGTCCAGGATGGTTCCGATATTGTATTTGCCCAGTTCGGCAACTGTATTGGAACATTCCTCAATGGTTTCTCCTCCTACAAACTGCCGGAATATAGTTGCCTTGATCATACCCCTAATAGGGAGGTGTGCTGCCAGGGCAAATTCGGTCATCGTTTTCCCAAAGTTTACAATAGTCGGGTTGCCTACCAGTTTGAAAAGCCAGTAGGAACGTTGTAAATCATTACGCGTTTTTCCTGAAAAGGCGATTTCGGTATTGTCGAATGAAATCATATACATGTGAATGGATTGCAAAGATATGGATTCAATGCATTGGATAATACAGATATAAGTCAGGTTTCGGGACAAGAAAAATCAATTTGTATATTTGATGCATGACCTCTGTCACTTCTATTCAATCAGCCGGTTATTCGGTCTTTATAGGTCCCCAGGCACTGGGCGACCTTAACAGCTTTCTTCAAAAAGGAGGATATAACAAAGGAAAGCTGTTTATTCTGGTGGATGAACATACCGCCAGGCATTGTCTTCCCTCGTTAACGGCCCAGGTAGCCCTGCTGGAGGGGGCGAGTATTCTGGAGATAGAAAGCGGGGAGGCGAGCAAAAATATTGAAGTATGTACGAGACTCTGGAGGGCTATGGCTGAGTTGGGTGCCGACCGGCAAAGTCTGCTTTTGAATGTAGGAGGAGGGGTGATCGGGGATATGGGCGGATTTGTGGCTTCTACCTATAAAAGAGGTATTCCTTTTATCCAGGTTCCAACCACTCTTTTATCTCAGGTAGATGCTTCGGTGGGAGGGAAAACAGGAATTGATCTGGATCACCTTAAAAATGAGATCGGACTGTTCAGTGTACCACAGGGCGTTTTTATATGGCCTGATTTTCTAAAAACACTTGGAAGAAGAGAGATGATCAGCGGATTTGCTGAAATTATAAAGCATGCCTTGATTGCCGATAAAGGGTATTGGACACAATTACAAACCTGTAACATAGCCGATGCCGTAGTTTGGGAAGAGCTGATCCGTCATTCGGTACAGATCAAAAATGAGATTGTGCTTGCAGATCCGAAAGAAAAGGGGATACGCAAGGCGCTTAATTTTGGTCATACCATCGGGCATGCCATTGAAAGTTATTTTCTTGAAAACGACAAACGTCAGCTGTTGCACGGAGAAGCAGTAGCAGTAGGCATGATTGCAGAGGCTTATCTCTCGTTTAAATATAATGACTTTCCCGAGCTGGAACTGAATGAGGTGACCTCTTTTATCAAAAGCCATTTCAGCTATGTGGAAATGGAGAGCATGGCCGATCACCGGCTGCTGGAGCTGATGCGCCACGACAAGAAAAACGAAAAGGGTGCGTTGAATTTTACCTTGCTAAACAGGATAGGGGAGTATAGCATTAATAAACATGCCACCGTGGCTCAGATAAGCGAAGCCTTGAATTATTACAGAGAAGCGGCTATTTAAAACAATCAGGCAATGACACGGTTAAGTACTTCACGCACCATTTTCTGTTTTGTTTTCAATGCTTGCAGCTTTTCCTTTTCCTGAGCAATCTTATCGTTGATATCTTTCAGCAGCGGGTTATCACTTTTGCTGCTTTTAAAGAATCCCAGGTTGTTTTCGTATTTCAGGATATCAAGATGGGTCTGTTCCGCATGTTTCTTGATATGATCATATTCCTTTTGGAGTAAAAATCCTTCCGGATCTTCTTTTTCCAAACGCTCCAATTTATTGGCAAACTGGATAAGGGCCAGTTCATTCTGATTTACATCCAGCTTTTGGTAAAGGGAATCAATGTGCTGATAAAAAATATCATTCAGGCGTTTTCTGTCCTTGGGTGGAATAGCACCGCCGGATTGCCAGTCGTGGCACATTTGTTTGATCGATTCCTTGTCTTTCGCCACATCTCCGCTTAATGCAAAAGTCTGAAACTGAGCCAGGCTTTCTTCTTTTCTTTTTATCTCATCGGATGCTGCGGCATCCTGTTCTTCAAAATGTTTTTTGCGTGAATCAAAAAACTGATTGCATGCTTTACGGAAACGGTGAAAAAGCCTGGATTCCTCATGCAATCCAACACTGGGAATTTTTTTCCAGTCAGCTTGCAAACGGATCATCTTGTCGGATGTTTCTTTCCATGCTGTGCTGGTACTCCATTCTTCTGCTTTTGTAATCAAATCCAGCTTTTGCTTTTTCAGATCGCTGCGACCTTCTTTAAGAACCGAGTAATATTGATTTTTAGCATCAAAAAAGCGATCACATAATTCGCGGAAGCTGTTCCAGGCCTGTTCATTTTTCCCTTTGCGGGTAAAGCCGGTAGATTTCCAGTCTTTTTGAAGTACCAGAAGGGCCTCTGTGCTTTTTTTCCAGCCTTCTTCATCTGTCGGCATCTGTTCGAGCAAGGCTTTCGCTTTCTCCACCAACTCGCCTTTCAGGGCCAGATTTTTCTCTTTTTGGTCTTCAATAGTTTTGTAGTGTGCCTTGATTCTGGCATAAACAAGATCCAGTCCGTTTCTCCACAATGTTTTCATCCCTTCCCACTTGTCGTGTGGTACCGGACCTACTTCATCCCATTCATTACGGTAAATTTTTATCAGCCGTTCCACTTCTTTCATGCTGTTTTGCTGACTCAGCAGATTCAGCTTCTCAATAAGGGCTGTTTTAAGTTCCAGATTCTTTTTGAAATCATGATCCTGTAATACCTTATAGATATCCAGGCTATAATAAAATGATTCAACGGCTTTACTGTATTCGTTTTGCAGTTCTTTATATACATGGGTAGATACGGCTCCGGCATCTTTCCATTGTGTCTGCAAGTCCTTCAGGGTTTTTAATGCCCGGCCAGGCTGGGATTGTATATCACCCAGGGCTTTAATTTTTTCAATGATACCACGTTTGAGTTCAAGATGACGCAACTGTTCAGCCACCACCTTTTTTTCATGAGCTTTCTTCAGATCCTGGAAACGGAGGAGTATTTCTTCCAGCTGCGTATCTTCAGCATCCTTGTGGAATTCAAATTCTTTGGAAAAACCTCCTTCATCAATAAATTCCTGACGGGCCGTTTCTTTTTCGCGACCTAGAAGTGTTTCATATTCCTGGCGAATCATTCGCACTTCTACTGCTGCTGCGGTAATATCTTCCGATTTAAGAAGCGTCTCTAACTTTTCGATCCACTCCCTCTTTCTGTTTGTTTGCATGAGTGCTACTGACTGATTTGGTTACTAATTATTGATTCTTTTATATGAATAGGGTGGTGAATTTTCCATCATAAAAGTATCAAAAATACGCCACCGGACAAATCATTTGATCGAATAATCAAGGATTTGTTACCTTAGCCGAAAGAATATCCCGGTATGATGCGATACAAAATTTCGCACCCTTCAAAAAGTCTTCAAGGAGTGATCAGATTGACCGCTTCCAAAAGCGAGAGCAACCGGGCATTGATCATTCAGGCTATCTGTGAAGAAGATTTTGGTGTAACTAATCTGGCTCTGGCAGAAGATACGCAAACACTGCAACGTATTCTGGAAACGGATATCGTGAATCCTCAGGATGAATATGATGTAGGTCCTGCAGGAACCACCATCCGTTTTCTCACCGCTTATTTCTCCTGTATTCCCGGAATCAGGATATTAACCGGTTCGGAGCGGATGAAAAAGAGACCTATCGGCCCGCTGGTAGATGCGCTTCGTCAGCTGGGTGCAAAGATAGAATATACCGGTACCGAAGGATTTCCTCCTGTTCGTATTCAAGGTTCTTCCCTGATGGGAAATGAAGCAACACTGGATCCGTCGGTGAGCAGTCAGTTTGTTACCTCCCTGTTGCTTATTGCACCTCTGCTTCGCCATGGGTTAACTATAAAATTTAACGGCAACAAACCCGTATCACACCCTTACCTGACCATGACACTTAAAATGATGGAACATTTTGGGGTATATGGACAGTATCAGAATGACAGTATTTCTGTTAGTACGCAGAAATATTCGATGAAGGAATCCGAACATACGGATTATGAAGTGGAGGGTGACTGGAGTGCTGCATCGTATTGGTATGCCATGGTAGCCCTGGCCAAAGAGGCTGATTTGACCATCCTTGGATTGAAACAGGAAAGCTTGCAAGGCGATGCTGTGGTGGCCCGGCTGTTTGAATTTTTTGGGGTGCGTACCGAGTTTATAGAAGGCGGCATCCGGTTGACAAAAGAGAAAGTGAATGCGGAAAATTTTGCCTATAACTTTTCCGATTGTCCTGATATAGCACAAACACTAGCCGTTGTGGTATCCGCATTGGATATTCCTTCCCTTTTTAACGGACTGGAAACACTCACACACAAGGAAACAAACCGTCTCCTGGCGCTCAAAACCGAACTGGCCAAGGCAGGAACAGAAGTAACGGTAAGCTTTGATTCCGTGCTGGATATTAAGCCTGCGGGACTTATGAAGGGGATAAAGGGTGTTGTTCAAACTTATGAAGATCACCGTATGGCTATGTCGTTTGCACCCCTGGCTCTGATGGACACACCGGTGGAGATAGAAAATCCTCAGGTGGTAAAAAAATCCTATCCCGGTTTTTGGGATGATCTCCGTTCCGTAGGATTTGTGATTGAGGAAATAGCATAAGGCCTTAACGGATCATATTCACTTCCCGTTCCAGCTGCACACCAAATTTTTCATGCACCGATTCGAGTATGCGGGTAGAAAGATCGTAGATCTCTGCTCCGTTTGCTCCTCCTTTATTGACAAGCACCAATGCCTGTTTTTCGTGTACTCCGGCGTGACCTACTGTCTTTCCTTTCCATCCGCATGATTCAATCAGCCATCCGGCAGCCAGTTTCATATTTCCATTATCAAGGGGATAGGAAACGATATCGGGAAACTTTTCTTTAAGCGTGGAAAACAATGCCATACTTATTTCCGGGTTTTGAA
>JABDCB010000061.1:12933-13870 GCA_013288325.1 Bacteroidota bacterium
GAAGCTTCCAGCATTTCCTATCACAGCCGGATCAGGAAGTTTGCTGCGACGGATAGAGCATACCGCCTGGCTGATAGCCGAAATAGATAATTCTTTGATCCCTATTCTGTCCAGCTCCTGCTGGATAGCGCCATAGGAAGTATGAAACACCGGTTGTTTATTTAGCCGGAAGGTAACAGCGGTGATGATATATTTGTTTCGGGCTTCCTGTTTGAAAATACTTTCCCGGTATCCGAAGCGGCAACGGGTACTGTCAAATGTTTCCATCCCTCCGTCGCTGATGCGTATGGCTTCCAGTTCATGAAACACATCTTTCAGCTCCACACCATAGGCTCCTATATTTTGCATGGGACCTGCACCTACATTACCCGGTATTAAAGAAAGATTTTCGAGCCCTGCATAATTATGTTCCACAGAGTACATCACCAGCTTATGCCAGTTTTCTCCTGCGCCGGCACGGATATAAACATGGTCTTTGTCTTCTTTTATCAGGGCTATCCCGGACAGGTTGTTTTTCAGGACAAGATAATTAACCTGTTCTGTTGTAAATAAGAGGTTGCTGCCTCCTCCCAGAATCAGGATGGGCAGGGCTTTATGGGATGAAAAATCGAGCAACTCCCTGATCTCTTCTACCGAGCCTGCTTCGGCATAGAAGCGGGCGGTGGAAGCAATCCCAAATGTATTGAGGGACTGAAGGGGATAGTTTTCACGGATATTCATCTCTTCAAAATTAAGGAGGAATGGATGTGAAGCAAGTAAGGAAGAGTGTATTTATTCACACCCCCGTATTCATATCTCTGCGTATATTTGAGCGGAATTCCAAGAGCGTATGAAGAAAGCGGTAGTTTCCGTTATCAATGATCTTTCTACCGATCAGCGGGTGCATAAAGTATGCACCAGCTTGCATGCTATGGGCTTTAAAGTGACGCTGGTAGGA
>JABDCB010000061.1:13880-14419 GCA_013288325.1 Bacteroidota bacterium
TTACCGGACACGGAGGATGAGTCTTTATTTTGAACAAGGTCCCTTGTTCTACTTTTTTTTCCAGCTCCGTCTTTTTTTTCTCCTTCTTTTTCAAAAGCAGGATCTTCTTGTTGCGAATGATCTGGATACCCTGTTGCCAAACTATCTGGTAGCTACGCTAAAGCGGATTCCGGTGGTGTATGATACCCATGAGTTATTTTGTGAAGTGCCCGAGCTTCAACAACATCCCCGTAAGAGAAAAATATGGAAGGGGTTGGAACGTTTTCTTTTCCCTAAGTTGAAATATGTATTTACTGTCAATGATTCTATTGCACGTATCTATTCGGAAGAGTATGGCGTTCCGGTGAAGGTGGTGAGGAATATGCCCCGTAAGGATTTTTCAGGAACAGGAGTTTTCAAGACCAGAAAAGAGTTGAATCTGCCGGAAGACAAAAAGATTGTTTTGCTGCAAGGCGCCGGAATAAATATAGACAGAGGCGCAGAGGAGGCGGTGCAGGCTATGCAGTATATAGATAATGCTTTGCTGTTGATAATTGGCA
>JABDCB010000062.1 GCA_013288325.1 Bacteroidota bacterium
TCCCGCTGCTTGCGCCAAACGTTTCCTGGATGAACGGCATTCAGTATTATCTGTTAACAAACACGGATATTGTTCCCGGCCACACCATCTATATTGATACCCCCTGGGCGCTTACCTCTATATCACAAAAACAATTCTGGCCTTCTGTAGATTTGAGTCTGAGAGGGGATGGAACAATTCAGGGCATCCTGTCGGTTGATATATCCGATTGGGATACTCCTGGTGAGTTGTTTAAAGATGCGAATGGAAATTTTAAAGCCGCTAAGGATTGCTCTCCCGATGAGATAAGCAAGGAGGTTTGGAATCAGCTCAAGAAAAGTTTAAATTCAATCGCTCAGGTGCTTACCGATGATATGTTGCACTCCTGGTTTCTGGATCCGGATATACTGATTCCTTTGCCCGAGAGACCCAGCCAATCAGTTAATCTGGAGCCCTTGCTGGTTAATAAGATGGATACCTGGAAATGGAGACCGGATGCAGTCACCCAGATCCCTAATTTTTTTCTGTCTTCTGATTTCGTCCGCACCTATACCGATCTGGCAACGATGGAAGGAGCCAATGAAAGTGCGCGTCGTGCTGTAAACGCTATTCTTATTGCATCCGGTTCCGATGAGGATGATTGTACCCTGTGGGATCTTCATGAGCCGGCCTTGCTTTGGCCTTTCCGGGAACGTGATTCCATGCGTTTTTCAAAAGGACTACCCTGGGATGGTAAATTGATTGATTAATTCAGATCTCATTTCTTCCAAACGTTGATAACCTTGCCAGGATAGTTAATCAGCATTATAATCACCTTATATTCATGGAGTTGTAATTACTCCTCTTCGTTGAAAAAAAGGAGGAGAGCGTCTGGCATTTTTAGTTAAATTTGCCCTTCTTTAAAAAACTAATAACCATTCTGATGAAGTTTTTAGTCTGTATTAGTAATGTTCCGGATACAACTACCAAGATTGCTTTTTCCGACAATAAGGGTCTGAATCCTGCAGGTGTTCAGTTTATCATCAATCCCTATGATGAAATAGCGCTTACCAGGGCGTTGGAAATAAAAGAAGCCGCAGGGGGCACTGTAACCGTTCTTCATGTAGGAGGTGCGGGTGCAGAACCTAATATCCGAAAGGCGTTGGCCATTGGTGCTGATGATGCGATCCGGGTAAATGCAGAACCTACCGATGCTTATTTTGTTGCCTGTCAGATAGCTGATATTGCAAAAAAGAACGGGTATGATGTGATTCTCACCGGACGCGAATCCATCGATTATAACGGAGCACAAGTAGCCGGAATGATTGCGGAACTGATGAACATACCTTGTATCAGTGTAGCTACAAAACTGGATATTGCCGGAACAGAAGCTGTTCTGGAACGTGAAATAGATGGAGGAAAAGAGGTGGTGAGTGTTGCATTGCCATTCGTAGCAAGTGCACAGAAAGGAATGTCAGAACCCCGGATACCAAATATGAGAGGGATCATGACAGCCCGCACCAAACCATTACAAGTGGTGGAACCGGTTGCGGCTGATTGCATAACTGCATCTACCGCTTATGAACTTCCTCCTGCAAAACAAGCCTGCAAAATGATCAGCCCGGATAACGTATCCGAATTGGTGGATTTGCTGCATAACGAAGCAAAAGTGATTTAATTTTTGATGACAAATCTTAAATCATAATTCTTAAATCATAATTTAAATCCTTCAGATGTCAGTATTAGTATTCGCAGAAAATTGGGAAGGACGATTCAAAAAATCGACCTACGAAGCAGTTTCTTATGCTGCTGAAATCGCCAGACAATTAAATACTTCCTGTACTGCTGTTGTTATTGGTGCAGTAAGTGAAGAAGATAAAAAAGGTCTTGGAAAATACGGAGCCACCAAAGTGTTATCCGTTGCCAATGATAAACTGAAGAATCTGGAAGCAGGAGTTTATACCCATATCCTCGGAGACGCGGCCAAATCTGTGGGTGCCACGCATGTGGTAATTTCCTTTACCTATACCGGCAAAGCTATTGCACCCCGTTTATCGGTTCGGTTAAAAGCAGGATTGGTGAGCGGTGCAATAGCACTTCCTACATCCCTCTCTCCTTTTACCGTACGTAAGAAATGTTATTCCGGAAAAGGACTGACCGATGTTGTTATCAGCTCGGAAATAAAAATGGTAGCTATTACCCCGAATTCATATAAAGTAAATACAGGCGGAGCGGATGCGGCGGTAGAAGTGTTTTCTCCGGCTATTCCTGACGGAGAGTTTAAAGTGGTTTCTAAAGAAGTAAAAAAGACTTCCGGTAAAATAGCACTGACAGAAGCGGAGCTGGTAGTATCGGCAGGACGCGGAATGAAAGGCCCTGAAAATTGGGGTATGATAGAGCAGCTTGCTGAAGCACTGGGCGCTGCCACTGCCTGTTCAAAGCCTGTTGCAGATATGGGTTGGAGACCGCATCATGAACATGTGGGACAAACCGGTATTACCATTGGACCTAACCTGTATATCGCAATAGGTATCTCCGGTGCTATTCAGCATCTTGCAGGGGTTAGCTCTTCAAAAGTGATTGTAGTTATTAACAGTGATAAGGAGGCTCCTTTCTTTAAAGCAGCCGATTACGGAATTGTAGGTGATGCTTTTTCTGTGGTACCTCAGCTGGTAGAGGCGGTAAAAAAGCTGAAAGCAGCCCATAATTGACAATTTATTTGTAAATTTAGTACTCGTTTAATTGTGGCAGTGAAAAAATTAAAATTAGAAATTGTAGGGCTTTCCTATAGCCAAACACAAACAGGTGCCTATGCACTTGTATTGGGTGAGGCAAAGGGAAAAAGGAGACTGCCAATTATCATTGGCGGCTTCGAAGCACAGGCCATCGCCATTGAACTGGAAAAGATGACACCCAGCCGCCCCCTCACACACGACCTCTTTAAAAGCTTTGCGGAAACATTTAATATTCTTGTCAACGAGGTGATTATTTACAACCTGGTAGAAGGAATATTTTTTGCCAAGCTCATCTGTAATGATGGAAGCAGGGATGTGGAAATTGATGCACGCACCTCAGATGCTATCGCTTTGGCGGTGCGTTTTGATTGCCCCATTTATACGTATGAATTTATTCTGTCTTCGGCAGGTATTATCCTCGAAGATCAGACCGCTACGGCTGATACAGTAAAAGGCGCAGAAGAGGTTGCTGTAGAGAACAGAGATAACGGTGAATTCGGTTCCCGGTCAACAGAAGAATTGCAGGAAATGCTCAGTCAGGCACTTTCCGATGAAGAATACGAGCGTGCTTCCAAAATCAGAGATGAACTGAATCAGCGGAAGAAATCCTGAGTATATTCTATAAGGTGAAACAATACCACGATCTTATGCGCCATGTTCTCGAACATGGTACACAAAAAAGCGACCGCACAGGCACTGGCACTTACAGTGTTTTTGGTTATCAGATGAGGTTTGACCTCCAGGCCGGTTTTCCGTTGCTTACCACCAAAAAACTTCATACCAAATCCATTATTCACGAATTATTGTGGTTTCTTAAAGGAGATACGAATATCCGTTATCTGAAAGAACATGGTGTGAAAATATGGGATGAATGGGCCGATGCAGAGGGTAATCTGGGTCCTGTATATGGCTCTCAGTGGCGTTCCTGGCCGGCAGCCGATGGGCGGCATATTGATCAGATCTCTATGGTGCTGAATCAAATCAAGAACACCCCCGACTCCCGTCGTATGATTGTAAGTGCATGGAATGTAGGAGAGATAGATAAAATGAAGCTTCCTCCTTGTCATGCTTTTTTTCAGTTTTATGTGGCCGATGGAAAACTGAGCTGTCAGCTTTACCAGCGCAGTGCAGATATTTTCCTGGGTGTTCCTTTTAACATTGCCTCCTATGCTCTGTTAACCATGATGATTGCACAGGTTTGCAATTTAAAACCGGGTGAATTTGTGCATACGCTGGGTGATGCCCATTTATATTCCAATCATCTGGAGCAAGCCAGACTTCAACTGAGCCGTGAATGCCGTAAGCTTCCGGTTATGAAGATAAACCCGGATGTAACAGACCTTTTTAGTTTCCAATTTGAAGATTTTGTTCTGGAAGGATATGATCCTCATCCTCACATAAAAGCCGAAGTCGCTGTCTGATCCATTATTATTTAGTTAAATTAGGGAGTTAAAACCTGCTACCATGCGATCTACCTTTCTAATTATCTGCGTTGCCGTTGCCATTCTTACGACGGCCTTATCCTTTGTATGGCCCGGAATTCTTTGGTCGCTATGTATTACGGCACCCTTATGCCTGATAGGGGTTGTGGATATGACACAGCCTTCTCATACCATCAAAAGAAATTATCCTGTCATTGGCCGTATGAGGTATTGGGCCGAATGGATGCGCCCGAAAATATATCAGTACTTTATTGAGTCGGATACGGATGGTACTCCATTTAACAGGCTTAACAGAAGCGTTATTTATCAACGGGCTAAACGTGTAAACGATACCACACCATTTGGTACCCAGCTTAATGTGTATGAAGTTGGATATGAATGGCTCAATCACAGCATCGCACCCTTGCCACATGATAAAGTGGAACACGATCCCCGGGTAATTGTTGGTGGTACAGATTGTAAACAGCCTTATTCAGCCAGTATTTATAATATTTCAGCAATGAGTTTCGGCTCGCTGAGCAAGAATGCAATTCTGGCTCTCAATGGAGGAGCAAAACTGGGTGGGTTTGCACATAATACCGGAGAAGGAGGCCTGAGCCCTTATCATCTGGAGCCTGGAGGAGATATTTTCTGGCAGATAGGAACCGGTTATTTCGGATGCCGTCATCAGGATGGAACATTCAATTATGAAGAGTTTGCCAAAAGAGCTGTTCATCCGAATGTGAAAATGATAGAGGTGAAACTTTCACAAGGTGCCAAACCCGGACATGGAGGGATACTGCCTGCTGCTAAAGTAACGGAAGAGATTGCCAAAATTCGTCTGGTAGAAATGGGGAAAGATGTATTATCCCCACCTTATCATACTGCTTTTTCAACCCCTATCCAGATGCTTGGGTTTATTAAAAAACTAAGAGAGTTGTCGGAAGGAAAACCGGTTGGATTTAAACTGTGTGTAGGACAAAAGAGTCAGTTTATTGCTATCTGCAAAGCGATGATCAAGACCGGCATTCTACCGGATTTTATTACCGTTGACGGAGGAGAGGGCGGTACTGGTGCTGCCCCGCTTGAGTTTTCGAACTCGGTAGGTATGCCCCTTCGTGATGCACTGGCTTTTGTATCCGATACCTTAAATGGATTTGCGCTTCGTCGTCATATCCGGATTATTGCTTCCGGCAAAGTAGCTACGGGCTTTGATCTTGTTAAAAATCTTTCACTGGGAGCTGATATGTGCAACAGCGCCCGAGCCATGATGCTGGCCCTGGGCTGTATACAGGCATTGGAATGTAATACCAATAAATGCCCCACCGGTGTGGCTACACAAAGTGTAAGCCTTTCAAGAGGATTGGTAGTGGATGAAAAGAAAGTACGAGTGCGGAATTTTCATGATGAGACCGTAAAAAGTGCCGTGGAACTGATGGCTGCAGCCGGTATCAGTCACCCGAAACATTTGCATCGCTCTTTTATTTACAGAAGGGTGAATGCAGGACAGATACAAACCTATGCAGAAACCTATCCCTATTTGCTTCGTGGTGCGTTATTAGAGGCCCCTTATCCGGAATTATATCAGCTGGATATGGCTAACAGCAGTGAAGAAACGTTTGATCCAGCCATTACGTATGCCTGATATTCACTTTTAGGATTCACACACAACTATAAGAACACACTTATGATTATTTCTATCATTGCTGCCATTGCAGAAAATAATGTAATCGGAAAAGACAACAAATTAATCTGGCATTTGCCGGCTGATTTAAAACATTTTAAGGAACTTACTTCCGGTCATCATATCATTATGGGACGTAAGACCTGGGAAAGTATTGGGAAAAAACCATTACCCGACAGAACCAATATTGTGATTACCCGTGATAAAAATTATAAGACCGAAGGATGCATTCTGGTGCATTCGCTTGACGAGGCGCTTGCCGCTGCTAAGGGGCAGGAGGAAGTATTTGTTATCGGAGGCGCCGAAATTTATAAGCAGGCCATGGATAAAGCCGATAAGCTATACATAACACGCGTTCACCATAAATTTGAAGGAGATACATTCTTCCCGGAAATAGGTAAAGAATGGTTTGAAGCAATCAACAATGATTTTGAAAAGGACAGTAAGAATAAATACGACTTTTCATTGTGTGAGTACGAGCGGGACTAGGCCATTGCAGGTTTTGTATTTTCTTAGAAATAGCTATCTTCGTTTATACCATTCAGCCTGAAATTATGTTAAAACGACTTCCCGCATCGCTGAGTTTATCAGTTGTTTTCCTTGTTTTTTTAGGGACGAGCTCCTGTAACAAGAGTGACCGTTCTAAGGACACCGAATTGCAGAGTACGCGTGATATGAGCCTCGCGTTGTCGGGATGGAACGATGTGTTTCGTCAACTGGAAATCTTTGCCAGTCAGCAGGCAGATGTGAATACTACCCCAGGTCCTGCTATTTATGATGCCTGCGGAACAGTATCCGTAGTTCCGGCTCTTCCCAGCCTGGTATTTCCGAAGACAATGACCATAAATTATGGCACTTCTGATTGCAAAGGGCCCGATGGAGCCAAACGAAGAGGCGTATTGATAGCTACCTTTTCAGGTAATTACAGGGATTCATTAACCGTTATTACCGTAACACCCGTCAATTATTTTTTTAATGAAAGCGAGCTGAGCGGAACCTATACCATTGTAAATAAAGGAAGAAACTCCAGCGGCCAGCCCTGGTTCGTAGAAACGATTCTGAATGGGGTCAGCACTTCTGCCCTGGGCAATGTTAGCTGGAAAGCCAATTACTCCAGGGTATGGACAAGTGGTAATTCAACACCTGTGGTGTTTGATGATATATATCTTATCAGCGGAGCAGCTACCGGGGTAAGTACGGACAATAATTCTTTTGCTGTATATATCAATCAACCCCTTCAGTTTGCGATGAATTGCCCCTGGATCGAAGCGGGTACCCTGTACCTCAATCCCAATAATATTGCCCATCGCTATCTCAATTTCGGGACAGGCAATTGCGACAATGCAGCCGATGTATGGATTTTCGGGGATAAGTATACGCTTAATCAATATTGATTCTTTAATATAATCAGTCTCATTAAACCCTTTGCCAAAGTGACTGTCAAACAGGGCGATTCTTTTTTTTAAATGAATAAAACAAACCCAAAAAAATCCATGAAAAAAATATCTTATTTGATGATGATTGCCATTACCGGATGCGTTGTTCTTATCGCCGGTTGTTCTAAAACAGGCCCTGCAGGTCCTGCAGGTTCAACAGGTGCTGCCGGACCGGCACTCACCGGAAATCTGAAAGGCCATATATTTCAATACGATCAGTATGGAGGTGTTGTTGCCACAGGGTTAGCCGGAATTCATGATTCTCTTAACCCTACGCATATTGCAATGACAGATTCTACCGGGTATTATGCATTCCTCGGGCTGGGAACAGGAGATTATAACTTTACCGTTTCAAAAGCAGGATATGGAACCAATATGGTTCAGGGTCTCCAATTAATCGGAGGAGGTGATATTTACCGGGATATAAAAATTGCGCAGATCCCTAACTTCAATGTTACAGCCGTTACTGCCACAAATAATACGGCAACCGGTAATATTGATTTTGTAGGAACCGTAACATCCGATACACGTGCCAGAAGCGCGATCTTGTATTTAGGCAAATCAAGCGGGGTGTCGGCTATTCCGGCTATGTTCTCCAACTCTTATACAGGAACGATTAAGGCCAATGTAACCACATTTACTATTTCCGTAAATGTGAATGATATTCACGATCTGGGTATCAATACAGGGTCTACTCTTTATTGTGCTTTGTATGGCGCGGCCACTACATTTGCATCAGCATCCAGTTATGAAGATTATCCAACAGGACATACCGTTTATACAGCCATCAGCGCCACACCTGCTGCCAACAGTATTGTAATGCCTTAGAAAAGGGCAGAGAATGGTTATAAAGTAAAATGTCCCGCACCTGCGGGACATTTTACTTTATGCTACTTTCAGTTTACTAATCTTGGATTTGTTGAGTTTTTCCTGAGCATATTCCAGGGTAATATGGAACTGCTTTATTTTGGCATCCGAAGGGATTTCAAACATGGCATCGGTCATAATAGCTTCGCAGATAGACCGGAGCCCTCTGGCGCCTAATTTAAAATCGATGGCTTTCTCTACAATAAAATCGAATACGTTTTTATCAAAACTGATCTTCACGTTATCCATTTCAAAAAGGCGTGTATACTGTTTGATAAGCGCATTTTTGGGTTCTGTTAAAATACGGCGTAGTATTTCCAGATCCAGCGGACAGAGATAAGTAAGTACCGGTAACCGTCCGATAAGTTCGGGAATAAGGCCAAATGCTTTCAGATCCTGAGGAAGGATATACTGTAGCAGATTATTCTTGTCAATTACTTCATTTTGCTGAGAAGCGGTAAACCCAAGGGTTTGTGATTGCATGCGACGGGCAATCTTTTTGTCAATGCCATCAAATGCGCCTCCGCATATAAAAAGAATATTGCGGGTGTCTACCTGGATCATTTTCTGCTCCGGATGCTTTCTGCCGCCTTGAGGGGGTACATTTACAGTGGCTCCTTCCAACAGCTTCAGCAGACCCTGCTGTACACCTTCTCCCGATACATCACGGGTAATGGAGGGGTTGTCACTTTTCCTTGCTATTTTATCAATCTCATCAATAAATACAATTCCTCTTTCGGCAGATGCCACATCATAATCGGCAGCCTGAAGAAGTCTGGATAATACACTTTCCACATCTTCTCCTACATAACCGGCTTCGGTAAGCACGGTAGCATCGGCAATACAAAAAGGAACATTCAGCATTTTGGCGATGGTACGGGCCAGCAATGTTTTGCCGGTACCGGTTTCACCAACCATAATGATATTGGATTTTTCAATCTCCACTTCTTCCCCCTTCGGCCGGTTGGCTTTCTGCGCAATCCGTTTATAGTGATTGTAAACAGCAACAGCCAGTACTTTTTTTGCTTCGTCCTGACCGATTACATATTCATCCAGATGGCGTTTTATTTCATGGGGTTTAAGCAGATTCAATGCATGGGTAAGGGAACTGTTGTTCTTTGCATTGAGCTCTTCTTTCACAATAGTCGTAGCCTGGGCAATACACTGATCACAGATATGGCCGCTTTGTCCGGCAATAAGAATCTGAGTGTCCTGTTTATCCCGTCCGCAAAACGAACATTTAATCTGGTTGTCTTTAGTAGCCATTCTTCACGTTTAATTTTCCCGGAAAAACCCATGGGTTTTTCCGGGATCATTTACCCTTACGGGATATTATTTTTTGGAATTCGTACGCTCTAAAATCTCATCAATCATTCCATATGCTTTGGCTTCTTCTGCAGTCATCCAGTAATCCCGGTCGCTGTCTGCATATACCTTTTCATAGGTCTGGTTGGAATGTTTGGCAATGATTTCATACAACTCCTTTTTGAGTTTCATGATTTCACGTGCAGTAATTTCGATGTCAGAAGCTTGTCCTTCAGCACCACCCAATGGCTGGTGAATCATTACTCTGGAGTGGCGCAGGCTGGAACGTTTACCCTTTGCACCTGCACACATCAATACAGCGCCCATAGAGGCTGCCATACCGGTACAGATAGTACATACATCAGGTGCAATGTATTGCATCGTATCGTAAATACCAAGACCGGCATAAACCGATCCGCCTGGTGAATTGAGGTAGATCTGGATATCCTTCTTAGCATCTACCGATTCCAGAAACAATAACTGAGCAGTAATGATATTGGCTACCTGATCATTGATCCCTGTGCCCAGGAAAATAATACGATCCATCATCAAACGGGAAAACACATCCATTTGTGCAACATTCAGCTGACGTTCCTCAATGATATAAGGCGTCATAGATGATACATAACGATCGTATGTGATGCTGTTAATGCCTCTGTGTTTGGTGGCATATTTTCTGAATTCGTCTTGAGGAAACATAAGTGATTTTGGATTAATGGTTTAGTTTTTAGGTGTTCTATAAGATCTAATCAGGTAGACGAATTTGTTTTGAAAATATTTTAATAAAGCTTAGTCTGTCTTCAGGCTAATGCCGTAAAGTCATCATAGCTGATTTCCTTGTCTTCAAAACTGAGCAGGGAGTTAAAAAGGGTCATCAGTTTTTGCTGATAAAGACTTTCAAACACTCTTTTAGCTTCTTCTTCTTTTTCCAATACCCGTTTTGCTGTCATATCAAGTTCTTCTTCACTGATATCGGCACGGCCACTTTTTTCATAATTAACACGCACCAGTCCTTTTACGTAATCGATGGCCTCATCGTTGCTAACAGCAATCTGGTTGTCTTTATAAATCTTGTTTTCAATCAATTGCCAGCGAAGCGATTCTTTATACTGATCATATTCCTGGTCAATCTGCTCGGCACTGGTAGCTTTTTTGCTTACTGCCAGCATCCAGCGTTTCAGGAAATCATCCGGTAAATCAAACTGTGTTTTGCCGATAATAGATTTGATGATATCATTCCTTAAACGGGTTTCGGTATCATTCTTAAACATGTTATTCAGCTCTTCCCGGAGCTTGGCTCTGAATTCTTCAGGGCTGTTAACAACGCCAGGTCCGTATATTTTATCAAACAACTCCTGATTCAGTTCGGCTGGTGCCAGACGGTTGATGGACTTAACAACAAACTGAAATTTCGAAGTTAATGTAGCAGCCTGATCAGCAGTGATACCGAGTTTGGTTGCAAGTTCTGCAGGGTGTTCTGCTATTTCAGAATGCTCCAGAGTTACTTTGTCGCCTGCTTTAAGACCTATCAGCTTTGTTTTCTTGGCATCGCTGAGTCTTTCCAGATAAAGGGTGGAAGATTTGAAAATGCCGCCAGGCAGAATTTCGCCGCTGGCATCCAGTTCAATAAAATCACCATATACCAGATCATGTTCTTCGGTAATCTCGGCGGTTGCAATTTGTCCATACCGACGGGCAATATCGGTCGAGTATTTAGCTAACAAAGGCTCATCAATAAGAATCTGATAGCGTATATGTTTTTCCTTGTTGGAAAGTTCCACTTTGAATTCGGGTTGTAATGCCAGATCATAGCGGAATTCAAATTCCTTATTTCCATCCAGCTCCAGATCAGGTTGGTGCTCTTCTTTTGGAAGTGGGTTGCCCAGAATATCCAGTTTTTGTTCCTGAATATAGTTGTACAGGCTGTCTCCCAGCAAGCGGTTCAGTTCATCAGCCAATACCGATTTTCCATACATCTTACGAATCATCCCGGCCGGTACTTTTCCAGGACGAAATCCTGGCATACTGGCTTTTTTTTGATGCTCTTTCAATGTTTTTTCAACTTTTGAAAGGTAATCTTCCGGCCCTACTTTTATCTTGATAACGGCATTCAGGGCATCTACTTTTTCTTTTGTAATATTCATCGGTCTGGTTAATTTCTTGATTTTGATAATTTCTTCTGGATAAGAACTTCAAAGATACGAATTATTTCATTTCCTGATAGAAATGTGTCCGAGTAAACAAGGGGTAAATCGTTTAAAATCAATGATATTGACATTCGATGGAAAGAACGTTCCGATAGATTCAACAAAAAGCAGATTTGTAGCATATTTCGCTTTCTGAAACGAACACCGCCAGGCTAAGGATGAAGTAATTGTTGAGTAACCCCTGCTTACTTATTCCGGAAAAGATTGAGGAATCCTTTATAAACAGAAGGCTTATTACCTCCATAACGGAGTGTGAGCACGTAGTAATAGGTTCCATCGCTTGCTTCGTTTCCATTATTATTTATTAGCCCGTTCCAGGCATCTTTTTCCGAATCGGAATGGAATACCTCCTTGCCCCAACGGTCATAAATGGAAACATGAAATCCGGAATTACTTTCGGCATCAATAAGGAACATATCATTATATCCATCTCCATTGGGTGTAAATACATTGGGAATAAATGGAGGAGGTGGTGTAAAAATGCAGCTCCTGTCAGGCGCGCAGGCCGTATCCAGGGTAAATTTCCACAGATCATTCTTCATCTCATCATTGATATTGTAGCCGCCAAAAAGCCAGAGGCTACCATTCAGATCTGTAAATGCATTACTTCCCATCCTTCCACTCGGTATGTTGGATGGTGCAGGGGCCAGTAATGTACCCGAGTTTCCTCCGGCCCATTTTGCTTCACTTCCTTTGATCAACACCCACTGATCACAAGTAACGTTATAACGCCACAAATCATTTCCGGTCCCACCGAAGGTGTAGAAATTGCCATCAGCATCTGTCCAGGAAGCTCTGTTTTCGACACGGCATTGAGGTTCATTGTCCTCTGCATATACACAGGTGGTTCCGGCATTTCCAGGGCTGCCGGTCCGATCAGATCCATTTACCCAGGTCCAGGTGTCGGCCAGGGGATCATACTTCCACAGATCATTAAAGAGCCCGGAACTGTCGGCACCTCCAAAGAGCCAGAAATTACCGGATTTGTCAGTAAAGGAGACCAGCAACATCTTGCCGGAGGGTCATTGCCGGCATCCGGAACATGCTGTATGCCGTAATGCCCTTTGTCATTGATGTATTGTGATCCACGAATCCAGGTCCACTCGTTTGTACCCACATCATATTTCCACAGGTCGTTCAGATATCCCAGGTAATTGTATCCGCCAAACATCCATAGATTGCCATCGGCATCCACCCAACGTGCATTGGTTTCGGAGCGGCCTGGAGGCAGGTTAGAGGGAGCGGGGACTTTCTTGATGCCATAATTTCCAACCCCTAAATTTACCGCATCACCTTTCATCCAGGTCCACATATTGGTGCTGATCGTATACTTCCACAACGAATTACTGCCATTCATAGATCCGTTGAGCCATAGATTACCAGCTTTGTCTACCCATGTAACAACACCCCAGGCGCTTTGTCCCGGATTATTAGCCGCTGCTGGTATTCCCTGGGTTCCATATATAGGGGAGGAATTAGGTGTTCCCGGGCCGTTTATCCAGGTCCACATATTCGTCAAGGGATCAAACTTCCACAAGTCGGCATAATCATTCTGCATAATATCCGATTCCCCACCATAAATCCAGAAATTGCCACTAAGGTCTGTCCATTCACAAGCTTCATAAAAGCCGGGTGGATTATTGGATGCAGCAGGGACACCTTGAATACCAAAATTAATCACATTGGGCAAGCCGGCAGTTCCGTGCATCCATGTCCACATACCTGCCTGTGCGATAGCATAACAAGGAAACAGTAAAACGATTAGAGCGGCAAAAAAAAGGTTGCACAATTTCTTCATTCCTCAAATATTTAGAATAAGACTCATTCTTTTGAACTGCTATCAGCTAAAGATATTACGTAAGAATATGGGGAAGGGTTGGGTCTAAGTATGTCATTATTAACGATCTTTTTGCATCGTTTTTATTTCTAACATTACGGAACAAAGCAACTATGATCCGCCCGGCCCTTTTTCTGTGTTTCTCCTGTCTCTTGCTTTTTAGCAGTTGCCGTCAGCAGAATCATCGCGTCGTAAACCGCTCGTTTTATTATTGGAGAACTGTTTTTGATCTGGATTCTGACGCTCAGAAGGAATTGACAGCACAGGGGATTAACAGATTATACATCCGTTTTTTTGACGTGGTGTTCAATGAAGCATTACATGGGGCAGTACCACAGGCAGATATCCGTTTCCAATCCCGGTTGAATAAAGAGGTAGAAGTAGTACCCGTGATCTTCATCACCAATGAAGCATTGATTCATTTTCCCGATTCGCTTGTAGACAGTCTTTCCTCACATATTGCAACAAGAATCCGGGAGCTTCAAAAAAATATTACCTCGCAGAAAATAAAAGAAGTACAATTGGATTGTGACTGGACGGAACAGACCAAAGAAAAATATTTTCAACTGCTCACAAAGATTAAAAAGGATTTTGGTGAGGATAAACCTGTTTTGTCGGTCACCATTCGTCTTCATCAGATAAAATATTATTCCAGAACCGGTGTGCCTCCCGCCGATAAGGGGATGCTGATGTTTTATAATATGGGTCGCTTGGAAGATACCCATACGTATAATTCTATCTATGACGAGAAAACGGCTTCCGGATATCTTGTTAAT
>JABDCB010000063.1:0-1980 GCA_013288325.1 Bacteroidota bacterium
ATAGCCGACTCACGTCCTGCTCCGGGTCCTTTTACAAACACTTTTACTTTGCGGAGACCTGCTTCATGTGCCACCTTAGCACAATCAGCTGCTGCAAGCTGCGCTGCATACGGAGTGTTCTTTTTAGAACCCCGGAAACCCATCTTCCCGGCACTGGCCCAGGCTATCACCTGTCCCTGCATATTGGTCAGGGAGATAATGATGTTGTTGAAGGTTGCATTAATATGCGCTTCGCCGATTGCATCCACTTTTACAACCCGTTTCTTGGTTGTCTTCGCTGCAGGAGCATTCGCCCCTTTAGCACCTGATGCCTGTTGTTGCTGTTTTGCCATTGTTAATCTGCTTATTTAGTCACTTTCTTCTTGTTTGCCACAGTCTTCCGTTTTCCTTTGCGGGTACGTGCATTATTTTTGGTGGTTTGTCCACGCACCGGAAGTCCGTTACGATGACGCATACCGCGGTAGGTACCGATATCTACCAAACGCTTGATGTTCAGCTGAACCTCGGAGCGTAAAGCACCTTCCACCTTATGTTTATCATTCAGGATGGTACGGATTTTATTGGTTTGTTCATCAGTCCAATCCTGGACTTTTGTGTTCCAATCTACTCCGGCAGCGCTCAGGATTTTTTGAGCTGTGCTTCTTCCGATCCCATAGATATAGGTCAGTCCGATTTCTCCTCTTTTGTTCTTTGGTAAATCAATACCAGCAATACGAGCCATTGATGTCTTTTTTTGAATTTGCGAATTTACAAAAAATGTGCGAAAAATCAGTTCTTTTGACGTTGCTTGAACTTCGGATTTTTCTTATTGATGATATACAGCCGGCCTTTTCTACGTACCAGTTTGCAATCAACACTTCTTTTTTTAATGGATGTCCTGACCTTCATGATAAATCGATGTTGTTATTTGTACCTGTATGATATTCTTCCTTTTGTTAAATCGTAGGGTGATATTTCCACCTTTACCTTGTCTCCGGGCAGGATTTTAATGTAATTCATCCTCATTTTACCCGAAATATGCGCCGTAATAACATGTCCGTTCTCCAACTCCACCCTAAACATTGCATTCGACAATGCTTCTATAATCGTTCCGTCCTGCTCGATGGATGGTTGTTTTGCCATACTGCTTTTTAATCAATTAATTATTTCTTGTTCTTTCAAAACTGCTTCAATCTCTTTAAAAGAAGTCAGAATGTCTGCCTTTCCATGTTTAGATACCGCTATGGTATGTTCAAAATGTGCAGAAGGTAATCCATCAGCGGCAAATATGGTCCACCCATCTTTCCCTTGTCTTACATTCTTCTTTCCCAGATTAATCATCGGTTCTATCGCGATGACCAGCCCTTCCTGAAGTTTTGGACCACTGCCCTTCTTCCCGTAATTCGGTACTTCCGGATCTTCATGCAGGCTTTTACCTACTCCATGTCCCACCAGCTCTCTTACCACACCGTAACCAAACTTCTCTGCATGCTCCTGTACTGCTGCACCGATATCGCCTATACGCATTCCTGCTTCAGCCATTTCAATGCCTTTGTACAAAGATGCTTTCGTAACGTCGAGCAATTGTCTGACTTCCGGTTTAATGGCTCCCACAGCAAATGTGTAAGCCGAATCGCCATAGAAATCATTCTTTTTTACCCCGCAATCCACTGATACAACATCTCCTTCCTGAAGGACATATTTTCCAGGCATTCCATGTACCACTTCGGCATTTACTGATACACATAGTGTAAAAGGAAACCCTCTGTAGCCCTTAAAAGCCGGCTCTGCATCATGGCTTCGGATAAATGCTTCAGCAGTTTTATCAAGCTCCAGTGTAGTAATACCCGGTCTGATAATTCTGGCTACTTCCGCCAATGTTTTCGCAACAAGTAAAGAACTATACCTAACTAACTCAATCTCTTCTGTCGACTTATACTTAATCATCTTTTCTCCTCAATAACTCGTATCCGCCATGGCCTGTGTTCCTCTGCCTTTAAT
>JABDCB010000063.1:1990-13145 GCA_013288325.1 Bacteroidota bacterium
TTTAATACGGCCGGTTTTCATCAGTCCGTCATAGTGACGCATGAGCAGGTGACTTTCAATCTGCTGTAAAGTATCCAATACAACACCTACCAGGATAAGAAGGGAAGTGCCGCCGAAAAAGTGTGCAAACTCGTTTGTGATATTCATCTTGATAGCAAATGCTGGCAAGATAGCTACCATAGCCAGGAACAAAGATCCAGGGAAGGTGATACGTGACATGATATTATCAATGAATTCTGCTGTTTTCTTTCCTGGTTTTACACCCGGTATAAAACCTTCATTGCGTTTCATCTCTTCTGCCATCTGATTCGGATTAACCGTGATAGCTGTGTAGAAGTAGGTAAAGGCAACAATAAGCACCGCGAATACAAAGTTGTACCAGAAACCATAGTGGTCGCTGAATGTCTGAAGGAATCCGCTGGAACCGGAGTTACCTGCAGCATATCCTGCAATGGTAATCGGAATAAGCATGATAGCCTGAGCAAAGATGATAGGCATTACACCTGCCGCATTCACCTTAAGCGGGATGTACTGACGTTGTCCTCCGTATTGTTTATTACCTACAATACGTTTGGCAAACTGTACCGGGATCCTTCGCGTACCCTGCACCAGCAGAATACTGAATACAATTACCAGCATCAGGAATACGATTTCAACCAGTAACATGATCAAACCTCCCCCTTCTGCTGCCAGACGGTGAGAGAACTCGGAAAAGAATGCGAAAGGCAAACGGGCAATGATACCCACCATGATAACAAGGGAAATACCATTTCCGATTCCTTTATCTGTAATCTTCTCCCCGATCCACATCACGAAGATGGTTCCTGTAATAAGTACCAATACCGACTGCATCCAGAAGAACATAGTTGGAGGTACAGACATTTTAGGAACGATCTGAGAAGCGATATAACCAATAGACTGGAATCCGGTAATGATTACAGTGAGGTAACGGGTATACTGATTGATTTTTTTACGGCCGCTTTCTCCTTCACGCTGTAAGCGCTGAAAATAAGGAAGAGCCATTCCCATTAACTGAACGATAATGGATGCAGAGATATAAGGCATAATTCCAAGTGCGAAAATAGATGCACGTGAAAATGCTCCTCCTGCGAAAATATTAATGAGGTTAATCAGGTCATTATCCGATTTGCTCGAGTTATTGAACACATTCGGATCTACACCCGGAATAACCACATAAGATCCAAAACGGTAAATCAGCAGAAACCCGAGCGTATACAAGATACGCGACCGAAGTTCTTCGATTTTCCAGATATTGGATATGGTATTTATTAAGTTCTTCATATCAGATAGTTGTTGCCGAACCGCCTTTGGATTCTATGGCGGCCTTTGCGCTTGCAGAAAATGCATGCGCCTTGATATCCACTTTAGCTTTCAGTTCGCCACGGCCCAAAACTTTCATTTTGTCATTCTTGTTAGCCAAGCCATGAGCAATGAACATTTCGATGTCGAGGGCAGTCAGTTTGGTTTCGTCTACCAGTTTCTGGATCACATCCAGGTTGATACCACGGAATTCAATCCGGTTGATATTTTTAAAACCGAATTTAGGTACACGTCTCTGAAGGGGCATCTGACCACCTTCAAAACCGAATTTCTGAGAATATCCTGTTCTGGACTGAGCTCCTTTGTGACCTTTTGTAGAGGTACCGCCTTTACCGGAACCTTGTCCACGGCCTTTGCGTTTACCAGCATTTTTCGTTGCGCCTTTTGCAGGCGTGAGTGTATTGAGTTTCATAGCGTCTTTTCTTTAGGCAACAACACTTACAAGATGTTTAACTTTTTCCAGCATCCCCTTTATCTGAGGTGTTGCTTCCACTTCCACAAGTTGGTTCAGTTTGCTGAAACCAAGTGCTTCCAGTGTGCGTTTTTGGCGCAGGGTGCTGTGAATTCCGCTTTTCTCCTGCTTGATTGTGATCTTAGCCATATGCTTTATATTTTAAATTTCGTGTAAAAATAACCAATTAACCGTTGAACACTTTTTCCATCGTGATTCCACGCTGTTGTGCAATCGTAGAAGCATCACGCATTTTAGTAAGGGCATCGAAAGTAGCTTTTACCACGTTGTGAGGGTTAGAGCTTCCTTTTGATTTAGCCAATACATCGGTAATCCCAACGCTTTCCAGTACTGCACGCATTGCACCACCTGCAATTACACCGGTACCATGTGCTGCTGGTTTAAGCAGAACAAGAGAACCTCCGAATTTGCCATACTGATCATGTGGAACTGTTCCTTTAACCACACTTACTTTCAGCAGGTTTTTCTTTGCATCATCAATTGCTTTTGCAATGGCATCCGATACCTCCTTGGCTTTACCCAGGCCGTATCCAACCACTCCTTTTTCATTTCCAACTACCACGATAGCAGAGAAGGTAAAAGCCCTTCCGCCTTTGGTAACCTTGGTTACGCGCTGAATAGAAACCAATTTGTCTTTCAGTTCGATATCGCTTGACTTAACTCTTTTGATGTTTACGTTTGCCATTGTATGGTGATGCTAAAATGATTCGGTTAAAATTTAAGACCGGCTTCCCGGGCACCTTCTGCAAGTGATTTCACACGGCCATGATACAGGTAGCCATTGCGGTCGAAACATACAGCTTTGATACCAGCCTGAATAGCCTTCTCTCCCACTGCTTTACCAACCAGTTTCGCCTGTTCCACTTTATTCACTTTCTGTGTTGCTATCTCCTTGATCAGGGATGAAGCGGAAACCAGTGTTTTTCCGGCCACGTCATCAATCACCTGTGCATAGATTTCGCTGTTGCTTCTGAAAACTGACAAGCGGGGTGCTGTAGCGGTACCATGTACCACTCCACGGATCCGTTTCTTTATTTTCGCCCTTCTGGAGGCTTTCGTAACTGCCATGTTATTCTATTTAAATTGGTTCGAATCTGTTTAATTATTTACCGGCTGACTTACCAGCTTTTCTTCTGAGCTGCTCACCTACAAACTTGATACCTTTTCCTTTGTAAGGCTCAGGTTTACGCATAGAGCGCAGTTTTGCAGCTACCATTCCGATGAGTTGCTTATCGGCACACTCCATGATGATAGTCGGGTTCTTCCCTTTTTCAGCTGTAGTGGCAAGCTTGATTTCTTTGGGCAATTCAAACATGATATTGTGTGAATAACCTAAAGTCAGCTCCAGGATCTGGCCTTTTACAGCTGCCCTGTAACCCACACCTACCAGCTCCTGCTCGGTACGATATCCGGTAGAAACACCGTTTATCATATTCTGAATCAGAGCACGGTACAAACCGTGAAGGGCTTTATGTCTTTTTTGCTCGGTGGGACGGGAAAGGGTAATGATTCCGTCTTTCACTTCAACGCTGATAGCTGTATCCACATCCTGTGTAAGGGTTCCTTTCGGTCCTTTTACAGTTACTGTGCTTTTTGCTACACTAACCTCCACTCCTTTCGGAAGTGTGATGGGTAATTTTCCTATACGTGACATGTCTTGGTTCCTCTCAGTTTTAGTATACGTAGCACAATACTTCTCCGCCAACATTTTCTTTCTTGGCTTCCTTATCGGTCATAATACCTTTTGAAGTAGAAAGGATCGCAATTCCCAGTCCGTTTAACACACGGGGAAGTTTTTCCGATCCGGTATATTTTCTCAAACCCGGACGGCTGATACGATCCAGACCGCGAATAGCAGGCTGTTTGGTTACAGGATGATACTTGAGTGCTATTTTGATTGATCCTTGTACGGCATTATCCTCAAACTTGTAGTTGAGAATATAACCTTTGTCAAAAAGAATCTTGGTGATCTCTTTCTTCAGGTTAGAGGCAGGAACCTCTACAACCCGGTGATTAGCCCTGATGGCGTTTCTTACACGAGTAAGGTAATCGGCAATTGTATCTGTCATTTTTTCTGGTTTATATGTTACCCCGCGAACAGGATAATTATAGTAAACAACTACTATATGTTTAATTCTCTTTTACGCTACGGCAAACTCTTTTCTTACCAGCTTGCTTTTGTCACGCCTGGTATTTTACCAAACAATGCCATTTCGCGGAACTGGTTCCGGCAAAGACCGAACTGACGGATATAACCCCGTGGACGTCCTGAAAGTTTGCAACGGTTGCGCATGCGGATTTTGGATGAGTTACGCGGAAGTTTTTGAATTCCTACCCAATCACCGGCAGCTTTCAGAGCTGCACGTCTTTCAGCATATACGCTTACCAGTCTTGCTCTTTTGACCTCACGGGCCTTCATGGATTCTTTTGCCATATCCGATCTTTATTTTTTATCTTTTTTAAATGGTAATCCGAATTCGGTGAGGAGGGAACGTGCCTCTTCATCACTGTGGGCTGATGTCACAAACGTGATATCCATTCCCATCATCTTGGTTACTTTGTCAATATCAATTTCAGGGAAAATGATTTGCTCGGTAATACCCAGGGTATAATTTCCTTTTCCATCAAATCCTTTATCACTGATACCGCGGAAGTCACGGATACGTGGCAGTGAAGAAGATACCAGACGATCCAGAAACTCATACATCTTATCGCCACGCAGTGTTACACGTACTCCGATTGCAACTCCTTTACGAAGTTTAAAATTGGAGATGTCCTTACGGGAATAAGTTGGTACTGCTTTCTGACCGGTAATCATGGTCATTTCTTTTACCGATGATTCGATCAGTTTCTTATCAGATACTGCATCTCCAACACCCTGGTTAAGACAAATCTTTTCCAGTTTAGGAACCTGCATATTGCTGGTATAGTTGAATTTCTTCTGCAAGGCAGGTATTACCTGTTCCCTGTAGGTTTTCTTCATTCTCGGTGTATACGTTGTAGTGCTCATTTTATTTTACTACCTCCCCGGTTGATTTATAAAAACGTACTAGTTTGTTTGACTTCTCATCCACTTTACGTCCGATACGGCTTGCTTTTCCGGCTCCGTCCATCAGCATCAGATTGGAAATATGAAGTGTTGCTTCCTGCTCCACAATACCTCCGTTAGGATGTTTTGCATTTGGCTTGGTGTGTTTTTTCACCTTGTTCACTCCTTCTACCAACACCCGGTTATTTTCGCGGTTGATAGAGATTACCTTTCCGGTCTCCCCTTTCGCTTCCCCGCTCATGACCTTTACCAGGTCGCCTTTTTTAATTTTCAGTTTAATTGACATGAGTTCTATTCTTTTTAATTCGTTGTTTGAATCAGAGTACTTCCGGTGCCAGGGAAATAATCTTCATGTATTGTTTGTCGCGCAGTTCACGAGCTACCGGTCCGAAGATACGGGTACCGCGAAGTTCATCCTGCGGATTGAGCAGTACACAGGCATTGTCATCGAAACGAATGTATGAACCATCGGGACGACGAATCTCTTTGGATACACGTACAATAACAGCTTTCGATACGGTACCTTTTTTCACGTTTCCGGAAGGTAGTGCATGCTTCACTGTTACCACGATCTTATCTCCGATCGAAGCATATTTCTTTCTGGTTCCGCCCAGTACCCGAATACAAAGCACTTCTTTCGCACCACTGTTGTCGGCCACTGTTAGCCTGGATTCTGATTGTATCATTTCAATTAATGAATTATACGATTGACGAATTACAAATTTCTTATTTCACACGCTCGATGACTTCCACGAGTCTCCAGCATTTGCTTTTGCTCAGAGGGCGGGTCTCGGTAATACGTACTGTATCTCCGATATTGCAGTCATTCTTTTCATCGTGTGCCATGAAAGTAGAGGTCCGTTTAACGAACTTTCCGTATTTCTTGTGCTTTACACGACGTTCCACGCTCACAACGATGGATTTATTCATCTTGTTGCTGGTAACGATACCTACTTTTTCTTTTCTAAGATTTCTTTCTAGTTCCATGGTCTGTTGCATCTGCAATACTTTTATTTTTTAGCTGACTGGAGTTCCCTGCTTTTCAATTCAGTTTTCAAACGGGCAATAAGCCTGCGGGAAGTTCTGATTTTGAGCGGATTCTCAATGGAGGAAACAGTATGATTGAGTTTCAGCTTGGACAGCGATGCCGATTCTTCCGCAATTTTTTCGCGGATACCATCGGGTGTAAGCTGTGTTATTTCTTCTTTTTTCATGTTCCTTAGCTCTTAACGATTAAGCGGTTGTTTCCTTTTGATAATCTTTACGTACGATGAACTTAGTCACCACCGGAAGTTTTTGTGCTGCCAAACGCATGGCTTCTTTCGCAGTTTCAAGTGATACACCATCTGCTTCGAAAATAACACGTCCTGGTTTTACCACTGCTACCCAATACTCAGGAGCTCCTTTACCTTTACCCATACGAACCTCTGCAGGCTTACGTGTAATTGGTTTGTCAGGGAATACGTTGATCCACACCTGGCCTTCGCGTTTCAGGAAACGGGTTACCGCTACACGGGCCGCTTCAATCTGCTTGGCTGTCATCCAGCATCCTTCCATTGCTTTGATACCGAAAGTTCCGAATGAAAGTTGACTGCCGCGTTTGGCATTCCCCTTCATCTTCATCTTGTGCGTCTTGCGATGCTTCGTTCTTTTTGGCTGTAACATCTTTTATCTTATTGTCGATTCTGTTCTTCCGGCTTTACTTAACCGGTTGTTCAAATTCAGTTAATTATTCTCCTTTTTTCTCTCTGCGTGGACCTTTGTTCGGTGCACCCATTCCTCTGCGGTCGGGGCGGTTATCACCTCCTGGTTTTTTCTCTTTCGGAGCTGTTCCCTGAAAGTTTGGGCTCAGATCACGTTTTCCAAAAACTTCTCCTTTGCAAATCCATACTTTAACACCGATACGGCCGTAAGTAGTATGTGCTTCTGATATAGCATAATCGATATCGGCACGCAGGGTATGCAATGGAGTACGTCCTTCTTTATATCCTTCAACACGGGCAATTTCCGCTCCGCCTAAACGGCCGGATGTTTTTACCTTGATACCTTCTGCTCCCATACGCATGGTAGATGCGATAGCCATTTTAATGGCGCGACGGAAAGAGATACGACCTTCGAGCTGACGGGCAATGCTATCAGCCACCAGACGGGCATCCAGTTCAGGACGCTTAATTTCGAAGATATTGATCTGTACTTCTTTCTTGGTCAGTTTTTTCAACTCTTCCTTCAGCTTATCAACTTCCTTTCCTCCTTTACCGATGATGATACCCGGACGTGCGGTATGAATGGTTACGGTGATCAGCTTAAGCGTGCGCTCGATAACGATCTTCGAAATACTTGCTTTCCCCAAACGGGCACGCAGGTAGTTACGGATCTTTTCATCTTCCACCAGCTTATCGGCATAGTGTTTTCCACCATACCAGTTGGAGTCCCATCCTTTGATGATTCCAAGCCTGTTACCAATCGGATTTGCTTTTTGTCCCATTTAGATTTGTGCTGAAGTAATTAGTTGGTTTCTGCTGCTGCTTTAACTTTTTCTTTTGTCTTTTTGGTCTCTTCCTTCTTCTCTCCTACTACCAGTGTTACATGGTTGGAGCGTTTACGTACACGGTATGCACGGCCCTGAGGCGCGGTACGGATACGTTTCATCTGAAACCCGCTGTCTACAAATATCTCTTGTACTACCAGATTAGCGTCTTCAGGACGGTTACCTGATTTTTTCTCATAATTCACAATGGCAGAGGCCAAAAGTTTCTCCAAACGTCCTGCCGCTTCCTTTGGCGTAAATTTCAGGATGCTGAGTGCTTTGTACACATCTTTTCCACGGATCAGATCGGCTACAAGCCTCATCTTACGGGGAGAAGTAGGACAGTTATTCAGCTTGGCGAGGTATTGCGACTTGCGCTCTTCCTTCCGCTCTTCCGCTGCTATATGTTTTCTGTTGGCCATTTCAGTTCAGGTTATCTGATGCTAAAAACTTATTATTAATCCTTCTTGTTTCCGGAGTGTCCGCGGAAAGTACGGGTCGGGGCAAATTCTCCTAATTTGTGTCCTACCATATTCTCCGTAACATATACCGGTATAAAACTTTTTCCGTTATGTACAGCGAATGTCTGTCCTACATAATCCGGTGTAATCGTGGAACGTCTTGCCCATGTCTTTACCGCAGCTTTCTTACTGCCGGCAATCATTTTCTGAACTTTACGATCCAGCTTGTAATCAACAAAAGGACCTTTTTTAATTGAACGTGCCATTTTTTTTCAGTGTTCAGTTTACAGTGTTCAGTTTGCAAATTGCCCGCTGTACACTGATGACTATTTTGTTATTTCTTTCTTCTTTCTATGATATGTTTGTTAGAAGCTTTCTTCGGGTAACGTGTTTTGTACCCTTTAGCCGGAATGCCCTTACGTGAACGTGGGTGTCCGCCGGAAGCTCTTCCTTCACCACCACCCATCGGGTGATCCACCGGGTTCATTGCAACACCACGTACACGTGGTCTGCGACCTAACCAGCGTCTGCGACCTGCTTTACCATGATCTTCCAGGTTATGTTCGGAGTTCGATACGGATCCGATTACTGCCAGGCAGTTGATCAGAATCATACGTAACTCACCGGAAGGCATACGTAATACTGCATATTTTCCTTCACGGGCAGTAAGCTGTGCATAAGAGCCTGCGCTCCGTGCCATCTTAGCTCCCTGACCGGGACGAAGTTCAATATTGTGTATCACTGTTCCCAGTGGTACTTCGCTCAGCGGCATTGCATTTCCTACATCAGGAGTAGCTGTTTTGCCGGAAAGGATCTTCTTTCCTACTTTCAATCCGTTTGGAGCTATGATATAACGCTTCTCTCCATCTGCATATACCACCAGGGCAATACGTGCAGTACGGTTCGGGTCATACTCAATACTTTTAACAGTTCCGGGGATATCAAACTTATCACGTTTGAAATCGATAATACGGAATTGCTTTTTGTGTCCACCGCCTACATTGCGGATGGTCATCTTACCGGTGTTGTTTCTTCCACCTGTGCTCTTTGTAGAAGTCATCAGGCTCTTCTCCGGTTTTGAAGTAGTGATCTCTTCAAAAGTCGGGCTCAGCTTAAATCGCTGGGAAGGAGTCAGTGGTCTGTATTTCTTTAATGCCATTTTACGGAAGAATTAAATGCTGCTGTAAAAATCAATGGTTTCTCCTTTTTTCAATGTCACAACCGCTTTCTTGCTACGGTTGGCAATACCTATCTGCATTCCTGCACGGGTATTGCGCATACGCACTTTACCGATGTAGTTCTGAGTATTGACTTGCTCCACAGTTACGCCGTACATCTTTTCTACAGCCTGCTTTATCATGAGCTTGTTAGCGTCCTTGTTTACCAGAAAACCGTACCGGTTCAGCTTATCAGCCTGAGCGGTCATCTTCTCGGTTACAATTGGTTTAATTATGATATCCATATCCTTAATTGCTTAACAGTGTTTCTTCAATTGCCTTTACTGACCCTTCGGCAAGCACAATATTTGAGGCATTCAATATATCGTAAGTTGTTAATTCTGAAACTGTTACGACCTTACTGAGGCTCAAATTTCGGGACGACAAATATATGTTTTTATTCGACTCAGCAAGTACAAAAAGCGTTTTTTTGTCGTTTACCTTCAGGTTGTTCAGAATCTCTGCAAAACCCTTTGTTTTCGGGGTTTCCATCTGAAAATCAGAAAGGATAATGATGTTATTGTCTTTTGCCTTGTAAGTCAGAGCCGATTTACGGGCCAGCTTCTTCAGCTTTTTGTTCAGTTTGAAAGAGTAATCGCGTGGACGGGGTCCGAATACACGTCCTCCTCCTTTAAACA
This sequence comes from Bacteroidota bacterium, assembly GCA_013288325.1. Lineage (GTDB taxonomy): Bacteria > Bacteroidota > Bacteroidia > Palsa-965 > Palsa-965 > Palsa-965. Next base: position 11,696 of record JABDCB010000063.1, read on the forward strand.
AAGGCGATTTCATAGATCCTGCACGAGCTCCTCCTGTACCTTTCTGTCTTTTCAGCTTCTTGGTAGTGCGGTGAATATCGGCACGTTCAGTAGCCTTGTGTGTACCCTGGCGCTGAGCGGCAAGATATTGTTTCACATCGAGGTAAATCGCGTGATCATTTGGCTCAATGGCAAATACTTCGTCATTCAGCTTGATCTTTTTGCCGGTTGCTTTGCCGTTTTTTATCGGTGATAGTAACTTCCATGGGTCTGTTTATTCAATTATTTTTCAATCAATAGATACGATCCTTTTGCACCAGCTACAGAGCCTTTTACAAGAATCAGATTTTTCTCAGGGAATACCTTGATGATGGTGATATTCCTGGTTTTGATACGATCTCCGCCCATACGTCCTGCCATCTTCATTCCTTTGAATACACGTGCCGGGAAAGATGATGCTCCCAATGATCCGGGTGCACGCTGACGGTCATGCTGACCATGTGTCTGTCCTCCAACACCACTGAATCCATGACGTTTCACTACACCCTGGAAACCCTTTCCTTTGGAAGTACCTACTACATCAACAAATTCACCTTCTGAAAAAAGATCTACCGTTACCAGGTCGCCCGGGTTTTTAGGCTCTTCAAAATCAAACTCCGCCAATTTACGTTTTGGAGTTGTGTTTGTTTTTTGGAAGTGGCCTTTCATTGCTCCGCTTGTATGCTTTTCCTTTTTATCGTCAAAAGCAAGCTGAGCGGCTGTATATCCGTCTTTCTCCAAGGTTTTTACTTGCGTAACAACGCAAGGACCGGCTTCGATAATTGTGCATGGAATATATTTTCCATTGGCACCGAATACGCTGGTCATTCCGATTTTTTTACCTATGATACCTGACATGCTGATTTAAGATTTTCGAATTAGGATTTAAGATTTTTAAATACCCCGTTCTATAGATTAAGGTACTTTGATTTCTACTTCTACACCGCTTGGGAGCTCCAATTTACCAAGAGCATCCACTGTTTTTGCTGTAGCACTGTAGATATCCAGCAAACGTTTGTATGAACACAACTGAAACTGTTCCCTTGCCTTTTTATTTACGTGCGGGGAACGCAGCACAGTATAAATCTTCTTGTGTGTAGGAAGTGGAATGGGTCCACTTACCACAGCTCCGGTAGATTTTACCGTTTTTACGATCTTCTCAGCCGACTTGTCAACCAGGTTGAAGTCGTATGATTTCAGTTTAATGCGGATCTTTTGGCTCATAATATATCTTGTTCTGGGTATGAGTGAATTAAACTTTTTCTGCTTTTTTACCTTTTGCTTTTGCAATTACCTCATCGGAAATCGCTCTTGGCGCTTCTGCATAGTGATCAAACTCCATCGTAGAAGTTGCACGACCTGAAGTGATAGTACGGAGTGAAGTAACATATCCGAACATTTCTGACAGCGGCACTTTTGCTTTTACCACCTG